>JBDTJC010000053.1:0-5918 GCA_039936055.1 Polyangiaceae bacterium | reverse complement strand
CCGGTGGCCAACCCGGCGGAGGCGGTGGCGCTTTCTCGGTTGGCGGCGCGAGCGGAAGTGGCGGTGCGGCTGCAAGCTCGGGTGACAGCGGCGGGATGAGTGGCCGCGGGGGCCAGTCAACTGGCGGAGGCGGCGGTAGGAGCGGGACCGGCGGCAGGGGCGGGACCGGCGGGACCGGCGGGACCGGCGGAGGAACGGCGCCAACGTGGAGCCAGATTTACACCAAGTTCTTCAATAATTCGCAGTACTCGTCCAACTGCGCGGGGTCGCAATGCCACAATCCCGGACGCCAGAAAAACATCGATTTCTCGTCGCAAGCAAACGGCTACACGAGCGTCAAGGGGAGCTTGAGCAAGGTCACGTCGGTCGTGTCGAACGGCTCGATGCCCCTCGGACGGCCGAAGATGCCCGCCGCTGATCTCGCAACGTTCAAAGCGTGGGTCGCTGCCGGCGCGTTGAACAACTGAGCGGCGCTTTCAAAACGCCCAACGGTACACACCGTTGGGCGTTTTCGCGTATCTGCAGGACACAATCAGCCGCGAGCGGCGCGGCGCCGCCGCAGCGCGATGACCGCGCCGGCCAATGCGATGACGCTCCATGCGGCGGCATCACTCGCCCCCGCGGGCGCTGCGATCGACGAGCCGGTACAACCGGTGTGCGGCGCCGCTGGGACATCACCCTGGGGGGCTCTTCATGGGTTGGTCCTTTGCGGTCACGGACGGACTCGGCGACGGAATAACAGCGCCCAGGCCAAGCCCAACGCGACGGCGATCCCCTGCATGGCTCCGCCCCGCCCGGTTGGCGGCGTGCCACCGCAGCCGTAACCCGGTTCTTGGGCGTCCTTGATGCTCGCGTTACCGGAGCTGTTCGGATCGGTGCCGTCTTTCAGCTCTTGGATGTCCGTCACGCCGTCACCGTCGCTGTCGACGCCGTCAGCCTCGAGTTGCTTCAGCGCGATCGAGAGCGTCTGGTTCGAACCAGTGAGGCCGCGAGAACGCAGAGCGAGCGCGAACGCGGTACGCGGAGTCGCCGAGCCGGTGTTGTCAGCTGTGTGGCAGACACTGCACGGCGGCTGATAGCCGAGCTTGTACTGGTTTTCGATCTGCCCGGGGAACTCCTCTTTCGCGTGAGCGGCAGAGCTCCAGGCGAGAGTCACGATGGCGGACAATGCCAGCAGGGGCCTTTGATTTGCCATGGTCGTTCTGCTCCTAAAAGGCTGCGCGCACTGCGATTTTGCCAGAGGAAATTGGTTCATAGGTACACGTGAAACTGCATCAACACGCTGGTGATGCCGAGTTGCGTGGCGCCTTGCGCGAGGCTTTGCTTTTCGAAATCTAGCCGCACGTCGGCATGCGGTGCGAAGAACCAGCCCGCGCCGAGCCAGCCGCTCCAAGACGTCCCCGTATTCTTGTCCCCGCTGTGCCAGTTCTCGCCCGTGGCGATGAAGTGCACGCCTTGGACGGGCTCGACGTCGGCTTGTAACATCGTGGCGTAGCCCGTACTGGAGACCGCGGAGTGCGCGACGAGATCCGCTTCCGCGAGGAGCGCGACGGGTTGCACCGGCGCCCAGCGCGCGAACACGCCGTGGGCCTGACGAGTATCCGGCAGATTGAGCAGCAAATCCCGCTTGCGCCGAAGGCCCACCCGAGCCAGTGCTCCCGTGAAACGAGCGGACCAGCGACGGACGCATGTGAGCCGTCCGTGCCGACGAAACCGACGCTCGCGTACGCGCGGAACCCACCCTTCACGATCGCGGCTCGCAGATCGGCCTGCATGATCACGAAATCACTCGCGAAGGAGGCGTTTCCGATTTTGCTGCCGAAGGCCAAGGTGCGCAGGCTCGCGCTGGGCAGGAACCAGGCAGGTGGCTTGACGGCCCCCCACAGAAAACCGGCGGTCGAGTTCACGTCGCCGCTGTTGTCCGGCTTGTAGTGAGTGCGCAGCAGGATGTCCCCCTGAGCGGAGCCGTACTCCGTGAGTACGCCGCCGCCGCTGGGGTCGACGTGGCACGTGGCGCAGCCGGTATAGTCGTGGCGAATCATCCACGGGTAAGCGCGCGCCGAGCGAGACGCGGTGAGGGCCAGGCAAAGCACGGTGAACACCAGCGCGAGGTGCAGCGCAGCGCGAGACCACGAACGAGGGTTACGAATTCCACTACCAGGACGCCAGCGGGCGGTATGCGCCCGCTCGGTTTCGCGAATCATCGCGGCGGAATGTAGTCAGTCCGCACGCTTCGTCGAACACAATCTTCTGCAAAAGACTGTTGCAGAACCCATCCGGATACTCGCGAACTCCTGCCCTCCTTGGAGTGCCGCGAGCCCTCAATGAACAGGCAAAAAAGAGTCGAGGCTGCCGACTTTGCGACAACGACTACACCCGCGCGCCCACCCACATCAAGTAAACATAAACCACCGGAGCGACGATCAGCAGTGCGTCGATGCGATCGAACATTCCGCCGTGCCCTGGAATGATCGAGCCTGAATCCTTGATGCCTGTAGAGCGCTTCAATAGCGACTCTACCAAATCACCACACTGTCCCAAGGCACCGCACACGAGCGCGAGCGGGATCACGTGCGCGAGCGGGATGCTGCGCAGATAGAAGAAATGGCCGAGCAGCCCGCCAACCTCTGCGCCAACTAGCGCGCCCACGAAACCCGCGCGCGTCTTCTTCGGACTGACGGCTTCATACAGCTTGGTCTTGCCCAAGAAGCGACCGAAGAAGTAGCCGCCAGTGTCCGCGAGCCACGCGAACGTCAAGCACATGAACACGTAGTGCGGACCGACTGCGCCTGCGTCGCGTCGCACGAGCGCGAGCGCGGTCAGCAAGCCGCCGATGTAGAGCGGTCCGGTCACTCCGGCAAACGTGCGCAACGCCGCGCTCGTGATGTCACCCAGCCGCCAAAGCGGAACCATCAAACCTAGCAGCGGAACTACGAAGAGCAGCGTCAGCAGCACGCGCGGATCAGTGCCCCACACGTACAAGCTCACGGACACACCGAGCGTGGTTACGATGCCGATCGCCCGCGCCACGAGGTCACCCGGGTGCGTCATCCGGAACAGCTCGTCCGCGGTGATGGCGGCGGCCAGGAGCACCAGCAGGAAGAAGCCGTAGGCCGGCCCCAGAAACAAAAGCCACATCAGCGGCGGCACGACGACCGCGGCGGTCAGGAGCCGAACTTTGAGATTACTCGCAGCCAAGACGCCCTCGGGTTAACAGCGGGCACGACTCGTCACAAGGGGGGGGCGCGCGATTACTCCGCAGTACTTGCGCCGACGGCGTGCCGAAAGTAGACCCGCCGGGCCTCTGTCATGAAGTTTCCGTCGGCCTTTTTCCAGCGGCGCGGGCTGTTGCTCGGGATCGTGGCGTTGTGCGCCACGATGGCGCGCTGTGGCGTGCCCAAACCCCCCGAACGATCGGTGGAAGGGCTGGCCAAAATGCTGGGCGGGGCAATTGGCGGGGTGGTCCAACCGGACGAGATGATCTGGGAGCAGAGTCCGGGCGCCCTCGAAGAGCTGGTGCTCGGGCGGCGTGTGCTGTTCTTGGGCGCTCCGCATGCGGGTGACGCGCGCGACTTGTACCGCGCCCGCGTGCGCGTCACGCTCGACGGTCAACCGCTGTCCGTGAGTGCGCTACGCAACGTGACGGACACGCCCGTGGGTGATGATGCTGCGCTCGAAGCGCGCGGCAATCGCGCGACGTTCGCGACGCTGTCCTATGGCCGCATTCAAGGCTTGAGCGTGCTGGACTTGAACGGCATTCGTCGCGCTGACAAGCCCGATAAATTTTTGGATCGCGTGCTGCTTGCGATCAACGCGTATCAGGAGACGGGCAGCTTTGCTGGCCTGGGGCGCACCAACATCGTCTTGGACGTGCCCGCGCAAAGCGCGAAGCTGACGCTCAACCCGCCCAGCCTGGACATCGACCTCGGGGACAAAGGCCGCGGGCTGCACTACGAAACTGAGCAGCGCTCGCTGCGCGCGGAGGGCGGCGGCGAGCCGTACGCAGCACGCGTCGTTCCGGAAGTGCACGTGCCCAAGCCGCTCATCCTCTGGCTCGTGGATACCGTGCGCGCAGAGGTCGGTCCGGAAGCGGTCACCTGGCTGGAAAATAAGGTTTTTGGCGCGAAAGACGAGATCAAGCGCACTCGTTTCAAGCTTTTCGCGTCGAAGCAAGAGAGCGCGTTGAAGGCGGTCACCCAAGAACCAGTCGTCGCAAAAGTGCTGGACGGCAGTGACTTCGAACACGCCGCGGATTCATGGCCGCCGCCCGCCGTGCCGTCGATCTGGAAAGACCCGAAGCCCGGTGAAGGTGAATGGACGCCTGTCACGTACGGCTTCCTGAAGCCGATGCTCGGCTTGCCTCCGGGCTCGAAGCCGCCAGCGTACTTCTATCGCACCGTGATTCGCCCGGATCCGGAGCGGCCGTATTCCGAGCTCGTGTTGATCGCAATGGACATGCGTCAGCTCGAGCTCGGCATGCAAGCAGGCTACGAGGACCCGAAACCTACCACCGGCTCCCCCGGTGAGGGCCATCTGCCACAAGATCCGGCGGTGTACCGGCGCGTCGTGGGCACGTTCAACGGCGCGTTCAAGACGCAACATGGCGCGTACGGCATGATGGTCAATCGCCGCGTGCTGCTGCCGCCAGTGAAAGGCGGCGCCACGGTGATCGTGAACGACGCTTCTGAGGTTGGGCTCGGCAGCTGGCCGCCGAGCGACGCAATTCCCTCGAATATCGTGTCTTTTCGGCAAAATCTCGATCCGTTGGTGGAAGACGGCGTGGCCAACCCGACCGGCCGCCGCTTGTGGGGCTGGCAGATCGAAGGCACCAGCGTGATGACGCAGCGCACGGCACTGTGCGTCACTGCGGCAGGGCACTTGTACTACGCTTGGGGTGAAGAGATCGACGGCCCGACGCTGGGCAAGGCGCTGCGCCAAGCCGGCTGCTCGTACGCGATGCACTTAGACATGAATCCCGCGCACAGCGGCTTCGTGTACACGGACGTCGTGAACCCGAAGAAGGCCGAGTACCACCTGAAGCTCGCCGACGACCGGATGACCATCCCGCCCGAAAAATTCGTGCGCTGGTCCGCGAAGGACTTCTTCTACGTTACCGTGAGGGACGCGACGCCGCACGATGCCGCGGACATCCCTTGGGTGACCGACGGCGGCACGCAACCCACGCCTGCGTGGCTACCCGGCGTGTACTCGAGCAAGCTCGCCATGGGCAGCGTTGATGTTGACCTGACCAGCTTCGAGCCGGGACACGTCGAATTCCGCTTCCGCGCGGGCACGCGCGAACCGGTGGCTTCCAGCGCGCCAGGCTTAAAAACCACGCTGGAGGAAGCGGAACAGCACAGCGTAATTGCGGCCATCGGCCTCGGGCACACCACAGATTCAACGCGCTACGGCTTCGCCTTCGGCACGACCACGACTATCCCGCTACGCTCCGGCTACGCCACGCTCGTGCTCTCGCCGGGCACGGCGGCACGCATCGAAGCCCCAGGTGTCACGCCTGTGCTCGGCGCGCAAGACGAAGCCGTGCAGTTGCCACTGTTGGTCGAGAATGGAAAAGTCGAACCGCGCGCGAGAGAGCGCGGCGACATGCGTCGACGCGCCGCGCTGTGCATCACGCCCACCGATCGCCTTGTCGTGGCCTCCGCCACGCACGACACCAGTGACACGCTCGCTGCGGCGCTGCTACGGGTCGGTTGCACGCGCGTGGTCGAGCTGGACCGTGGCTCGCATCACCCGGCATTCTTGAACCGCGCAGGCAGCGCCACGCCGCCCCTAGCAAGCTACGAGACGAGCGTTCTGTATGCGCTCGGCCGCCCCATGCAACCGCGCGCCTTCCGCTGGAAGCCCAGCAACGCCGTGCCCTCCACCAAGGCCACGAGCTACGACTACCCCGCACCGGA
>JBDTJC010000052.1:0-30163 GCA_039936055.1 Polyangiaceae bacterium | reverse complement strand
CGGGTGGCGAGTGCGCGAACGGCGCGGGTGGCGAGTGCGCGAACGGCGCGGGTGGCGAGTGCGCGAACGGCGCGGGTGGCGAGTGCGCGAACGGCGCGGGTGGCGAGTGCGCGAAGGCGGCCGCGGGTGGCGAGTGCGCGAACGGCGCGGCGTAGGGTTGCCCCGCTGCGGCGGGTGGCGGGGCCGCGAGTGCCGCGGGGTGGGACTGCTGCTGGTGGAGTGCCAGTGCCTGCTGTTGCGGCGTGTTTCCGAACCCGGCTGGCGCAGCATGGCGGTGCTCTTGGGCTGCTGGAACTTGCGGATAGGGCGGCGCGACAATCCGAGCCGCGTCGACAGCCGGGATGGCTCGAAGCGGAACGGAAGGGTGCACCAGTTGAGTTGCCGCCTGCGTCGTCCCACAGCGAGGGCACGTAAAGGACGCACGTAGATCGCCGGCTGGCAGCATCAGTGCTTGCCCACAAACAGTACACAGTACGTGAACGTCGAATTGTTGCATCCGCCCAAGACCGAAGTGGAGTACCGTAACCGGTCATGACGGGGACGGAAAGCGCGAAAGAGGCCAGCGATGTCCAGCCCGCCGCTCGTGTCCCACCGTTCGGGGTCATCGCTGCGGCCTTGGCCTTCGGAGTCCTGCTTGTTGGAGGAGTTACTACGGGCGGGTACATCTCCACGCTGTCGCCCAAGGGACAGTCGCAGGGAGACTCGAACGCGCGAAGCCCTAACGCGCCGCAAGAACAGACGCGACCACCGCCAAGCGTGAACGCAACGGCCACCGAGTGGCAGACCAAGTTGCAATCGATGTCGTGCTCATCGCCTTGCATGGGAGGCGTTGCATGCCCGGAGAAGCCGACCCGATGCACGTCAGGATTCACGTGCGTCCCAGGGATCGCTGGCGACTTGATAGAAAGCTCCGAGCCGTGGATGTTTCATCTCTCGGCGGTCATCGAGACTGATTCAACCGGCATAGACCTCGACCCCTGTACAACCAAGAGGGAATATTCAGTATGCCGCGTCGGGACCTTGGAGTGCCTCAGTCAGCGCGCGGCTTGCGGGAAGACTGACGGAGCGATGTCACCGACGGGAATCGCCATGGTGAGCGGCGAGCTATTGAGCCTGGCTGGCGCGTTCGAAGTGCGAGAAGGAGGCCCGAGCGGGCCCGTGTTAGCGACCACGCGCGCCTTCCCGAGATATTCGCGCGGCGCGCTCTGTCGCGGATTTGGTATAGGGACCGACAGCCCGCGGTTCAAAAAGTTGACGTTCTTCCTGCTCCCGCCGTGAGGGCTGTCGGCGACCGCTCGTTCGCGATTGGCGAAGTTCACAATACGACTCGGCTATCTGCCGGCTGGGCGACGGCTCATCGGAAGTGCCCTCAGGTGCTCGGCGCTCATTCCGGCGGATGTAGCTGTGCGCGTCAGCATGGCCGCCGGGACCACGGCGCAGGCCCCCCTTCCCCCGCTAACTCTACCGGCGCAACGCACAAGTGCGCCAGTCGACCCAGTTGCCGTCCGGTTGTTTGCCAATCTGGTCGTGCAACACCAGCGAGAACGCGAACGATTGGTTGGTACGGAACGGCTGGGCGTGAATGGCTTCCGCGCCGGAGCATCTCCGTCTAGGCTGCGAAATTGCGAGCAAACCCGTTCGGGAGAAGTGAATGTCGTTCCTCTATCGTCACCAGAGCGAATATCTAGGCGTCTTGTTGGAGCAGGCAGGATCGGGCAGCGCCCCGGCAACATTGCTCATTCCAGACCTCCAGCGCCCGTACGTTTGGAAGCCGCAGATGATTGTTGTTCTTGTTGACTCCCTACTTCGGGGCTGGCCTTTCGGGTCACTGCTGCTTTGGAACTACGGCCAGGATAGAAGCGAAACGGTTGAGATGCCGCACCGCCGTTTTTGGCGAGAGGTCGATCGGACTACTGGCGATGGCGGCACGGACGTACCTGCAGCGACTCTGCCCGCAAGCACGCCGTTCCGCATGGTGCTCGATGGCCAGCAACGAGTTCAGAGTCTGCTCCTTGCAGTGGGCGGGGACGACTGGGGTCTGAAACTGACCGACCGGCAATGGTCTGAGGCATTTAATGAGTATGCTCCTCGCGGCCGGAAGGCGCGGCCAAGCTGGACTCGGGGGCAGCTCTGTTTAAATGTCACTAAGTACCTCGTTGCAAGTTCCCAAGTTTCTCCACGACAGGTCAACTACGAGCCGTTGCTCGCATGGGTCAACACACTCTCCGCCGGGGGGACGAGCCCGGCGCTAACGACGACCGCTAAATCTGCGCTCCCTCAGATGCGCGAGGCGAAGGATGAGTACGTGCGGCTGTCGCGCCTCTGGAGCATTGCGAGCCTGGCGGATCAAGAAGAACGCTTTAGTCGACTCGAATCACTTTTGCCAGGGCGACCGCCCACTGAGATTCTTCGACTGACAAACTTCATTTCTCGCCTCGAAGCTGTGCGCAACACTCCCGTTTCCATGCTCGAGGTAACGGAAAAACCGGCAGATCTCACCGCCGCGCAGTATCAAGACGCCATCGTCAACATCTTCAGCCGACTAAATACGCAAGGGCGCGCACTTTCGGAGGAGGACATTACCTTTGCCTGGATCAAGGCGGCGTGGCCGCAGGACCATCCCGTTCAAAATCGCGTGCGCGAAGAGTTCGAAGGCCTTCGAACCGAGCTCGAAGGCCTCGGCGTTAAGGTGACAGTCGATGCGCTAGTGCAGGCCGCCGCAACTGCTTGGTCGGTCCTTGATCGCGATGATGGATTGGCAGGCTCGGTGCTGGCGCGAGGGGACCTCGTCAAGGGTTCGGTCATGCGTGGCGTCGTTGCCGGGATTGCCGCGCGTTGGTCGGCTCCAAACGGCGGGGGGATGCGCGAAACGATTCTTTGGATGGCTCGGCGACTCGACGAGCGAGCGCTGCATCTTGGCGACCAGTACTTGTCCTACAATTCTTTGCTCGTCCTCTGGACCTGGGGCCTTGTTTCCGAGGCTTGGCTCAACAAAGTCGTAGGACGAAGTACGTTGGCAATCGATCAGTTCTGGCGAGCTGTCGAGGCGATTCTCGACCGACACGTGGACCGATGGCTGACAGTGCCTAGCTGGGCCGGCACATGGTCCGACGGCGTCGAGGTTCACACGAAGACCTTAGCGACGCTCTGGCAAGGTCTCCGATCAATCGATGACGACGAGCGCGCATTAGAATCACTTGAGGCCTTCTTTACGAACGCGCTCGACGCGAAAATGCTCACCGCTGCCAAGGCATACGTTGATGGGCTGAAAATCGATCGCCGAGATCGAGTTCGCGACTACTACATCCCGCTTTGGTTCTGGACGCGCCTCGACGACGATCGGTGGGAGGTCGCCAAGGAACAGCTAAGCAAAGCAAAGAGCCGCGCGCGTCCATCGCTTCACGTCGATCACGTTGTTCCCTACGCCTGGTGGGACAAGCATCCGTCGGAGGACGACGAAGTTGTCGACGGCAACGATCTTGGAAACTGTATGATCCTCGACTCCAATTTCAATCTCGCGAAGAGTGACACACCGGCAGCGGTCTTCTTGACTACTAGTGTGAACAATTTCAAGCACGACGTCGCGATGCTCGGTAAATGGAGCAAGGCTCTCCTAATCCCAGAAGAGCTGCTCGATGCGACGAAGGCCTCGACGGATGCGGCGGTTCGTGAAGCCGTTGCAAAACGAACGACCGCAATTCGGGACGAGCTCAAGGGTTTCATCGACGGGGCTCGTGCACGGCGAGACCGGTAGACCGCCCATTTCCCCCTCGCCGGGGTTAGGCGTTGTACACGCGGTGGTCGAGCCCGAGCTCCGTCAACAGCGACTCTGGCGTATATCCGGCCTTCTTCGCCTTATTCACCGTGATGAGGATGTTTCGCGCCGTGTGCGGGCCCGTCTTCCCGGCGATGGCATGACGAAGCCGCGACACCGTTTCGTTGGGGTTCACGCCGCGAAACAACTGCGAGAGCATTGACCACGCGCGCAGATTCAAGCTCGCGCCTCGGCCAGGACGGTTTCAAGCGCGTCATCAATGGTGCAGTTCCGGGCGGTCGCGAGCACCGCGAGACGCTGAACGTGCCTTGGCTCGAGCTGCGGCGGAAGGCGGTCGTAGCGGAGCACCGCGCGGACCGTGTGCACGCCGACGCCGTAGCGGTCTGCAAGTTCAACGGTAGCGGCGCCGCCGAGCGCGGCGCGCCGAATGTCGGAGGCGTCCTTGCGCGAGAGCTTCTGGACGATGGTCTTGATGCTGTTGTCGTTCACGTGATGTGCTCCAGGTAGAGGCCGTCGTACGGCTTCTTGTTGATCTTGATGCCCTTGTAGGTACGGTGCTTTCGGCTGTTCTGGCTCTGTACCTTGCCCTGGCCAGTGCGCTGCCGGAGCAGCGGGACGAACTCGCGCGCGAACCGCTGCAGATTGAGGACCGTATTGCGAGTGTGCTGCGCCCACGCCTTGTACACCGCGTAGACATGGTCGATCTCCGGGTTCTCCGTGGCGTCGAGCTCAAGCCGGTCATCAAAGAACAGTCGAAGCTGATCGCTCTCATCGCGCAGAGTCTGCACCGCTTCCTCTGAAGAGCCGACTTCGGTGAGCGCCATCTTGTTCGCGAGCAGGCGACGCAGACCCTCGACCGCCCACGCCACGACGCCCTCGCGCTCGTGCTCCAAGATCGTCTCTGCCAGCCCGCGCACCTGCGGCTTCTGCCCCTCCGTGGGGACCGCGTAGAAGCGGTTGTTGAAGCCGAGTATAAGAAGGCGGTTCCACGACGCCTCGCTGCGGTCCGCGATGCGGGGCAGCGCGTTCGCCGCGTAGATATGCCCCGCCTTCGCGACGAACGAGAACGGTTTGCCGTACGGGCTCCTGGCATTGATAAGGTCGTCGCCAGTAAGCGCCTTGAAGCCGGAGGGCTCGAGCCAGTCCGTCTCCGGCAGCTCGGACACGACGTTGCAGAGCACGCCGACCAACTGCGCCCGGTAGTACGGGTCTCCGAACTCCGAAGGGCGGACGGCGGCGACGGAGCCCTCGGGGAACACCGACTTGATGACGTTAAGCACCGTCGACTTGCCGCTGTCGGTGTCGCCAGACAAGATGAGCACCTTCTTGGTCTTCGCGCCGATCCCGACCATGCAGGCCCCGACGTATTCCTGGAGCAGCGCCTTCTTGGCGTCGCGGTCATCGTCTCCGTCCCAGAGTTCGTTGAGCATGCAGCTAAACCGGTGACAGCGCGGGACCTCGTCGTACCTGAACTGGAAGGCGTGTCGCGCGCGGTGGTCCGGGCTGTTTCGGAGCTTCTTGAGATACTGCCCGTCCACGAGCACGAAGCAGTCGGAGAAGGCGATACCCGCGGGGGCTGACGCGAAGAACCTTTCCTTGTTAACCAGGTCGGTGGCGACGCCGACGCTGCCCGAAGCGAAGTCCCTGGACACACGGAGCGGCCTGATGCCCTTCTCGCCCTTGATTCCAGCTCCCGAGTACTTGAACACGGCGCGGTTCGCCTCGGCCGCCCCGACACGCTTCCAGTGCGCCTCCGCGTAGACGTAGAGGTTGCCGTCGTCGAACACCGTGTCGGGACCAAGGTCGGCGAGTACTGCCTTCGCGACCTCAACCTGGTCGCCAAGGTTGAAGAGACGACGCTTGGCAAGCGCCGCGGCCGCCTCAGAGCGCGCGGCCTTGATCTCGTCGGCGAACTTGGCGCCCAGCGCCTCGGTAACCGCTTCGAGGGCGACGTCGCCTCCGACCACCAGCGCGGCTTGGAATGGGGTCTCTGACAGCAGGGCGCGCACGGCGTCGTCACCGTCGAGCACCGCCTTCTTCGCGCGCTCGGCTGGGTCGCCCGGCTCTGCCGCGTCGAGCACGGCCTGCAGCGAGGCGGGCCCGTTATCGGAAATGAAGTCGTCGGGACCTTGGTCGCCGCCGTCCTCGCGGAGCGGGAGCGCGGCGACGCGCACCGCGCAGCCGTGCAGGCGGAGGGCGACGCAAAGCCGCGCCTCAGCGGCCGCAACCCGGGCGTTGGTAGCGCGACCCGCGTCCATCACGATCGTCACTCGGTGGCCGCTCTTGACGAAGTGTTTGACCAGCGGCTGCAGCTCAAGCGTCCCGTCTCCCATCAGGAACCCGGCATCGACGCCGCCAAGGCCGACTGGCTCCGAGTAGCCGGCGCTCTTTAGAGACAACGCCTTCTCGGGGCTCTCGACTATCAGCCAGACGCCCTGCGCGGTTGGCGCCGAGGTTAGAAAGAAGGGCGGAGGGAGGACACCGGGGGGGCACGACACCTTGCGGTCGCCGTTTGCCTTGCGGTCGTCGAGGTAGACGCGCGTGTACATTCGGCAGCTGCCGGAGTGCTCGAGGTGCGAGTAGTCGTAGCCGAGCCCTCCACCCTTGAGCTTCAGGTTCCGGGTCCGCTGCTGGACCTGCGTCTCGTCGAGGCTCCGCGCGCCCTCCCTGTAGGCGATTGCGGGGTCAATGGCGCGCACCCTGAGGCGTTCCAAGTGCTGCGGCTCGAGCTGCGACGCCGCCAGTTGTTGTACGGTCGTGTTGGTCATTCGGTTTGTGCCTCCAAGCCCCGGTGCCGCAACGAACGGCGCCGGGGCGTCTCTCAAGCAGTACAGCCGGCGACAAGAGGTCTAACGAGCGCGCAAACCGCTCGTTGCCACCGGCAAACAGAACACCGTACCGGCGTCGCGCGCGCCGCGTTCCGAAGGCGCGCGTTCCGCCCCGACGCGTTCGGCACTCGCACGCGCTGCGTTCCCAAGGCCCCACCGACACCGCCCACCGACAGCGCGGGGCGCGCAGTGTCGGTGGCACCGGCCAACAAACCAAGCGTTCTCGCCGCCCTACCAGCAGCACCACCGACACCACCGACACCACCGACACTCGGCGGCGGGGTGCCGCCGGCGAGGAACAAGAAAACGCAAAGCGGCGGTTCGCTCTCCGGAGTTTTCCCTTCCCGAAGAAGAGTGTCGGTAGTGTCGGTGGTGTCGGTGGTCCTCTCTCCCAAAGCCTAGGAAGGCTTTCTCGTGTCTCCCGAGCCACCGACACTGGCCACCGACACCGCCTAGCGGCTTGCGCAGAAGCGTCGGTGCCGCTTGCCAAAGCGCTTTCCGAACCGCGCCTCCCGGGCTACCGAAGCCGGTCGCGAACGCTGCGAGGGGTATTGGTGCGTCGGGACCAGCATTCTGTCCGCCGCGCGAGCCCCAGCCGTGGCCAGCGCTGGGGCGGTGGTGCTAGCGCTGCAGGCTTGCGGACACGGCGGGCGCGATCGAAAATCAATGCCGTGGAAAGAAGAGGTAGGAAGCCCGACCCAAACTCGAAGACCCAGCGGGAATCGGAGCAGCTTTACGGGAATGAGCTCCATTTCTGGCGCCGCGCCTCGGTGGCTCCTGGGGCCAAGCCCGGCACGGCGGTCGTGACATCGCCGGGCGGCCCCGCGCGGACCGTGTTGGTGCCTATCATCTGCTCGCCGACCACGAAGCTTCACTCTGCGGCCGTGCGAAGGCGGCTCGCGGCGGAGCTGCTGCCCGAGCAGCACCGACTGAACGAGCAGCTTGAGGACCGGCTCGACCCCGCGCGGGTGGTCACCCGCGACGCGCCGAGGATCGCCGCACTCCGGGACGCGCTTCACCGTGCCGTGAAAGCAAAGAGCATCGACGATGACGGGCTCGAAGCGGTTTGCTTAATCGAGCGCGAGATCGAGTCCATGCCTCCATCGCTGGCTACCGCCTTGTGGCAGGTTCGCGAGGCTGGATGCCGTTTGACGAATCCGGCGGTTGTGGCGACTGCCGGAGAACATTTAGCCGCCGCGTTGGAAGACTATTGGTCCGCGGCGACGAGGGCCTTAGCCAGGAACTGATTATTTAATCAGTCCCCGGAGGTCGGAGCGAAGGTGCTGCGCCGATCTGCCCGCAAAAGCGCGAAGGCCGAGAAAGATGCGGGATTAGTCGCGCCTGCCTCAGCGGCCGACGGCCCCGCTGTCTTTTCCTCTCACCCCGCACATCGCGGGCTCGACGGAGGAATAGACAAGTGATCGCCAAGAAGAAGAAGAACCCGAACTCGCACTCCTCAAACACCGTGCGCGAACAGCGCCAAGCGTTGCGCAAATCGTTGGAGGAGCAGAAGACCGCCGCCATCAAGGCCGCTGATTGGCCCGCGGTACTGGCGCTCCAGGCGCAACTTGACGCTATCCCGCGCTCGAAGAGCGGGCACAAGGGCACGGCCGCGGTCTACCGCGATCCTGACGACCTTGCGCTCGCCCGCTACGACGAGCGCACCGTTCACGGTATCGCCGTCGACCTGGGCAAGCTGCTGAAGCTCGACTTCGGCAACGACGGCGGCGCGGGCGGCATCGTCAAGATGCTGCGTGAGGCCGCCATCAGCGTTCGTGAAGAGCTTTCGCCCGCCCTTGAGAAGGCGGTGTGTAGCGCCGTCCACGAAAAGTTCGTGGAGCGCACGCACGGAATCGGCTGCTCGTACGTCGAGGGCATGAACCAGATCTTGAAGAAGGTGGTCGACGCGAAGGAGATCAAGGATCTGAGTCTGCCTGCGCGCGGGCCCGACCTCTGGCTGGGGCGTCACGAGCCCGGCAGCCACGAAGCAACGTTCGTCGCGCTCTGGGCGGACTGGGAGTCCGAGCTTGCTAAGCGCACTGCTGCCGCCGTCGAGCAGGATGCCTCGGAGTTCGTCCCGGAGTCCGACCCCGCGATGCCTGCCGCTCCCATCGATAGCGCCGAGTCTCCGCCGACGGAGGCTGAAGAACCCGGGGCCGACGAAGACGAACCTGACGACGATGAAGAGCCGGAGTCGGCTCCCCTCCGAGCGGCGCCGCTCTCCGAGCTCCTGGAGGATGCCTGATGTCGTACATCGGCTACGTCTCGACGTTCCAGCCGATGGTCGACGCCATCGGCACGGTTCACGACCCGCAGGACGCGGAGTCGTCTCACCACCTGAAGCTCGGGGTTGCGCAGATGCTGGCGGACCGCTTCCGCGAGGAGACGGAGGGCGACGAGGATGGGCCGTTCCGCGTCGACTTTGCGCGCGCCCGCATCCTCGGCTGCTTGCAAGGAGCCGACGGTCGCAAGGGTCTCGAGCGGCTGCGCCAGATAGCGGTGGCGCAGGGCGCGTGCCCCGACTTTGTCGAGGCCGTCGATCTCGTCATCACCGCTGCGCGAGCCGCGCTTGCCGAAGCGCCCGCCAAGGTGGTGCCCGAGGCGGAGCCCCAGAAGCCGGACGCAAGCCACGCGGACTGGACGCGCGCGAAGGTGCCCAACCCCGACATGGTTGAGCTTCCCGACCTCAGCGACATCTGAGCTCGCAACACCAGCGAGCAAGCCCGGCGTCCCCATCTGAGCGGGGCGCCGGGCGCGGACGCGCGAGGAGACCCAAAATATGAAAGCACAACCCAAAGACGAGCTGGCCTGGCTGATCCGCGACATCGATCGGAAGTCGAAGGCATGCCTTCGCGACTCCATCGCCTGCATCCAGGAGAACGTCGGCACGCCCGCGCTGGCCGTGCTCTTCCAGCAAGCCAAGCCCTATGGCGAGGCCTTCCGCGCCAACGAGCCGAGCGTCACCATGCCACCGGAAGTGGCCAAGGTGTACCGAGCGGCGGCCGGCCGCTACACACAGGCTGCGCTGAACTTCTACAGGGAGTGGCAGCGCAAGACGATCGAGGCCGTGCGCGCAAAGCTCGTGAAGCTCGACGAAACCCCGTTGCTATTTGACCGTTTGAACGTCGAGCACGCCAAACAGTCCACCTTGGGCGTCGTTCCGGTCAGTGCAGAGTCAGAGTGGCTAGAGTGGCGCATCGCGCATTCCAAGCTCGTGCTCGATGGCCTAGCTGAGAACCCGCCCACCGCAGAAGAGCGGCACGGAGTTTTGCAGTTTGCCTCCCGGGCCGTGGCTGAGGTTCGCGCCAACCGGGAGCGCTGGTCGATGGCCGACGCCCATCCGCACCCGATCATGCTCTCGGACCTGCTCGCGGACGTCATGCAGGCCGTGGTCGACAAGGCCGCGATTCCGGCGGCGAGCTGAGTGCGAGGGAGAGGCTGAATCGTCCGAGAGCTGAAGGGCGGGCCGCGATAGGCCGGAGGCGCCGAGCCTCCGCGCGTGCGCAGTGCGCAGACACACAACATCGAGATCATGAAAGCGGCCAAGACGATGCGAAAGCAAACCTACCAGACGAACGCGCAGTATCACTGCGAGCGCGCGCTCGCGGCCGCCAAGGCTGCCGCGATGCACACCGGGCGCGAGGACCCGGGCGACGGAGACCCGGGCGACGAGGCGACCGAGGGTCTGTATCGCCTCGGCCTCTTCGTCGCCCACGACCAGCGCGAGTGCTCGACGACGGTCATGGTGCCCGCGCGCAACCTGGAGTTCAGCCGTCCCGTGAAGGGCGTCCCGCTTCACACTGGGTCCTCGTCGCGCCGCTTCCCCGGCAGGCCCTATGTGATGATGCTCACGACCCACTCGCCGGTCGGGTGGGCGCTGCCCCTCAGGCTCGGGACGGGAACCCCGTACGAGAGCCGGCCGAGCCTCTTCGACGACGGCTACGGGCCCGACCATATGACTCACCCCATGGCGGCGAGCCACCGCGAGATCCTCTTCGGCCTGCTCTTCTACCTGGAGCTCGCGATCGCGCGGCTGATCGCCGACCACGACTTCGCCCGGCACCCGGGCGGCGAAGACCCGGACGCCGAGCTTCATCCGGAGGCGATGCTCGCGGCGGTGCGCACGATGCTGCGGGCGACGAAAGCGGACATCCTGGCGCACGAGGTCATGGAGTCGTGATCACACCTACGTCCGCCGGAGCGGCTGTCGCTGAGTGTAGCTATCAATCATGACGCGCACGGCCGCCCAGCTGCTCGCGCAAGCCGCCCGCCTGCTCGCGTGCGCACTCGAAAATTGGCACGACGAGAGCGAGCCTGGGCCCGTCGAAAAGCTTCCGCCGAAGTCCGTAGAGGTTGAGCAAACCCGCGAGCTGCTGCGCCGCCGCGGGCTGCGCTGAATACAAAGATGTCGACCGTGAACAGCAAGCGAAGGGCGACCTCCGCCAAGATGCGTAACGCCACTGGCGAGCAGTACATCTCCAAGCGCACCCGCACGCGTTCCGACGGCACCAAAACGGCCTTCTACGTGCTCCGATTGCCCCAGAACGTCAATCCGCGGCGTAAGGAGTTCCACTTCGCGCCCTGCTCGCCAGAGACCCTCCGCGAGGCCGCCGAACAGCGCGATCTGATGCTGACTCAGCTCGATGCCGACCTTGCAGACGCAAAGGCGCGCGGCCACGTGCTGTACCCGATCACCATTTCGGAGGCGTGCGAGGCCTACCTCGAACAATATGATGTTCAGCAGCTCGCCACCTACAGGGACGTCGCCCGCGTCCTTCGCGCGAAGATCTGCCCGCGCATCGGAACTATGCTGGCGCGTACGGTAACCGCCGATGACGGTACGGAGCTGCTCGCCCACTGGGCGAAACAGGGTCTCGCGCGAGCGACCGTGGGTCAGATCAAGGTCTACTTCGGCGCGCTGATGCACTACTTGCGCAAGCGCAAGCAGATCAGCACCGCGGAGTGGGTCAAGGACGTGGAGATGCCTCGGCACTTTTCCAAGGCGCAGCCTCCGCCCCGAGTGCTCCTCACCGACGAAGAGTTCGTGCAGTTCGCGTCGTGCGAGCTCGTTGACCTTCGCTTGCGAGTCCTGGCCGTGATGGCGCGCACGCTGGGCGGCATGCGCACGTCAGACCTTCACGCTTGGACATGGGCGCACATATCTTTCGAAGCAGGAACCGCATGGGTACCGAGGCCCAAGACCGCCAGAAAAGTACGCGCCGCAGACAAGCCCCACGAGCTGCCCGCCGTAGCATTGCACTTCCTTCGGTTGTGGTGGATGCGCTCTGGCCGACCCGAGGGGTCCGTGCCCGTGTTCGGCCTCATTCGTGACCACCGCAAAAAGGGTGCGGTCGGCGGCCGGGGCGAGCGAATCACTTACGCCGCAAGCTACGCCAAGCGCCTGCGCAACGCCTTGAAGGTGGCCGGCATCACTCGCCGCGAGCTCTTCGAGTCCAGCGACGTCACGCTGCGCGTCGACTTCCACTCGTTTCGCAGGGCGTATGCGACCGCTTTGGCCGAAACTGATACCGACGCGCGCCTCGCTATGCGGCTGAGCGGCCACAAATCCATGGCCACTCACGACCTATACGTCATGCGCGCGGGCGCCATGCGCGTGCCGGACGCGGCCTTGCCCAAGGTGCCGCTGGGCTAACCCAACGCGTGCGCGCCGGTTTTTGGGTGTAGTCGGCGGCGGGCAGCGAGTTCTATGATGCTCCGTTGTGAAGAGTCCAAAGCACCCCAAGATCCCGCTTGGAATCCGATGGGTCTTGTGGCTCGAACACGTTCCGAAAGCGGCACATCGCCCGATTGGTTGCCTCGTCGCCTGCTGTCTGCCGCTGCTTGCCCTTGGGTATGTGGCCTTGCTGGTGTGGGGTTTCTCGAGATGGGTCCCGGCAGGCTGTTGGCACTTGCTTCGATGGGCGTCGGTTACCACTTCTCGCAAGCTGCTTGGGATGTCCGGCCTTTTCAGCGTTGGCCTCGCATTCTATTGGTTGCGGTCTCGCCATAGATTATTTTACGCGTGGACCGAGATCACCTTTGCGATAACTGGGATGTGGCTCGGACTCGAATCCGCATCTACATCGCGCGGGGCTTCGCTCTCTCTTGCAATGGGTAGCGTCTACCTCCTCGTGCGCGGGTTCGACAACGTCGCGGTGGGAAGGAAGCAAGACGCTGACAGATACAGCGCGCGGATTGTCACGGCGACGCCAGAAATCCTTGCCAAAGTCGAAGTCTTGAACGCGCAAGCGACCAAGGAAGCAACCCTTCCTGGCGACTCGTGAGCGCCTTCGTCCAGAAGGCGCCGAGCCGCCCGCTCTTTTGCACGCACCACCGAGTGAGGAGACCCGCGTCGCGGCCACCACGAGAAACCGCCACGACAAGCCACCGGACACGCGGCCACCACGGCGGAGGCGGCCCAGGGTGGCCGCGTCAGCGGCTATCGGCTTCGCGACCAAGCGTCGCGGACGCTAGAAACGAGTGGGTCATTCAGGACTTGAACCTGAAGCCAATGGATTAAGAATCCACTGCTCTACCAATTGAGCTAATGACCCGAAAGAGGGGCGTATCTCGCATAGAACCCGGCGATCGTCAACCGCGAATCGCGGGCGGGGGCGGCGGCGCGGAGGGCGCGGTTTCTCCGCCGGTTTTCCGCTCGCGTAGCGGGCGCTTGCGAGGGCACGGCGGGCCGGGTTACGGCGGGCGGATGCGGCTCGAAGCGGTACGTGAGGACCTGAGCAACTACCGCACGGCGGACCCGGCCGAGGCTGGTTACGTCACGCGCATGCTGGAGCTGAGCCGGGCGAGCTCGGCGTGCGAGCGCTCCCACTTCACGCCGGGTCATTTCACGGCCAGCGCGTTCGTGCTCAGCCCGGACAAGCGCGAGGTGATTTTGATCCACCACAAGAAGCTCGGCATCTGGGTACAACCCGGGGGCCACGTGGAGGCGACCGACGCGGGGTTGCTCAGCGCCGCGCGCCGCGAGGTCGCCGAAGAGGTGGGGCTCGGCGAGTTGGATTTGCTACCGAGTGAGTCGTCGTTGTTCGACGTGGACATTCACACCATTCCGGCGCGCAAAGCGGAGCCGGCGCACGAGCACTTCGACGTGCGCTTCGCGTTCGTGGCGCGCACGCGTGATTTCGAACGCACCGAGGAGGTGGCGGACGTGCGCTGGGTGCCGCTCGGCGACGTCGGCGAAATCACCAATGACGTGTCCGTGCTGCGCGCGGTGCAAAAGCTGCAAGCGCTGCTCGGCTAGTGCAGTTGATGGTACATCACACACGCTGCACTAGCCTATTTCGGGACGCTGCAGCCGATGGGCTGCGTACCGACGGCGATGTCGTCCACGTAAATGAGCGGCGCGTACGAGCCGGAGTACGAGCGCGAGCCGAGCCGCAGGAGTGCGCTCGAGCGCGCGCGGCGTGCACAATGGGTGCACCCGGCCGAACGCGGCGCCGCGCATTCCTCGGGGGGAGCTCACGCGCGGTTGACGGCCCGGACCAGAGCTCGGAACACTCTCTGCCCCGTTATGGAATCCGTCGTACGCGGCTACCGCGTCCAGCCCTTGGCCGAGCTCTTGGCCGGGGAGTTTCGAGACCGCGTGTACCGTGCAGATCTCGCCACCTTGGTCGGCGACCGCAGTCATGAAGAAACCGAGCGCTGGATCGAGGAGCTGACGCTGGCTGAGCTCGGCGTGCCGTGCGTCGGTGCGTTGTTCGCCAAGAAGAGCGCGGCTGCCGTGTTCGGCATCGTGCTCGAGAGCGGTGAACCTGCCGTGCTCAAGTTGTTCAATCGCAGCTACACGCACGACGAGCTTTCCGCGATGCACCGCTGCTTGGCCAGCGCGTCAGCCGCGAACTACCCCGTGCCGCGCGCGCGCAGTGAAGTGTTCGACACCGGCGACGGCGTTTCGGCCGCCTTCTACACGTACCTCGACGGGCAGCAGCGAGATGCGCACGAGCCGAGCGTGCGCCGCGAACTCGCGCGCAGCTTGGCTGAGTTGACCGCACTGCTCGCTCCGCTCGACACGACCGGCCTGCCGCTCGCACCCGGCCAGCTCAATTCATTGTGGCCACCGCCGCAGCGCGTTTGGGAAACACAGCACCTGGACAACGACGACACGCGCTTCATCGACGCCCACGGCAAGGCCGCGCAGCAGGTACTGAAGAAGAGCAAACTGATGCGCACCCCCACGCACCTGGATTGGGGCGTGAAGAACATTCGCTTCCGCGATGACGCGGTGTGCGCGGTGTACGATTCGGACTCGCTACACGCGGCGTCCGAAGCCGAGAGCGCGGGCCGCGCGGCGGCGCAATTCACCGCGCAGTGGGACATTCCGGCGATGCTCACGCCATCCCCAGCGGAGGCTCAGGCGTTCCTGGACGAGTACCAGACCGCCCGCGGCAAGCGCTTTTCCAAGGCCGAACGCAGCATTGCCGCGGCGGCAGCGCGCTACGTGGTCGCGCACATCGCGCGCCAAGAGCTGTTTTCGGGCGTGGCCGAGGGCGACAATTTTCGCGGCTTGCTCCGCAACTACGACGACGATCCGTTGCTCTGAGCGCGCTCGAAGGGCCCGACATTCGGTGCTAGCGTGGGCTCTGCTTCATGACGAGCTCGGTCGACCCTAGTCTGTGCCCGGTGTGCGGGGACGCCAATGCTTGCGGCATGGCGCAGGGCAAAGCCGAGTGTTGGTGCATGGCCGTGAACATCCCCGAGACCGCGCTCGACGGCATCCCGCCCGCCGCGAAGAACGTGGCTTGCATCTGCGCGCGCTGCGCCGCGGCAGACCGAGCGGCCGAAAGCGCCATCCCCGCAACACTGAAGTCGAGCTGAGCTTCAGCCGCCCATCATCGTGACTCTCGCGCTGCGCCTCCTGCTCGCCATTGGCGCCCTGAGCCTGGCCACGACCTTCGCGCTGGGGTTCGGGGTAAGACAAGCCTGGCATCGCAGCGAGGAACAGCGCTTTCGCGATCAGTTTCAGTTAGCGCTGGAGCCGCTCGGGAAGGAGCTTTCGTCCGAGCTCGAACGGTTGCCGCTGCTCACCGAACCCTTGTGCCGCCATGACCCGCTGATAGATAGCGCGCTGGTCGGCTTAGAAGCGGGGGATTTGGATCAGCGCCGTTTGGCGATCAGCGTGCGTGTGCCAGAACTCGCCGAAGCCCTTCAATTGGACGAACTGTACGTGGTGACTTCGGCGGGCGAGGTGCTGGGCACGCAGGCGCAGGGCGCGCGCACGCCGGGCACGGCGTTGGTTCGTTACCTCGAGCATGCGAACAAGGCAGGCGTGCGGAACGCTCAGCCGCTCGCCGTGGAATACGGCTGTGTGCATCGCTCGCCTGACAAACACGGGCTTTGGGTTGGGGTTTACGCTGCGCGGCACTTGGATCTATTGCTCTCGAAAATTGGCGACGCGTACAACGTGAGCCTGAGCTTCGAGCCGGTCCCCCCGTCCGAGCAACGCATGGTGGCAGTGCTGGATCTGCCCGAGCTCGGCCACCGCAAGATCAGCGCGTATCGCTCGCGCATCCCGCTCCTGACCGCGCTCGAAGATCTGGACGTCACGATCTCGTTGATTGGCGTCGGCACGCTGCTCGCGGCCCTCGTGCTCTCGCTCTGGCTGTCACGCAGCTTGAGTCGGCCCTTAGTGCAGCTCGCGCGCGAAGCCGGCGCCGTCACGCATGGTGAACCGAAACCCGTGGCGGAGCGCGGCGCCGCCGAAATTCGCGCGTTCGCTGCCGCGTTCAACCGCGCCATCGCGGATCTGACGGCGCTGCGCAAACGCTTGGCGGCCACCGAGCGCATCGCGGCGCGCCGTGAAATTGCGCGGCGCGTGGCGCATGAAATCAAAAATCCGCTCGCGCCGATCCGCGCGGTGGTCGAAACGTTGCGGCGTTTGCGCGCCCGGCAAGATCCGGCATTCGACGAGTACTTCGACGAAGCGACGCGCACGGTGCTCGACGAGGTACAGCGCATCACGCACATCGTGGGTGAGTTCACGCGCTTTGCACGCCTGCCCGCGCCCAATCCCGCGCCGTTCGAGCTGGTCGAAGCCGTGCGCTCCGTCGCGCATCTGCACGGCACCGAGGGCCCGCAGGTAACGTTCAGCAGCGCGGCCTGCCCTCTGGTGAATGCTGATCGTGATCAAATCGTGCAGCTGATGACCAACCTGATCCAAAACGCACAATACGCCGCGGAATCCTGGGCGCGGGCCGGCCGCACGCCGGCCGTCTTTGTGGATGTGCGCCCCGTGAACGCTGACAAAGTGCGCATCGTGGTCAGCGACAACGGGCCGGGGATCGCCCCCGAAATGCGCGCGCGTTTGTTCGAGCCGTACGCGACGAACAAGCCGGGCGGCACCGGGCTCGGGCTGGCCATCGCGCAGCGCATCGTGCTCGAACACGCCGGTGAAATCACGTACTCGGAGAGCGCTGGCGGCGGCGCGACGTTCAGCGTCGAACTGCCCGTCTCTGGTCCGGGGTTGCTGCAGGAAGCGCCGCCCGCGAGCGAAGAGTGAGCGCGCAAATCGCACACGGAAACTCGAGGAAGGAATCCGCGTAAGCCGTGTATACTTAGCTGTGGCCAACCGTATCGCGCACGTCGCTTTGCTTTCCTGCACGTCTGTCGCGTTGCTCGCGCTCTCCTCGCTGTGTGCGTGCACCCTCACGATTAACAGCGGCCCCGGCTTCAACACGCCGCGCAGGTACGCGCCCGCGCAGCCGGTGTTCGTGCCGGTAGCCGCCGCGCCCGCGTCGCCGGCCCGACGCCCGGCGCGCGCGCCTGCGTCTCCTGGTTTTCGGCCGGCCCCAGTCGCGGGCACTGCCGCTCCAAGACCCGCGCCCGCACCGCCCACCTCGGCCGCACGGCCGTCGAGGTTACGCCCTCCGACCGCTATCACGGCCGTCGCACCGGCGCCGCAGCCCATTCTTGCGCCGCCACTGCGCACACCCACACCGGCGCCAGTGGCGGTCGCGCCGGTCTCGACTCCGCCGCTGCCGAGCGCGCCGACGCCGCCCGCGGCAACCAAGGTACAGAAGCCCGGTAACCCGAAGGCCGAGAAGCAGCCTGAACCGGGCCCGGCTGATAGATAAATAAGTAGGCTGCGCGCCGCGAGAGCGGTCCGGGTGAGGGCCGCGCGAAGTAGTGTTAGGCTCGTCGGTCTTCGCTCATTTAGGGACCGAGCAGCAGGCATGATCCGCATTTCGCCGCGTCAGCTAACCACCATCGTCGTGCTGGGAGTCATCGCACTCCTGGCCGCCGTCCTCGGCCATTTCAACATCGTCGGCGCCAACGGTGGCGTGATGATTCTGTTTTTGGCGGCCGCACTCGTCGTGCTCAGTGCACCCGGCGACGGCGCTTCGCCGGAGCTGATGGCTTCACTGCGCAGCGCCGTGCGTCGCGTGCTGGACGGCAAGAAGCCCGAGGCACCGGCGGGCTCGCCCGCTGGCATCGCGCTCATTTATCAAGAGCTGCAAGAGGCACACGAAACGTTCGAGGAGCTCAGCGCCCGCAGTAACCGCAACGAGACCGAGCTGCAGGAGGCCGCGCAATCGCTGTCTTCCGCCGTGCGCACGTTGACGGAGGGTGTTGCGGCTCAGCTGAACGCCAGTGACGAGACCGCGCGTTACGTCAAGGACGTCACCAACGCCCTGCGTGAGATCGCGCAGCACGTGGAAGTGCTCGCGGCCAGCGCCGAAGAGTCCAGCTCCTCCGTGCTGGAAATGACCGCGACCAACGAGCAGGTCGGCGGGAACATCTTGGAGCTCGCGGCCAGCGTGCGCGAGACCGTCGCCTCGATCGAGGAGATGGCGTACTCGATCAAGGAAGTCGCCAAGAACGTGGACGCGCTCTCGCTCACCGCCGAGGAAACCTCCTCAAGCATGAACGAGATGGACGTATCCATCGACCAGGTGCAGTCGAACGCCAACGAGACCGCGCGCCTTTCCGAGGAAGTAGCGCAAGACGCCGAGCGCGGCGCTGAAGCCATCCTGAAAACAATCGGCGAAATTTACCGCATCAAGGAGTCCAGCCAGGAAGCCGTGGCCGTGATCTCGAACCTCGGTTCGCGCATCGACGCCATCGGCCAGATCTTGAACGTGATCGACGACGTCGCCGAGCAAACGAACTTGCTCGCGCTGAACGCCGCCATCATCGCCGCGCAGGCCGGTGAGCACGGCAAAGGCTTCGCCGTCGTGGCCGATGAAATCAAGGACTTGGCTGAGCGCGCGGGCGCCAGCACCAAGGAAATCGCCGACCTGATCAAGACGATTCAGGCTGAATCCAAGAACGCGATTCAAGCCGTGGAACGCGGCGCCCAGAACGTCGACCGCGGCGTGGAAGTGTCCAACGAGGCCGAACGCGCGCTGAAGAAAATTCTGGAGAGCTCGCAGAAGAGCACGAACATGGTGCGCGCCATCGCCCGCGCCACCGTCGAGCAGGCCAAGGGCTCGAAGCAAGTGACCGACGCCATTGGCCGCATCGCCGCCACCGTGCAGCAGATCGCCGCTGCCACCGCGCAACAAGCGCGCGGCTCCGAACTGATCATGAAGAGCGGCGAGAAGATGCGCACCATCTCCCAACAGGTGGAGCGCTCCAGCCAAGAGCAATCACGCGGCAGCCGCCAGATCACCCAGTCGATCGAGACCATCAACAACCTGGTGAACCAGCTCAACTCCGCGCACCGCTCCCAAGCACGCGGCTCGGAACGCGCTCTGACCGCTGCCACGCAGATTGAAGAAGCAGCGCGCCGTCAGGATACCGCGCTGCGTGACTTGATCAGCAGCACCGAGCGGATGAAGAAGTCGGTCGCGTGAACGGCGTTGGTTTTTTGGCTTGGCTCAAGGCCTAGTGTCCGCAAGGCCGTTGCGCGAGACGGCACTCTGGGCCCTGGCGCAATCTTCCATCGAGCTGCAACGAGAGATGGCGCGAGAAGCCGACGCGCGGCTCGCGAGCTTCGAACAAAGCGCAGACGGCGTTCGCTTCATCGCCGCGCGCGAAGTAGTGCGGCCGCTGCTGACGGCGCTGTTCCAAGAGAACGCGCTCAGTGCTTCCGACACTGCGCCGAGCCTGGCGTAGTGGCGACCACGGCGTAGTCGCCCACTTCGAGCTCGAAGGGCAACGCCACTCGGCCGTCGTACTTGCCGTCTTTGTCCGTGGCCAGCGCTCCCAGCCAATGCTCGGCGCCGGATTTGTCGCGCAGCGCGATGTCCACCCGCGAGAACGGGCAAACATCGCGATCCGTCGTCGAGAGCCCGGAGACGTGGAAACGCGCGCCGCGCCGTAGCTCGTGCTCGTCACTGGCTACGGAAACCTCGCTCTGCGCGTGCGCGTCATCACGCGCTGCTGGCGGCGCGCTGGCAACGGACGCCGAGGGAGCGGGTGCGCGCGGCGCGTGGCCGTTCGGCGCGCTGCTCGCAGCCGCGCCCGGCGCGCCGGCACGCGTGGGCCCGCTGCTAGACGCCTGGTTCGTCAAGTCATCCGCGCTCTCGCTGCCGGGCGGCCACTGATACGGGTCCGCGGGCGGCTGATGTTGGTGCTCGCTGGAGTGCTGCTCGTAGTCAAGGTGGCTCGCGGCGCCGCCCAAGTCGACGCGGTGCCATTGCAGGCCGTCCGAGATTTCTACCCAAGCGTGGGCTTCGTTGCGCACGAGGCGCGCCGGCAAACCGAGCGCCAGCGCCGTCAGCACGAACGCGTAGGCGCGGTGGCGGCACACGCCCTTCTTGGATAGCGCGAGCTCCGAGTACAGCGCGCTGCCGGAAGACGCATGCGGGGCGTCATCCGAGGGCGCGAAGGTGCGGAAGTAATTGACCAGCGCGCGCACCGCCTCGCGCGGGCGCTGCGCTTGCGAAATGCCGATGCTGCTCAGCACCTCGGTCGCGGCTGCGCGAGCGGCGGGCGGCAGCGCAGGAACCGCGCGCGAAAGCTCTGCCCAAGAGGCCTCGCCAAATTCCGAGCCGAAGGTACGCCGCGCAATGGCCAACTCCAGCACGAGACGCACCCGTTTACGCACGTCCCCAACGATGAACCAATTGTCTGCGCCATCTTTTTGCAGGTCGAAATGAACCGCGGGTTCAGCGCGCGCGACGAGCACGCGCGCCCCGGGCCCGACGCTCGGTACTCGCACCGGTACGCCGGGCACGAGGTCCACGAACAGATCACCGTAGAATTGGTCGTCATCCGGGCGCGCGTCACCGCCGACCTCGATCGGGCGGAGCAGCTTGTCGTGCACCACGAGCTCGAAGCCATCGTCCAGCCCGTCGTACGCATACAGGCGCTTGAACGGGGTGATCGCCGGAATGAACGGGTCGTCGTAGCGCACGGAGTCGGGGCGCGACGTGTCGCGGTCGATGCGGTAGCTCGCGTCAATGCTGTCGGGCGTGGCGCTGCCGCCGTACGCAACCTGACTCGCCGGGGCGTTGCCGCGCGACTCACTGGGTGCGGGGAGCGCGCCGCTCTTCGTCTCAATCGCGGCCGGCATTGCGCCATCTTGTGTGGTCGCACCCATGCGCAAATCTTCACTCGGGTCCGGCGGGATGTACTCGTGCAGCACCGGGCCATCGGCGAGCGCCGGCGTCGCGAACACGAGGATCGCCAGAGCCCAGGATTTCGAACGCAGCGTCACTGTCCCCAATGGTAGCGCAGTTGACACCCCGCGCGCGCAGCCCGCAAATTAGCCGCGGTTCTCGTAGTTTTTTGCGATCCACTCGCGGTAGGCGCCACTCTTCACGCGCGCCACCCAGGCCGGGTTGTCCAGATACCAGCGCACCGTGGACACTAAACCGCTCTCGATGTCGTGGCGTTGCGACCAGCCGAGTTCGGACTTGAGTTTGCTGCAGTCGATAGCGTAGCGGGCGTCATGTCCTGGGCGATCCGTCACGAAGGTGATCTGCTTTTTCATGGCCTCGGCGGAGCGGCCTGTGGCTTGCGCGACGACGTCGATCAGCTGGTGCAGGAGCGCGAGGTTGGCCCACTCCGCCTCGCCTCCAACGTTGTACGTTTCGCCGCGCTTGCCGCGTTGCACGATGGCCCAAATGGCCTCTACATGGTCGTCCACGTAAAGCCAGTCACGGACGTTGGAGCCGGTGCCGTACACGGGCAGCGGTTTCCCGTCGACCAGATTCATGATCATGAGCGGGATCAGCTTCTCCGGGAACTGATACGGGCCATAGTTGTTGCTGCAATTCGAAAGCGTGGTGGATAGCCCGTAGGTGCGCGCATAAGCGCGAACCAGATGATCCGAGGCGGCTTTGGAGGCCGAATACGGTGAGCTCGGGTCATAGGGAGTCGTTTCGTGGAACAGCCCCGTGGCACCGAGCGAGCCGTACACTTCGTCCGTCGACACATGGTGAAAGTGAATTTCTTTCAGCTCGCGCACGACCTCCAGCAGCTGATACGTGCCCACGATGTTGGCCTGCACGAACGCACCGGGCCCCGTAATGCTGCGGTCCACATGACTTTCAGCGGCAAAGTGCACGATGGTGTCGACCGCGTGCTCCCGACACGCGCGCGTCACGGCGGGTGCATCGCCAATATCACCGTGCAGGAAGGTGTAGCGCTCGGAGTCGGCCACACCCAGAACGTTGTCCGCGTTCGCCGCGTACGTCATCAGGTCAAGGTTCACGACTCGCCCGGTGTATTCCGGGTTGCGCAAGAGCAGGCGTACGAACGCCGAGCCGATGAAGCCGCAGCCACCGGTCACCAAAACACAGCGAGGTTGCCTGAGTACAGGAGCGCCCATGCTCACCCTAAGCATTCGCCTCTTCGAGGGCGCGCCGCATGTACTCGCCGTATCGACTCTTGCCGCACTGGTCGGCGAGCCGCCTCAACTGCGCGGCATCGATAAACCCCATGTGAAACGCGATCTCCTCGATGCACGCAATCGAGGTGCCCTGACGTCGCTCGAGCGTCGCGACGAAGTGGCTCGCGTCCAACAAGCTGTCTTGGGTGCCAGTATCAAGCCAAGCTTGGCCACGACCGAGCGTCGTCAGCCGGGCGCGCCCCGCGCGAATGTAGGCGTTGTTGACGTCCGTGATCTCGAGCTCACCGCGCGGCGAAGGCTTCAACTTGGCGGCGATGTCCAGCACCTGATTGTCGTAGAAGTACAACCCGGTGACCGCCAGCTTGCTCTTTGGAAACTCGGGCTTCTCTTCGACCCCGAGCAGTTCCCCGTTTGGGCCGAGTTCAGCAACGCCATAGCGCTCCGGGTCATCCACGCGGTAGCCGAAGAGCGTCGCGCCGTTCAAGCCGGCTCGCGCATCGCTCAGCTGCAAGCGGAAGCCACCGCCGTAGAAAATATTGTCACCCAAAATCAAACAAACCGAGTCTGAACCCACAAACTCACGCCCAATGATGAACGCCTCGGCAAGGCCATTCGGTGCTGCCTGAACGGCGTAGCTGAAGCGCATCCCCAACACTTCCCCGGTGCCCAGCAAGCGCTCGAACAACGGCAGGTCCTGCGGCGTCGAGATGACCAGCACCTCACGAATGCCCGCCAGCATCAACACCGACAACGGGTAGTAGATCATTGGCTTGTCATAAACGGGCAACAGCTGCTTCGAGATGACGCGCGTCAGCGGGTCAAGCCGGGTGCCGCTACCGCCCGCGAGAATGATGCCCTTCATGCCGGTCAGGTTGCTCAAGATCCCTGCACGCTAGCATCGGGAAAATCCGGAGGCTACACGCGCTCGGGCGGCTACGGCCGCGGCGCAGCATCGTACCCGGCGCTCCGCGCGTGGTAGCCTCACAGCCGTGCGGAAATGCGCTCTGCTCGTGGCCCTGATTGCGTTGTCTTCGGCGTGCGTGATCGGCCGTCAAACGCGGCCCTCCATGAACGAATCGGCACAGGGGCCCAGTGGCGCTCCGGTGTCAGGCAGCCCGGTCGTAGCGCAAGTCAGCCCGGACAATAGCGAGGCGCCGTCACCCGCCAAGCCACCAAAGCCGGGCAGTGAGTGGCACAAGGGCTACTGGCACTGGGACGGCGTGCGCTACGTGTGGGAACGCGGACACTGGCAGGCTTCGCCCGCACCGGTGAACTAACGCAGGCAGGCGAGAATGCGGCCCGGCAGGCTCGGGAAATAGCTCGCTGAAGCGTTGCGCAGGCCGTTCCTACAGCCTAAGAAGTGGCGACGATGGCTGCCTCTCAAGCCCCCGGGGATGTGCTCCCCGCAGCTCCCGTCGGCGCTTCCGAACCGGGTGAGTTCGGGCGCCGCAACTTGAGCGCATTGTTGCTGCTGTGCGGCATCGGTCTGTCGCTCGCGCTGCTGGACGCGACGCTGCACGTGCCAGTCGGGACGCGCGTCAGCTTCCTGACTCAGAACTACGCACCCGAGCCGAGTCCACTGAACTGGCGCGTGGTCGCAGCCGGTCTTGCGCCCGCGTTGCTCGCCGCCGCCTTAGTATTTTGGAAGCGGGAACGCGCGCTCAGCGTGCTCGAGCGCCTGGTGCGCATCGCTTCTCCGCTGCTGCTCGCGTTCGCGCTGCCTGCTTTGTTTTCCTGGCAACTGGGACAACAACGTCCAGTCGCCTATTTGCTCCTGCTCGGTGGCTACGGCCTCTCGCTCGAGCGTTTACTGCGCGTGAGCTTTGGCGAGCTGGCTGTGGCGTTACGCACGCCCGTCGCACTGCTCAAGTACGTGCTGCCGGATCTGACCTGGTTAGCCAAGCTCGCAAGCGTGAGCACCGTAGTGCTCGCCGCTGCGGGTTATGCCGCTTACACCGGGTTCTATACGATCCGCCATCATCGGAACTTTGGCACCACCGCGTTCGATCTCGGCATCTACGACAACATGATCTTCAATGCCATCAAAGGGCATTTCTTCCAGGCACCGGTCCTGTACGGGCCTGGGAAGTTCAATTCGTTATCCGGTCACGCCGAATACATCGTGCTGCTGTTTGCGCCGTTCTACGCCATCAAGCCCGGCGCAGAAACGCTACTCATCATTCAGGCGGTGTGCTTCGGCGGCGCCGCAATTCCGCTGTACATGTTCGCGCGCACGTTACTCGGCCGGCTGAGCTCGGTGCTGCTCGCGCTCGCGTACTTGCTCTTCGCGCCCCTGCACGGCCCGCAGTTTTACGACTTTCATTGGCTGCCGGTGTGCATCCCGTTTTACTTCTTCTTGTTTTACGCGATCTCCAAGCGCAAGACCTGGCTCACGATCCTGCTCGTGCTGATCCTGTTCTCGATTCGCGAGGACATTGCCATCGGCCTGGCCTGCCTGGGCACGTTCCTGTTCATCACCGGCACGCGCGTGCGTCTCGGTGCCACCCTCGCGGTGGTGTCCAGCATTTGGTTCGGCATCAACAAGTTCGTGATCATGCCCTGGGCCGGAACGTGGTGGTTCGAGAACATGTATTCCGAGCTCTTTGCCGACGGCAAAGCCAGCTACGGCAACGTGATCAAAACGCTGATCAGTAACCCCGTGTTCGCGCTGTCCACCTTCGTCCGTGGGCCTAAGTTGACATACGCGCTGCACATGCTCGCGCCCCTGGTATTTTTGCCCCTGCGGCGCCCCGCGTTCCTGCTCTTGTTCCTACCGGGGACGTTCCTGACCCTGATGACGACCGGCTACTGGCCGACGATTTCGATCGCTTTCCAGTACACCAGCAACTGGATCCCATTCTTATTCGGCAGCGCGGTGGTCAGCCTGTACCTGCTCGGCCAGGGCGAGCAGGGCAAAGTGCGCGTGGCCGCAGCTGTCGGCGCCATGTGCGTGGTCATGCTCAGTCACAGCTATGACTTCGGCGCTATCTTGCAGCGCGAGAGCTTCACCGGCGGCTTCGGCCACATCAACTTCGAGATGAGCGAGCCCGCACGCAAGCGCTACGCCGACATGCGCCGCGTGGTCGCCAAGATCCCACCCGATGCCAGCGTCGCGGCGACCGAATACATGAGCCCGCATGTCTCAACTCGTAAAACCGCGTACGTGTTCCGCTACGACGTGGGCCCAGTTGACTACATTTTCGTCAGTGACAACGAGGTGACCCAGGACCTGCGTCGGATTTTGACCGAGAAGTTCAAGAAAGAAACGTACGGGTTGCGCGCCAAAGGCGACAACGAGTTCTTCCTGTTCCAACGGGATTATGAGTCGCCCGAAACCATCGAGGCCTACCGGCACCTGGGCATCCACATCGATCCCAAACCCAAGCACTGAAATCCCGGTTTTTGCGGGTTAGCTGCCCGGCCCTTCGCGCTCGAAACTCTTCCCTGTATACCTTCCACGATGTCCCGGCCCACCCTGTCGCTCGTTATCCCGATCTTCAATGAAGAAGCGGTGATCCCGGAACTCGACCGGCGGCTGCGTGAGGTGCTGAAGTCTTGGGAAGCGCTGATCGACTCGTGGGAAGTCGTGTTCATCAACGACGGCTCGCGGGACACTTCGTTCGAGCAGCTGAAGGCACTCGCCGCGAGCGAGCCGCGCTACAAGGTGATCTCGTTCGCCCGCAACTTCGGACATCAAATGGCGATCACCGCGGGGCTGGACCGCGCTGAAGGCGAAGCCGTCGTGATCATGGACGCGGATTTGCAAGACCCGCCGGAAGTCGTCGGTGAAATGATCGAGCGCTGGCGTGCCGGCTTCGACGTGGTTTACGGGGTTCGGCGTAAGCGCCACGGCGAAACCATCTTCAAGAAGCTCACCGCTGCCGTCTACTATCGCGTGCTGCGCGCAATGCTCGGCGGCGTGTCTATCCCGGCGGATGCTGGGGACTTTCGCTTGCTAGCGCGGCCCGTGGTGCTCGCGATGCGCACCCTGCGCGAGCGGCACCGCTTCGTGCGCGGCATGGTGTCCTGGGTCGGCTTCCGCCAAACCGCCGTGTATTACGACCGCCCGGCGCGTTTCGCTGGGGAAACCAAGTACCCGCTGCGCAAGATGATGAAGTTTGCGGTCGACGGCATCACCTCTTTTTCCGTGGTCCCGCTGCGTTTCGCAACTTGGCTCGGGGTGCTCTCGGGCTTGCTGGCCTTCCTCACCGCGGGGTGGTCCGTGTACACCAAGTTCTTCGCCGCCGGCGTCGTCCAAGGTTGGACCGCCATCATGATCGTCGTAGCGCTCGGTTTCTCCGCGCAGCTGATCATGACCGGCGTGCTCGGTGAGTACGTGGGTCGCATCTACGAAGAGATCAAAGGCCGCCCGCTGTACATCACGTCGGACGAACTCAATCTCAACCCGCGTTCGAACGACAAGCCGACGGGGGACTGAGCTTCTGTCTATGGCGACTCAGCGCGATCCGAGCGCACTCCCGGCGCTTGCCCGGTCCCTTGCTACGCTGTCGGCCGTCGGCTTCTCGGTCGTGCTCGCGACGCAGCTGCTCTGGATGCAGCTAGTCGATCGCTCGAACTACACCTTCGCGAACGTGCTCGGCGCACCAGGGCGCAATCGGCTGCTGCTCTCTGCGGCCGTCGGCATCACGCTGCCCGCACTGATCGCGCTGCTGGTGCTGTGGCGTCAAAAAGGCCCAGGGCTCGCCACCTTGCACCGCAGCGCGACGCTGCTAGCGCCGCTAGCGCTGGTGTTCGTCGTACCCGGCCTCTTCTTGAGCCAGGTCGCCGAGGGCAAGCCGCTCTTCTATTTGGTCGTGCTGTCGGCGTTTGGACTCGCTTCACGCGCGCTGCTTGGCGCTTCCTGGGCAGTGTTAAGGGAGCGCAAACCGTCGCGGCTCGGGCGATGGCTGGGCTCGAGTTGGGTGTTCGCCCGGCTGAGTGCGCTGCGCCTACCGCGTTGGGCGGCGCTCCTGGTGGTGTGTCTGGCGGCGGCGGGGTACGCTTCGTTACTCAGTCGCTATGCGATCGCGCACCACCGCCTGATTCAAACCGTCGACACTGACGTAGGCATCGCCGACAACATGATGGCGAACCTGGCGGTCGGGCATTGGTTCCGAGCCCCGGCATTGTTCGGCACCGCCAGCGCCAGCTACCTGAGCGTCCACGCGGATTACAGCGCGCTCTTGTTCTTGCCGATTTACCGGCTTCACCCGGGTGCGGAAACGCTGCTGCGGCTGCAAGCGGTGCTGGCGGCGCTGTGCGTGATCCCCATCTTCTTGCTTGCCGCACGCTTGCTGAGCCAGCGTGTGGCAGTCTGGGCAAGCCTTGCGTTCTTGTCGCTCGCTCCGCTGCACGGAGCGTTGCTGGTCACGTTCAGTTGGATGCCCGCCTTCTGCCTGTTCTCCTTCACCCTGTATTACGCGGTGCTGGGCGAACGACGCTGGCTGACTTGGCTCGCGCTGCCGCTGCTCCTCGCTTCATCGGAGTTCGCGCCGCTCGCGGTGGTCGCCTTCGGCATCTTTTTGGTGGCTAGCGTGAAGAAAACGCGGCTCGGCTTGGGCCTGTGCGTGGCCGGCGTCACCCTGCTCGCTTTCAACACGGCGCTCGCCATGCACACGGGCGTCAGCACCCCGGCACCGGTATTGCCGCCGGCAGTGCAAGCACTGCGCGCGCTGTGCTCGAACCCGGTGTACTTCACCCTGGATCTAGCGCGTGCCGCCAAGTTGAGCTCGATGCTCCACGCCCTGGCGCCGCTCGCGCTGCTACCGCTCAGCGCGCTCGGCGCTCTGCCGTTGATCTTTCCGGGGGTGCTCTTCACCTCTTCCAGCACTGAGTTTTGGCCCGGCGGTCACTCGGCTTTCCCACTCGTGCTGGTCTGGATCCCTGGCGCGCTCTTGTCGGTGCTGTACTTGCTGCACCGGCTCCGACAGAACCCCGCGCAGCGCGGCGTGTACCTCGCTTCCCTGATCACGCTGACCCTGACGCTGCTCAGTCACAGTTACGACTACGGCGCCTTGCTGCGCGCGGACGGCTTCGGGGGTACCAGTGTGACGTCGCTATTCCAAGGCACGCCCGCGACGGACAAGCGCTACGCGGACGCGCAAAGCGTCCTGAGCCGGCTGCCCGCAAATGCCAGCGTCGTGGCCACCACGTACGTGCTCTCGCACGTGTCCAACCGCGCCGAGGTCTTCAGCGCGCTGCGCCCCTATGGGGAGCCGGAGTATGTCTTCTTCAGCTCTCTGGAGTTGGTCGGCGCCGCCCACGACGCGCTCAGCATCACGCTCTCGACGCACCATTTCTTGCTACTCGCGAACGCGGGGGAGTTTTACCTGTTCAAACGCGGCCCCGAAACCAGCGCCACGACGCAAACGCTGCGTATCCTCGGCTTGCTGCGCGACCAGAGCCCGCCGACGCCGAGTCCAGGGCCAAGCGATCCGCCGCCGCCGCCGCACTCTCGCCCGGCTGGGCCGGGGCATCGCAACAAATGAACCCCACGGCGAGCAAGTCGGCGAATCCGCGCAGTAGCTCCCGCGCGGCTCGCTGCGCGCGCTGGTTCATCGCGCGCGGTCCCCTCTGGCAACGCTTGATACGGAGCGCGATTTCGCTTGGTATCGTCCTCATCTCCGTGATGCCGATCGCGCGCTTCATCGGCGTCGCGCTGCAGAGGCTCAACTACCCCTTCGAGCTGGAATGGATCGAGGGCGGCTCGGTCGGGCACATCCAAGTCGCGATGTCGGGACACCAGCTTTACCGCGAACCATCGTTCGACTTCACCCCCTTCATCTATCCGCCGCTTTACTATTACGTCTCAGCGCTACCCTCGTACGTACTGGGCCTCGGGCTGTTGGCGCCACGGTTAGTCTCTTTCGCGTCGATTTTAGGGTGTTTTGCGCTGCTCGCGCGCTGGGTACGGGACGAAACGGGAGACACCGCGGCGGGCTTCGCTGCGGCCGGCCTGCTTGCCGCAGTCTATCAGCTGACGGGGCTGTGGATGGATCTGGCACGCGTGGATTCGCTGTTTCTATTTATCACCCTGAGCGCGAACGTTCTCGCGCGCTCGACGCACACAGTGCGCCGCGCCGCGTTGGTCGGCGCGCTGCTCACCGCCTCTTGCTTCACGAAGCAATTGGGCATCCCTCTCGCACTGCCAGCACTGGTGTTCCTGACGTTAAGGTCATTCAGGTTGGGAGTCGTCGCAACGCTGTCTGCCGGCGCGACCGCCGCCCTCGGCGCGCTCGTCTTCGGCTTGAGCTCGCACGGTTGGATTTTTTACTATTTGTTCCAGCTGCCCGCGCACCACGAGGTCGAGTGGTCGCGCTTATTGCCCAGCATGCAGACCTATTTCTTGGGCGTGACACTGCCGCTGACGGTAGCCGGGCTCGCCCTCCTGTGTGGTTTCGGCTTTCCAGGCAAAAACTGGAAAGAGTGGATTTATTCCGCTCTCTTCGTGTTCGTCGGCGTGACCAGTTCGTACCTCCCGTACTTGAAGTCAGGCGGATACGTGAACGGCCTGATTCCGGCGTACGCGGCGTTGTCGTTGGCCGCGGGCATCCAGCTCGGCAATCTACGCCGACGCAAGCGTGAGCCGACTGCCATGCTCGGAGTCGTTGGACCGGCGGTGTTTACCGCTTTGCTTCTTGCCTATCAATGTGCCGCGCTCGCCTACGACCCAAACGCTGCGCTGCCCACGCCGGCCGACTTAGCGGCGAATGAGCAAGCGTTGCAGCGCATGAAAAAGCTCCCGCAACCGTTGTTCGTTACCGCATCGGCGCACTGGAATCGCATTTCTCAGGAACACGGAGTGCC
>JBDTJC010000051.1:0-4143 GCA_039936055.1 Polyangiaceae bacterium | reverse complement strand
CGCAGCGCCGCGACGAGCGCCTTTTTCGTCTTCACCAGGCGTGGGTTTTGTTCTTTTCCCCCGCGCTATGTGCCCGAAGCCGCGGGCGCAGCGGCGCACGAGCCCTTGTGCTCGCTCGATGCGCCGTCCTGGCGAGCGCAGCTTTTTCCCAAACCCCCGAGAGTGATTGATGTCTCTTCCTACCCCTTCCACGCAACAGCTGAGCGACAACATGATCGCGCAGATCTCTGCGCAGCTCGGGCAGTCCGTTCCGTTTTTGCCGAAGGCGTTCATCAACGTCTTGGCGAAGGTGATGGCCGGCACGTTCTTGATCCTCTGGAAGTATTCGAGCTTCATATTTTTGCAACTCTTCGTCGCCTACGCGACGAACGACGCGACCACGATCAACGGCAAACTGATTCAGCCGCTCACCGAGTGGGGCAGGCTCATCGGCGTCGGCGACTCGTTCGACGCGACGCAAGCCCAGCACACGATCACCGTCACCGTTACGGCTCAGGTCGGCTCGCTCGCAAGCGGGACGGCGCTGCTATTCCCTGCCACGGGCGTAATCTACGAGACGGTTGCGGCGGTCGCGCTCAACGCGGCGACGGTGATCGTAACGGTTCGCGCCGTGTCGGACCAGTCCGGCGGCGACGGCTCAGGCAGCATCGGTAACTTGCAACCCGCCGACGTCCTCGAATTCGCGAACCCGCCGCCGAACGTGGTCAGCAAAGCTCCCGTACTCGCGCAGGTCGTGACAGGCGCCGATGCCGAAGACGTCGAACTCTACCGCGCGCGCATCATCTCGCGGTTTCAGTCGAAGCCCCAGGGCGGGGCACGTGCCAATTATCGAGAGTGGGGCGACGAGGCACCCGGAATCATCAACGTCTACCCCTACCCGGGTTTTCCTGGCGAAATCGATGTGTACTGCGAGGCGGACGTCGTGAGCTCAGGCAGCGTCGACGGTATTCCCACCAGCGCGCAGCTCACTGCGGTGCTCGCGACGATCGAGAAGATCGATCCGGTCACCGGTATCGCCACACGGCGCCCGGTCAATGCTGCGGTGAATACGCTACCGATCTTTCGCACCGGCTTCGCCGTGCTCGTGTCGTCGCTTGATGGTGTCGATCCGAGCGTCGCTCAGCCGGCGATACAGGCCGGCGTAGACGAGCACCTGCGTTCGCTGGAGCCGTTCATCCTTGGCCTATCCGTCCTGCCTCGCAAAGACCGAGTGACGCAAGCCAACGTTGCGGCGGTCGTGGACGGCATCGTCTCAGCGCAAGGCGGAACGGTCGCGAGCGTGGCGCTGATCGAGAACGGATCACCGATCACTTCGCGCGACCTCGGCCCGGGCGAGAAAGCGAAACTCAATCTCTCGGCTCCGGTGTTCGCGTGAGCCGCCCCGACGACAGTAGTATCCCGCTCTCGCTGCGTTCGTGGCGCCTCGCACGCCCTACGCATCGCCGCGTCGCCATGACCCCGCGCGGAGAGGTGCTGCTGACAGAGCGCGGCCTTGGCGCGTGCAACTGCCGCACGGCCAACGTGGCGGTGTTCTTGGTGGCGTCGGGCTCCGTGCCGTGGACCGATGCGCCGGTGGCTGGTTCGCGGTCGTCGCGGGACCGTCGCGGGGAGCGGGCCTGATGCCGTTCGATCTCGATGTTCGTGACGCTGACTTTGCGATGGTGGAGGAGGGCCGTCGCCGGCAACGTGCTGGCGGCACTCAGCTCACGGACGATCAGCTAGCCACCTGGCTTGCGGATGGGCGCGCACGTGGCGCTCGGCTCACGTTGAGCCTGGACGGTCTGATGTTCGTTGACGACCGCTCGACCGTGCCGGGCATCGTGGCAGCGCCCTGCTGCCTCTCGGGCGACCCACTGACAGCGTTCTCAGACTTCACCGCAGCCGTTCACGCTCGACTCGTGGCCGGCGCTGAGGCGTACCGCGACACGCCCGCGGCAGAGCGCCCATTGGCCGACTTGGCCGGCGAGATCATGGCCGAGGTCGAGGATATCGCCGGCTGGGCGGCTTGCCTCTGGCCGCGGCTTCGTGAGCTACGGGCCCGGCTCTCACTCGCTGATACCGCGGGTTTTGCGGGTTTAGCCGGTCCCAGTGGGCCATAGGTTGCCACAGGTGCCGCTGGTCGTTACCTTTTGAGCATGGCCCGCCCGATTGAACCCACGTCCCCTCTCACGGGAGAGGATGCCGAGCGGCTACTTGCCGCCCTAGATACCGGCGCCTCGCAAGAGGAGATGCGGCAGCGTGGGCTGCGCGCTGCCGAGGTGCTTCAGGACCTCGACGCCGAGCGGGGGATCTTCGCGCGGCCGGGAATGCACGCCAGCAAGTGACCGGTGGGGACAGCCGACTACCCGATCCGACTCGGGACGTTTGACGCTGCCGGCGATTGGTCTGGATTCGACTCGGGCGATCAAGACCTGAACGAGTTCATCCGCGATGACGCCGTCCGCCTGATCGCGCGCGACGTGTCGCGCGTCTATGTCGCCTATGAGGACGAGCGGCCCGCCGGATACATCGCTCTTCTTGCTGACACCGTCATTCTAAAAACGGGTGAGCGGAAGCACCTTGACCTCAAGCACCGCGATTCCAAGGCCGTCCCCGCGGTGAAAGTCGGACGCCTAGCAATCGACCGCGAGACAAGAACCAGAATCCGCGGAGCGGGCCAGACGCTGATGTGGCTGGCGTTTCACCATGCGAGCCTGGTTCGTTCGCGCCTCGGGTGTCGCCTGCTTACGGTTGACGCCTACAAAGACAGCGTGAGCTTCTACGCCCAATTGGGCTTCGTTCCATGCAAGTCGGCACCGAAGGACGGGGAGTGCCCGACTTGCGGCAAGCCGATCGATCGGTGCCCTCATTGTGCCGAGCTGATCCCTGCAGCGTCCACGAAAACCGTGAGCATGTACTTCGATCTAAAGACCGACCCCTTGCCGTCATGGGCAACTGAAGTTCTGGCGCGCCGATCCTGATAAAGTGCTCCCCATGGCCCGCCCGATCGAACCCACACCCGTGCTCGAAGGAGCGGCCGCTGAGCGCCTGCTTGCGCAGCTCGAGAGCGTTTGCTCGCCTGCCGAGGCTCAAGCTCGTATGGACTGGGCACGAACCGCCCGCGCCGAGATGATGCGCCCGAAGAACGCGCCGCGGAGTGACAGCGGCAAGCGCTGACCTTCGCAAGTCCCGTTTTGCTCGGTAGCAGTCTTTTTTCCAAAGCGGGGGCGTCCGGGGAGCAGAGCCAGCAGGCGGCCATGGGATGGGGTGGGGTCGGTGCGGGGTGGGAGCGAGTTGCGCGCTCCTTGTCGCCTATTGCTGCGGCATGCCGGCAGCCAGGCAATCCGCCTTCTCTGTCGCCTTCCACGTTCGATAGCTGGCTTCGTCTTGCGCCTGCAGCCAAGCTGCCGAGACCATCCCGGCGTGCGCGCAGATCTCGATCTTTGATCCGCCGCGCTTGGCGATCTCGTACTGCGCGACAGCATCGGTCGCGACCTTCTTCTTGATGCCGTCCAGCCCGAGGTCGGCGACGGCCCCGATCGGATTCAAGCCAGTCGCGGCGGTCTTTTCACCAGACGTGACGAACATCCACAGGACGACGAGGGCAATAAGAACGAGCCCGAGTTTCGCCCCGAGAGTGACGTGCTTCACGGGGCGATCGACGCCGCACCCCGGGCAAACCTTTGCCGACTGGGCGCATTCGCGTCCGCATTCCCTGCACTTGCCTAAAGCCATGATTCCCCTCCTACGGGTAGATCCTCAGAGGCTCGCGTGCCCCCGCCATCGAGTCAACGGCGGCGAATAGTCATTTTGCCGATTCGAATGCGCGTCGAGGTTTTGCGAGCACTCAACATGTAAGGTCAAAGCCGTGGATCCTGGTGACATCATTTTTGGGCGGAGTGGTGGGGGTCCGCACCTGTTCGTCTGCAACGACCCCCTGAACGCAGATAACATCGTGGTCGTCGCTGTTGGACTCGGGGAGATCAGTGGAGAAGCGGGCGACGCCCAAATTGTCAGTAGGGCCGAATTTCGCTGCACCTATCAGGGCGATGCGGCATCCAAAGCACAGGCCGCAGTGCTTGACGCTGGCGGAGCGGCCGCGTTTGCGTGCGTCCGCTGACACTCCATGCGTTTCCACAACGTTAAGGCGCGTTTCGGGCTGCC
>JBDTJC010000050.1:0-16418 GCA_039936055.1 Polyangiaceae bacterium | reverse complement strand
CTCGACACCGCCGTTCCGTACCTGCCGACGCTGCTCGGCTTCTTTCGCAGTCGTGAACAGAGGCGACAATGACTCCCGATGATATTCGTGACATTCGCGGGCCAATCGCGATTCCGTACTGGTGGATGCCGTACGCCATTGGGGCGGGCGTGCTGTTGGCGCTGCTGCTTGTTTTTTTTGCGTATCGCGCGCTCCGCCGTTATCGTCTGGAGCGCGCCAAAAGTGCCGCCGAGCTCGCTTTGCAGCGCATCGAACGAGCTCGAGCCGCGCTGCAAACGCTCACTTCCGCCGAATTCTCCGCGGAAGTATCGAATGCCGTCCGGGTGTACATCGAAGCGCGCTTTGGGCTGTTAGCCGCACACCGGACTACGGAGGAGTTCCTACATGATTTGCTCGGAGCCGTAGCGAGCCCGGTTGCGACGCACCGCGAGGCGCTCGAGGACTTTCTGTCTTGGTGTGACTTGGCCAAATTCGCGCGACTCGCCCTGACGCCGAGTCACGCGGACGCGATGGTCGCCGCGGCTCGTCATTTCGTCGAGAGTACTGCGGCACCGCTGGAAAAGAAGCGAAGGTCGCGCCACGGCAATCTGCCGGACGTTCCGCGCGAAGCCGAGCCGCCTGCAATCTCGGAGGTTGGAACATGATTCATTTCGCATCACCCGCGTTGCTCTGGCTGTTGCTTTTGGTGCCTGCATTCTACCTGTGGCGCGGTCGGCGCGGTTCGAGCCCGGCACTCGGCTTCTCCAGTACGACCACGGCACGCGCGGTCGCCCAGGAGGTGAAGAGTCGTTGGGGGCGCTGGCTCGCGTTGGCGCGCGGCCCCGCCTTGGCGCTCGGCATCGTTGCTCTGGCGCGACCGCAAACCGTACACGCGCATTCGAGCGCGACCGCCAGCGGCGTCGATTTGACGCTTGCTCTCGATGTTTCGGGCTCGATGAGCTCGCTCGACTTCAAGCAGAACGATACACCGGTGGATCGCCTGAGCGTCGTGAAGTCGGTCGTGTCGAGCTTCATCGCCGATCGCCCCAATGACCGAATCGGCATGATCGCGTTCGCGGGGCGCCCCTACTTGGTGAGCCCGCTCACGCTGGATCACGACTTTCTCCAGGTAAACCTGGAGAAAGTTCGGATCGGCATGGTCGAGGACGGCACGGCAATCGGTTCTGCCATCGGCGCGGCCGTAAACCGGCTGCGCGCGCAACCGGCGAAGTCGAAGGTTGTCGTGCTCCTCACGGACGGCGTCAACAATGCTGGCAGCGTGCAGCCCGAGCTCGCGGCTCAGGCGGCCAAGGCGCTCGGGGTGCGCGTCTACACCATCGGCGTCGGCGTGCGTGGGGAAGCACCAATGCCGGTCACGGAGAAGGACGGCAGCACGCGCATCGTCATGACCAAAGTGGACGTCGACGAAGACACGCTGCGTCGCATCGCTGACACCACCGGAGGGCGGTTCTTTCGCGCTACCGACACGGACTCACTCAAGCAGATCTACTCCGCCATCGACAAGATGGAGAAGACGACCCACGACGTACACAGCTACGAGACCCACGACGAGCGTTTCGCCTGGGCGGCGATTCCAGCGCTCCTGCTGCTGTCCGTCGAACTCGGCCTCGGCCTGACTCGGTTTCGCCGCATTCCGTGAGGATTATCATGCACTTCGCACAACCCGTATTCCTGATTGTTGGTGTCGTCTCAGGCGTGACGTTGACGGCGCTGTTCATTCATCTGGCGCTGGCGCGTCGTGCGGCGCTGACGCGCCTCGGTGCACGGCACTTGCTCGCGTCGTTGACGGCCAGCGTCTCACGCTGGCGTCGCTTGCTCAAGCAGGGCCTGGTTGTCTTCGGGGTGATGCTGTTTGGCGTCGCTTTGGCGCGCCCCCAGCTCGGTTTCCGCTGGGAGGAGGCGCACCGCCGCGGAGTCGACGTGCTGTTCGCCGTGGACACGTCGAAGAGCATGAATACGCCGGACTTGAAGCCCAACCGGCTCGAGCGCGCAAAGCTCGCCGTTCATGACCTCGTGCAAAAATTTCCTGAGGACCGCATCGGGCTCGTCGCCTTCGCAGGAACCGCCTTCTTGCAAACCCCGCTCACGCTCGATCATGCGATCTTCGACGAATCATTGGACGCGCTCGACACGAGCGTGATCCCGCTCGGCGGTACCAATGTCGCCAGCGCGTTGCAGGTGGCTCAAAAGGCGCTCGTCGACGACACCCACAAAAAGGTGCTCGTGCTCCTGACAGACGGCGAAGATCTGGCGGGCGACGCGCTCAGCGCGGCTCAAAGCGCCGCCAAGCAGGGCCTCGTCGTATACACGGTGGGCGTGGGGACACCCCGTGGGGAGCTGATCCCCGTTACTGGCGCGGACGGTCAGACGGGATTCGTGAAGGACGAGGCGGGCCAGTTCGTGACCTCGAAACTCGACGACGGGCTGCTGAGGCGCATCGCCGCTGCAACCGGCGGTGCCTACCGTGCTTTGGGCGACAACGGGCAGGGCTTGGAGGCGCTTTACCGTGATGAGCTGGCGACGTTGCCGCGTTCGGACTTGGCGGCGCAGAGTCAGCGGGTACCAATCGAGCGTTACCAGTGGCCGCTGGGCCTCGGGTTGCTGTGCCTCTTCATCGAACCACTGCTGAGTGAGCGGCGGCGAGTTCGTCGCGCTGCGGCCGGTCGCGTGACGGGCCTCCCAGCACGACGTGCAGTCACTGCGGCGGCCGCGGGGATTGCTGCGCTCCTCGTGGGCAGCGGCGTGGCTTCGGCCTCGCCGCAGAGTGCCGAGCGCGCCTACCAGCATGGCAAATTCGGCCAGGCGCAGAGCGAGTATGCAGGCGCGGCGAGCTCGAAGCCGGCCGATGCGCGACTCAGTTTCAACATGGGCGCCGCTGCGTACAAAAATGGCGACCTCGATACGGCCAAGAAGGCGTTCGAACGCGCCCTGCACACCGATGATCTGAAGCTTCAGCAACGCACTTACTACAACCTGGGCGACGACTTGTATCGCTCGGGCGAGCGCCTTCTGAAGAGCACCAAAACGGAAGAGACGATCAAGAGCTGGAAGCAATCCATCTCTCACTACGAGGCGGCGCTGCGCCTGGATGCAAACGACGCAGACGCGCAGCACAATCTCGAATTCGTCAAACGGAAGCTGGCCGAGCTGCAGCAGAAGCAAGACCAGCAGAAGCAAGACCAACAGAAGAAAGACCAGCAGAAGAACGGCGGCGGTCAGGGTGAAAAGCAGGACCACAAGCCCGCCAAGAACGGCGCGGACAAGCAAGCCTCGCCAGGCCCAGGCAACACCCCGCCCTCCAAGAATGGTGAGCAGAAGGATGCGAAACCACAGTCGGGTCAGCAACCGCAAGGTCAGCAACCGCAAGGTCAGCAACCGCAAGGTCAGCAACCGCAAGGTCAGCAACCGCAAGGTCAGCAACCGCAAGGTCAGCAGGGAAAGCCGCCGCCCTCCGGCGAGGAGCATGGCGAAGCCGAGGCACCTTCGCGGCCGGGGGAACTCTCGAAACCGGAGGCTCGTGCCTTGCTCGACTCACTACGCGGAGACCTCCAGCTAAAACCCAGCGCGCCGACTCCGCCGCGCGCAATCACTCCGGATCAACCACAGAAGGATTGGTGAGATGAACGCCCTCCAGCGCAGTCAGCGTCGCCTGACTCACAGTACCCTTGCCGCGTTCGCGGTCCTGGTAACGACCCTCGGTGCCGCAGCAGCACCCGCCCTCCCCCCGTCACCGAATGCGCCAAGCGCGCCGCCCGCTCAGTCTTCCGCATCGGCGCGCGCGTTCGTCCGGCTGGAGGTGCCGAAGCGCACGCTGTACGCGGGGGAGTCGGTGCCCATCACGGTTCGCGCGTACTACCGTGTTGACACCGGGGTCACCGTAACCGGTGCGCCGACCGTCACCGGTACCGATTTCACACTGCGCGCGGGTGATCCGGTGCAAGGCAGCGCCGTGCTCGGCGGGGTGAGCTATCGAGTGCTCACCTGGAAGGACCATCTATCACCCGTCAAGGCGGGTCGGTACGCGCTGACGGTCGACATCCCGAGTACGCTGGAGTGGCAGGACATCGTCCAGCGACCCGCTCCTGTGGATGCGCAAGACGATGATGAACTCGCGGACCCGTTCGGGAATGACCCGTTTTTCGGCGGCTCGGGCGCCTTCCAGCAAATGCATCATCAAATGCAGCGCATGATGCAGCAGGCGTTCGCCGAGCCGGAGGTCGGGGCAGTACAGCGGCGTGCGCTCGTGCTGCGTGCGCCGCAGGTAGCAGTTGACGTGCAGAGCGTGCCGCTCGTGGGGCGTCCAACTGGTTTCGACGGCGCGGTTGGGCAGTTTCGTCTCGCGGCGCACGCTGACACGGCCAGCGTGCGCGTCGGCGAACCCATCACGCTTTCCTTTCGTGTAACCGGGGAAGGCAACTTCGATCGCGTCGACTTGCCCGGGCTGCCCGCTTCGAGTGATTGGAAGACGTACCACCCGAACTCAACCAGCGGCCCGAGCGACAAGACCTTTCATCAAGCGGTAGTGCCGCTGCGTGCGGGCATCGCCGCGATTCCTTCGACTTCGTTGTCGTACTTCGATCCCGAGAGCGCAAAATTCGTGACCACGGCGAGCGCGTCGATCCCCGTAACGGTTGCGCCCGGAGCGGGAGCCGCCGCCACGGCGAACGGCAACGTGCCGAACGCTGCATCCGGCCCGGTGCTGAGCGCCAACGCGGACTCCGCGGGACGGCCGATTGCCAGCCTCGAGCCCGTGTTCACGCGCCCGTGGTTTTGGATCGCTCAGGGGTCGGGGGCGGCGGTGCTCGGCGCGCTAGCCCTGGCACTCGGCACCAGAAAGCGGCTCCGCGCGGATGCGAACCGAACCCGGCGTCGCGAAGCGGAGCGCGCAGTTGGTTCGCTGCGCGGAGCAATGGATCGAGCGTTGGCCGCACAGGATCGCGCGGCCTTCTTCGTGGCGGCGCGCTCGGCCATTCAACAGGCCTTGGGCGCGCGCTGGCAGCTGGAAGCGAGCGCCATCTCTCTCTCGGAGATCGAGGCGCGCCTCGGCCCGGAAGAGGCAGACAAGCTGCGCGCCGTCTTCGACGCGGACGCGGCGCGCTTTTCCGGCGCAAGTCAGCGTCAGGAGGACCTAGCGCCATGGAAGGACATCGTCGAACGAGAGCTCGAACACCTGAATCACTTGGAGGCAGCATGACCCGCGTACACCGAAGCATCCGCCGCGGCTCTGGCGCGGTCTTGCTGACCCTCGCCGTATCACTCTCGCTCGCTGGCCATGCGTCCGCTGCGGTGCCTGCGCCGACGCAGGATGATGCGAATCGCGCGTTCGGGGAGGGACGCTACCCGCTGGCAGCGCAGGAGTTTCAGCAGATAATCACCCAAAAGGGTTATTCTGCGCCGTTGTTGTTCGACCTCGGCAATGCCTACCTCAAAGGGGGCGAACCGGTAAAGGCAATCTTGGCCTACGAGCGCGCCCGATTGTTGGCGCCGGGAGACGCGGCCATCAGCGCGAACTTGACGACGGCCCGACAAGCGGCCAGCGTTCCTGATCCGAGCGGCCGGGTGACCCAAGCGGCACGCTCCCTATCGATGAACACCTGGGCGTGGCTGGCGTCCGGGTGCTTCTGGGCCGCGGTGCTCGCGCTGGGTGTGGCCGCTTCGTACAAGCGTTGCCGGGTTTGGGGCATTGCGGTCGCAACCGGCGCCGGGCTCATTTTTGCCTCGGCGCTCGGCGCGTTGTGCCTCGCCTCTCGCCAACTCGACAGCGCGCTCGTCTTGCAGGCAGCGCCAGTACTGGTGTCTCCGTTCGACTCCGCGCAAAGCGATTTCGCGCTCACGGCGGGCAGTAGCGTGAAGCTCCTCGGCGTGAGGGATCACTATTGGCTCGTGCGTGACGCGCAGGGCCGCTCCGGTTGGGTTGACCGTGCCCAGGTCGAGCCGCTGATTCCGCGTCAGTCCTAGCGCCGCGGCTTGATATCCGAGTTACACTGAACGAGAGATGAGGCTACTCGTAATCGAAGACGACGAGAAGATCGGCGGCTTCGTAGCGCGTGGCCTCGAACAGGAAGGGCACCGGGTAGATTGGGCGAAAACCGGTGACGAGGGTTTTCGCTTCGCGCGCGCCGGCGCCTACGACGCCGCGATCATCGACCGCATGCTACCGGGCCGAGATGGCGTTTCCGTCATTCGCGCGCTGCGGGAACAGCGCATCACGTTTCCGATCATCGTGCTCAGCGCGCGCAGCTCGGTCGAGGACCGCATCGAGGGGCTGGACGCTGGCGCCGACGACTACTTGACCAAGCCGTTCTCGTTCGCTGAGTTGGTCGCTCGGGTGCAAGCACTATCCCGCCGCGCGACGAACACTGCGCTCCCGGCGAAGACGCTCGAGTACGCAGATCTTTCGCTTGATCTATTTAGTCGCCGCGCCAAGCGTGCGGCGCAGGTCATGGACCTACAGGCGAAAGAATTCGCGCTGCTGGAGTACCTGATGCGCAACGCTGAGCGCGTTTTGTCGAAGACGATGATCCTGGAGCACGTCTGGGACTACTCCTTCGATCCTCAAACGAACGTCGTCGACGTACTGGTTAGCCGATTGCGCAGCAAGGTCGACCGTGGCCATGAGCTGAAGCTGATTCATACCATCCGCGGGGTCGGCTATGTGCTTCGGCAAAATTAGGCGGCTCTCGCGCTCTGCGAGCGTGCGGCTGACCGCCTGGTACTTCGTGGTGTTCGTGGCCAGCGTGCTCTTCGTGGGCGCCGTCGAAAGCTCGTTCATTGCGCGGGCAATCGACGCGCGCGAGCGCGCCATCTTGTCGGAGCACGTAGCGGAATATCGCAGTGAGATTTTGGCTAGCGGCGTGCCCGGGCTCGCGCGTGCCGTTGCTTCCCACGGCGAGCACGGCGAAAGCGAGGCCGTTCGCTTGCGTCAAGGCGGCAACACGCTGTTCGAACGAGCGCCCCAAGGCAACGTCCCGCTCGAGGGCTTGGCCGGGCACGGCTGGCGCGTCGTTGCGACGGTCGTTTCCGGCGATCTCGAACTGAAGGTCGGTCGAAGCGACGCAGGGCAGCGCGAGGTCCTGGCCCGCCTGCGCGAGGCATCCCTGGCCGCGCTGATTGCCACTTTGATTTTGGGTTTGCTGGGCGGCGCGGCCCTGACCGGACGCGCGCTTCGCCCCGTGCGGGCGCTCGGTCAAACGACGCGCTCCATTTTGCGCTCCGGTGATCTGCACGAGCGCGTGCCGGTCAGCGGCAGCGCGGATGAATTCGGGGAGCTCGCCGACACTTTCAACCGCATGTTGGAACGAAACGAGGCATTGGTGACCGGAATGCGTGAGGCGTTGGACAACGTGGCTCACGATCTCCGCACGCCCCTGACTCGGCTGCACACGGCTGCCGAGCTGGCTCTTGCCGGGAAGGACGACGCCCCCGCGCTGCGCGAGGCGTTGGCAGATGCCGTCGAGGAGTCAGAGCGCGTGCTCACCATGCTGCGCACACTGATGGATATTTCGGCTGCCGAAACAGGGGTGATGCGGCTGGAGCGTGAACCGGTGTGGCTGGACAGGCTGGCGCGCGAGGTCGCTGAAACCTACGAGTTCGTGGCCGAGGCGCGCGGGATTCGCCTGATTTCCCACGTAGAGCCCGCGTGCGTGTCTGGGGACGCGACGCGCCTCCGTCAGTTGATCGCGAACTTGCTCGACAATGCGCTCAAATACACGCCTTCGGCAGGCCTGGTCGAACTCACCACACGGCTCGTCGCGGAGCGCGCGGAAATTCGCGTGCGCGATACCGGGATTGGCATCCCGGACGAGGACAAGGCCCGCATTTTCGAGCGGCTGTACCGTGGGGATCGCAGCCGTTCAGAGCCTGGCCTGGGCCTCGGGCTGAGCTTCGTCAAAGCGATCTGTGACGCTCACGGCGGCTCGATCAGCGTGCACGGTGCCGCAGATCAAGGCACCGAAATGGTCGTGTCTTTGCCTCGCAAGCGCGACTGAAGCCGTCATTGCTGAGCGCCGCTCATTGGTATTTGGCCCGTGATTTGGAAGTCCTTCGTGGGGTCTACGGTAATCACTCGCGCGAGCCGAGACAGTGGTTTGCTGATTTGACTCGCATCACCCGCGACGACGATTACCGGATTCTTGAACGCAAAGGACGACTGAGCCGCCTCGAACACGGTAGTTTTGGTCAGCGCCGCCAAGGCGTGTTGGTAGCCATCGAAATAGTCATCTGCTAAACCGAGCACCGCGAGCTTGGCTGTCAGGTCAGCTACTCCGGCGACCGTCTCGGTCCTGAACAGCAGACTGTTGGATAGTGAGCGCGTCGCCATGCCGACCTCCTGATCGCTCGGGGGTTCACTGCCGATGCGCTTCGAGTTCTCAAGCAGCGCTCTTAGCGCGAGGTCGGTCTTGGCTGTCTGTGTGCCCGCCGACAACACGATGGGGACTGGGCCACGCGCCACTTCCTCCAAGCGCGAGCCGGTGTTGTATGCGAGCGACCGCTTCTCGCGCACGTCCAAGAACAGGCGCCCGGCGACCCCGCCGCCGAGGATCTGATTGGTTGCCGTGATCGCCGGCCACTGCGGGCTGGAGCGCTCGGGGCCGAGAGCCGCGACGTAGATCTCACTTTGGGCGGCATGCGGGCGATCCACGACCCAGATCTTTTCTTCGTCCCGCGTTGCAGGCGCGACGGACTGGGGCGTCGCCGGTCGGTCGCCCCGCCAGCCAGCGAAAACGCGGCGCGCTGCCGTCTCGACGGTACTGGGCTCGACGTCGCCCGCGACGACGAGCGTGGCGTTCAGCGGGGTGACGTTATGCGTGTACCACTGCTTGCACGCGGCAAGCGTCAGCGCCTGAATCTCGGAGGCTTGCGCATCATAGTGCCCATACGCGCCGGCGCTCCCGAACAGCTCCCGCGCCAGCACCATGGACGCCGACCACTCCGGGCTCGATTTGGCGGCGCTTTCCGCGCCCTCGAACGCGCGGCGCTGTAGTTTCTGGAACTCCTTCTGATCAAAGCGCGGTCGCTGGGCGACGGCGCCGATCAAGTCGAACGCGGCGTCCAAGTCGCCCGTCGTGACGGCCATGGAAATCTGAGTAGAGTCCTTGCCGGTTTGAATATCCAGACTCGAGCCCAGCGACTCAGCGCGCTCGGAGAGTTCGGCTGCGCTCAAGGTTCCAGCGCCGCCCGCCTTCAGTAGCTCGGCTGCGAGGGCCGCTACGCCCGGCTGCTTCCCGTCGGAGGCGGATCCGGAGAACAACACCAACCGTAACTCGACGATCGGGTACGTCTTGCGCGTCACGGTGCGCAGCTCGAGCCCGTTGCCGAGTCGCGCGTGCTCGATTGACGGAAATGGCGTATCGGACATCGCACCGCCTTCCGGCGGACTTGCGAAGGGATCGGGCGCAGTGGCCGTCGGCTTTGCTGCCGCGACTTTCGGCGCGGAGGCGAGGGGTGACTGCGTGGCGGGCGTCGTCGTCGCGCAGTGCGTGGTGAGCAGCGACAGGAAGCCGAGACCCAAACAGCGTGCGGCGACGTTACGAATGTGCACAGCTCGTGGCTTCACGGTTTGGATCCTTGCGGCGCCGGTAACACTTCAACCAGCGAGCGGCGCTCGGGGCTCAGGTAGCGCGCAACGGCTTTTTGCAGCGCTTGGGGTGTGACGCTCAAGTATCGCGGTAGCTCGTCAGCCAGCGCGCGCGAATCCCCCCAAAGGGACTCGAACTCCCCGAGTTGTGTGGCGCGGCCGAGGTTGGTTTGCAGCCCGAAGACGAAGCCGGTTCGAAATTGGCGCTTTGCCTTGTCCAGCTCGGCGGCGCTGGGAGGCGTTCGAGCGAGCTGTGCCAAGGCCGCGTCGACCGCTGCCTCGACCTTCGGCAAGGTGCCTGTGTCGGACAGGACTGCCATCACGCTGAATTGATCGGGGCCACGGTGTTGCTCTGTCCACGCCGAGACGCTCTCCGCGACGGCTCGATCATGCACGAGCGTCTTGTATAGGCGTGAGCTTTCGCCATCAGCCAGGAGCACTCCGGCGAGCTCCAGCGCGTAGTGATCAGGGGTGTGCAGCGGAGGGATCATGAAGCCGACGATGAAGCCGGGCGTGCGCGCGTTGTGGTCCTCCACGACGGCGCGCCCTGTATTCGGCTTTTCTGGCATCGGCGGGAACTCCAGGCGCGGGGTATGGCGTGGCTCGGCCGGACCGAAATACTCCTGCACCCACTCCAATGCCTGTGCTGGCTGAAAATCGCCCGCGATGCTGAGTACCGCGTTATCCGGGGCATAGTGCGCGTCGTGAAAGCCCTTCACCCAGTCGAACTGCGCCGCATCGAGGTCCGCCATCGAACCGATGGTGTCGTGATCGTACGGCGCGTAACCCTGAAACACCAGTTCCCCGAGGCGCATGATGCCGGGCACATAGGGCTGATTTTGCACGCGCATGCGGTACTCCTCTTTGACGACCGCGCGTTGGTTCTCGAAGTTCTTGGGCGTCACCGACAGCCAACGCATGCGATCGGCCTCGAGCCAGAGCGCCAAGCGCAGCTGGTTGGCCGGTAGCGCCTCGTAATAATTGGTACGATCGGCAGTAGTGGTACCGTTCAAACTGCCCCCGCGATCCGAGATTAGACGAAAGTGCTCGCCCTTGGCCGCGTGCTTGCTGCCTTGGAACATCATGTGCTCGAACAGATGCGCGAAGCCGGTTCGACCCACGACCTCGCTGCTCGAGCCGACTCCGTAGGTGACCGAGACGGCAACGGTGGGGGCCGCGTGGTCGGGGTTCATTACCACCTTGAGCCCGTTGCGCAGCGTGACCTCTTGCAGGCTGTCTCGAAAATGCTGCAGCGAAGCCACGGCGGGGTCAGCGGGACTGCCAGGGGTATTCGGACGCATGAGCCCAAATGCAGAGGCCGAAAGCGAGAGCGCGACGAGAGATCCGCCCGCGGTGAGGTGATACTTCCCGAGCATCTGCGGGTTCAACCCTCCGGAGCACCGAATCATTCCGAAGCGTGCACTTCTTTCGGACTTGGCTGCGGTGCGGGGAGCGCAGTCAGACTGCCGCCCCTCGGGGATGTAAGGCTGAGGCAAGATTGGCGCAATCAAGCTGAGGCAGATCCGTATTTAGGTTCCCAGCGGCGCCCCGGCCAGCGAGTGCATACAATGCGAAGGTCAGCCATGAATCCCCACTCCAAAATCGCCTGTTGCGTGGTCGCGCTCGGGGTTGCCAGCGCAGCCTGCACCATGGGCGTGCGTGGCCATTCCGCCCCGCTGCCCGCCAATCAATACACCACGGACGCAAACATCACGCGGGTCACGACCAAGATCTTGGAGCGTTCTCAGTTCGCCCATCACCCGCTGGACGCCCAGCTGGCGACCAGGTTCCTGGACAATTTCCTGGACTCACTGGATGCCACGCACTCGCTCTTCTTGCCGGCGGATCTCGACTCATTCGCCCCGTACAGAGCCACCCTGGCCCAGGCCACGCGAGACTCGGGCGACACCAGCGCCGAACGGGCGATCGTGGCTCGCTACCTGGAGCGGCTGCAGCAACGGGCGAGCTACGTTGCCCAGGTCTTGAGGACGGAGCCGTTCGTCTTTACGGGACACGAGCGGTTTTCGTTCGACCGCGAGCACGCCGAACGGCCGCGCGACGCAAGCGCGGCGCAGGCCCTCTGGCACGAGCAACTGCGCGCGGAGTACCTCCAGGAAAAACTGAGCAGTGACGTGCAGCCCGAACAAATAGCGACGAAGCTCGCCGCTCGCTACGCTCGACAAGTGCGGACCATGAAGGGTCTCGACAGCGGGGAAGTGTTGGACGTTTACCTCAACGCACTAGCCCACGTGTACGATCCGCATTCTGATTATCTCGGGCATGAGGAACTCGCCAGCCTCAGCTCAGCCATGAATCTGTCGCTGGTCGGTATCGGCGCGTCGCTGGAATCGGTAGAAGGCTACGCCAAGATCCGTGAGCTGCTCCCTGGCGGTCCAGCGGCGCTCAGCGGTCGGCTCAAACCCGGCGACCGCATCGTGGCCGTAGCTCAAACCGGCAAAGACGCGGTGGACATTGGCAACATGCCGCTGGCCCACGCAGTTACGCTGATCCGAGGGCCGAAGGGCACGAGCGTGACCCTGTCCATCATTCCCGCCGGCAACCCCGACGGGTCCGTGCCGGAGAAGATCGCCCTCGTTCGTGACGAGATCAAGTTGGAGGACGAGGCGGCGAGCGCGCGGATCGTCGATCTGCCGACTGAAAAGGGAGGAACGCTCCGTCTGGGCGTGCTTGACCTGCCCTCCTTTTACGCGGATATGGGCGACCACACGGCGAGCACTCGGCGGAGTGCGACGGTCGACGTGGCGCGTTTGCTCGCTAAGTTGCAGGCGGAGAAGGTGCGGGCGCTGATCCTCGACCTACGGCGGAACGGTGGTGGCTCGTTGAACGAAGCGATCAGCCTGACCGGTTTGTTCATTCATCAGGGTCCCGTCGTTCAGACCCGCGGCCCCGCGGGTGACGTCGAGGTCGACTCGGACAAGGACGCGACGGAGCAGTATGACGGACCGCTGATTGTGTTGACCAGTCGTTCGAGCGCGTCCGCCTCGGAGATCTTGACCGGGGCTCTGCAGGATTATGGCCGTGCGCTCGTGGTTGGGGATTCGTCGACCTTCGGCAAGGGGACTGTTCAAAGCATTCTGCCCTTGGCGGCCGTAATGGACCAAGCGGGCTTCTCGCACACGTACGATCCCGGGGCCTTGAAGGTGACGATTCGCAAATTCTACCGACCGAGTGGCGGTTCCACTCAACTGCGGGGTGTCAAGTCCGACATCGTACTGCCGTCGACTACTGATTTCGACGAGGTGAGTGAGGCGGCCCTCAAAGATCCGTTGCCCTGGGATACCGTGGCGCCGGTGCCGCATGAGCAATTCGATTGGGTGGCTCCGTATGTGTCGGCGCTGCGCGCGAAGTCTGCTCAGCGCGTAGCCAGCGAGAAGGGCTTCGCCGAGCTGCAAGGCGATGCCGCGCGCCTGAAAATGGATCTGGCCACGAAGTCCGTTTCACTCAACGAAGCGGAGCGTCGGCAGGAGCTGAGCGCCACGAAGGCGAGAACTCACGAGCGAGATTCGGCAATCGCGGCGGCCGCGAACGTCCGCCCCAAGACCTATTCGATCAAACTGGAGGACACCTCGGTTCCCGGCCTGCCGCCCGCGATCGACTTCACGACCGCAGACGCAGCAGGCAAGGCGTCGGACGCCATGGACGGCGAGCCAGCCAGGCACAAGCCGGGCACTGACGTGATCCTTTCAGAGGCGGAGCACATTCTCGGCGACTACCAAGAACTCTCGAGTCACGAACCGGCCGCAGCGCGCCCGGCGGTTCACTAGGCAATTTCGCGAGGCCCGGGGGCTCGCGGGCGCCATGGGAGTTGGGCAATGCTCGCAAAACCGCCACCGGAGTCAGCGCCGGCATAGTTGCCTCAGCGCCGGATTCGCTCGCCGGTGCGGCTGATGGCAATCCTTCGCGCCAGCGCGACGCTGGCGTGGTACCGCAAGCGAGGAGCTTCGCACCCCGCCCCGCCTCGCTGGGTTTTCGCGAGCACACAGGAACGGCCGGCTACCATTTCGAATTCAAGCAATCTCCCTCGACCATCGGTTTCGCCCCCTCAGCAGCCCGAACCCGCCACTCCGCGTTTTTCGTGGAGAACCTGGGTAGTCCCTGCTGCGCTGGCAGCAGTCCTCGGCTACTCCCAGTATTCGGCGAGTCACGCACACCAGCCGCCCAGCATTGGCTACTCGGATTTGTATCGCCTCGTCGAGCAAGGTCAGGTTGCGAGTGCGGCCATCAAGGGCCAGGTCATCACTGGCAAGTTGAAAGCTCCGCAGCAGGTCGCCGGCAAGTCAATCACGGACTACTCCTCTCGCTTGCCGTCCCAGGATGACCGGGAGTTCTTGCCGCTCTTGCACAAAAATGGCGTGCAGATTGACGTCGAGAGTGAAGAGCAGCCCTTGCTCGTGCAAATTCTGCTGTCCCTGGCCCCTTGGGTCTTGATCATCTTTGCGTGGAGCTGGGTGTCGCGGCGCGCGCAAGGCATGATGAGCAAGAACCCGATCTTCGGGATGATGCGGCCACGTACGCGCCGCTACGAAAAGGAGGCTCAGGTCGGCATCAAGTTCGATGACGTCGCCGGCCTCCAATCAGCCAAGCGGGACTTGAGCGAGATCGCAGAGTTCCTGAAGGAGCCGGAGCGTTTTCGGCGCCTGGGCGGAAAAGTTCCGCGTGGCGTACTGCTCGTCGGTCCACCTGGTACGGGCAAGACCCTACTGGCGCGCGCCGTTGCTGGTGAAGCCGGGGTACCGTTTCTGTCGATCAGCGGCTCGGAATTCATCGAAATGTTTGTCGGAGTCGGGGCGTCGCGCGTCCGCACCCTGTTCGAGGAAGCGAAAAAACTGTCGCCGTCAATCGTGTTCATCGACGAGATTGATGCGGTCGGTCGTTCTCGAGGGGCAGGTTTGGGCGGTGGCAACGACGAGCGGGAGCAAACGCTCAATCAGTTGCTATCGGAGATGGACGGTTTCACGCGCAACGATCTCACGATCGTCATTGCCGCGACCAACCGCCCTGACGTGCTCGACCCCGCGCTGCTGCGCCCTGGTCGCTTCGACCGCCGTGTGCTGGTCGACAGGCCGGAGCGTGCCGCGCGCCGAGCGATTTTGGCGGTTCACACGCGCGACAAGCCGCTCGGTGCGGACGCGAATTTGGACGCGGTAGCCGACAATACCCCAGGATTTTCTGGCGCTGATTTGGCGAACCTGGCTAATGAAGCGGCCCTCGCGGCGACTCGTCGCGGAGCAACCGTCATCGAAGCACGGGACTTCTCGGAGGCTTATGATCGCATCGTCTTGGGTGACGTGCGCGAGAGCAAGCTGGACGCCGAAGAAAAACGGCGCGTTGCCGTGCATGAGTCGGGTCACGCCACCCTCGCTCACTTTTCCGCGCATGCCGAGCCCCTCACGCGCGTCAGCATCATCCCTCGCGGCATGGCACTCGGCGTAACGCAGCAGTCCCCCGGCGTGGACCGCCATATCCTGACGCGCGACGAACTCGAATCACGCCTCAGCGTCTTGATGGGCGGATACGCAGCAGAGCAAGTGGTGCTCGGCTCCTGCTCCTCCGGCGCGGAGAATGACCTCAAGCGCGCAACAGAGCTGGCGTTCAAAATGGTCGCTCACTTCGGCATGAGCGAGCGTATCGGCCCCGTTTACTACGAACACAAGTCCGAGCATCCGTTCCTCGGTCAGACGATCGCCTCGGACGGCAGCACGAGTGACGCCACGGTCCATGTCATCGAACAGGAGGCCCGCACCTTGCTCACCGAAGCTCTCGCCACCGCCAAGACCGTCGTCAGCGCGCACCGTAACGCGCTCGACGCGCTGGTCAGCGCGCTGCTCGAACGGGAAACCCTCGAGATCCAGGATCTCACGCGCGTCTTGGGGCCGCCGGCCAACCGCGGCGCTGCCGACCGTGTGCTTCAAGCCTAGTTGCGGCTCAACTATTTGAGTGATCAGTAGTGATGAAGTGACCGTCCAAACGGAGAGTGCTCGGCCTCGCTCGCTCTCGCGACGACGAAGCCGAGCGCGCACGGTCAAGCCCGTCTGGTGACTGGTCAGCGCGGTTGAAGGTGAATGCCACTCATTGCGCGGTCACTGCCGACACCATGAGCACGGGGCACGGTGTGGCTTGGAGTACTGCCTCCGTGACGCTGCCCAGCTTCACATAGTCCTGTCGTGCAAGGCCACCGGCGCCGTGACTGACCAGCATGATCAGGTCAGCCTGCTCGCTCGTTGCGACATCGATGATGGTCTGAATTGGGGCTCCGGGTCGAGACAGCGCACAGGCCTTCACGCTCCGCTGTTCGAGCTGTCCGGCTGGATCGTCCGAATTTCGAATGGGTCCGTATTCAAGGAGCCCGTCTTCAATTTTTCAGCTGATTTCCCGTTCTTGTGGGACGAAATCACGCTGCCCGTTCAGTACGGCTCTGACTGGAAGCTGGCGCGAAAAATGCTCACCGAAATCGCGGATGAGGTCTGCAAAGACTACGCGCTGGCTTCACGGGCGGCATGGCGAGCTGCGGTTGCCAAGTACCGCCTAGAGGACGCACAAGTGGAGCCGCTCGTTACCCTGGTAGCCAATGACAGTTGGCTGCAATTCACGGTGCGCTACGTCGTGGACTACCGAAAGCGCCGCTCGGTCAAGAGTCAGCTCTTCACCCGCATTCTAGAAGAGATCGACCGCACCGGGGATCGGATTCGTCTCGCTTCTGCCACCTTCGAACTGGTGAACGTTCCGCAACTCGACATCTCTTTTGCCGATGGCAAGGCAAAGGTTGAACCGAGATACATGCCGTGAATCGAGCGCGCGACGATCGAGACATTGCCCGCCG
>JBDTJC010000049.1:0-2927 GCA_039936055.1 Polyangiaceae bacterium | reverse complement strand
GGTGCCCCAGCTCCAGCAGGCGGCGAGCAAGCGCCAAGCCGATGCCACGGTTGGCACCGGTGATCAAAATAGTTTGCATGTTTTGCACCTGGAACCAGTACCAGATCGCGAGTGTGTGTCGAGGTCGGACAGGTCGATCGCACGCTTGCCTCGGGCTGCCCAGAGGGGGCGGTCGTGCTCCCGCCACGCACCCCTCAGCCACGCACTGTGCCCGAAAAATAAAAATCGAACGGCCGCGCTGTCACACGAGCCCAGCCACGCGCGACGCTATGGGCAATGGGCGACTCGAAAGTCCACTCGCAACCGGGAACAAAGCCTGATTTCAGCTGTCAGTTGAAACCAGGCGCCGTGCTTCCTACCCCTCTGAACCTGAACACACCCTTTGCGAGCCTCAGGCGTCACAGGGGGATGCGCCAGTTCTTGAAGCATTCGCCACGGCGCGGGTTCCTCCTCTTGATGTTGGCGGGCTCTGCGTTCATCACCGTGATGAGCCTTCCGTACTTCGACGTCGAGACGCTGCCGCCGTTCGTGATCGAAAAGCTGCCGATGAGGTTCGAGGCGCTGTGGCTGGCCTCGCTACGCATTCACGTGGCGGCGGCGGCGCTGGGGTTTCCGCTGTGCTTGGCGCTGATGACGCGCGCGCTACAGAAGCGAACGGTTTGGCATCGTTGGCTCGGGCGTGCGGCAGGCATGGTCGTGCTGTTCGTGCTTGTGCCATCAGGCACGGTGCTCTCGTTCGATGCGAAGGGCGGCCCGCTCGTGACCGCGGGGTTCTTACTATCTGCCGGGATCATCGCCTGGGCGATGGTCGGGGGAGTGCGCGCGGCGCGCCGGCGCGACTTGATTTCGCATGCGCGCGCGATGCGCCATGTGATCGGCCAAATGAGCGTGGCCGTGGTCTCCCGCGCGCTGATCGTGGGCCTCGACGCCGCCGGGGTCGATCCGAATGTCGCCTATATCGCGGCGCTGTGGGGCCCAGTGCTGGCAATTGCTGCCGTCGTCGAAGGGCTATCCCGACGACCGGCTCGAACTCGAAATCGTGTCGAACTCATCGAAAGGATCCACCGTGAAATATCTTCGTTCGCTCTCGTGGTGCGTGTTCGCGCTCTCGTTCGTCCCCCAGCTCGCCTCGGCCGCTAGTCCATCGCTCGTCGAATGGGCTCAGCAGCGCGTGCAAGTCGGGATTGTGCAGCCGCTAGCGGCACGCGCCGGCAATCGCTTCTCGCGCTCTCGCCCTCCGCCGCACGAGCGCCGCGTTCGCGTCACCCAAGCCAGCCTCAGCCGCGATAAACAGGGTCGGGATTTCGTGCCCTTCGCCGTAGACGTCCGCTTCGGTGGTGACTGGCAACAGGACGACATCGTCGGCTGCGCCTACCGCGCCACCGGCAGCCTGTTCGTCAAACGCGGCGACGCCTATTTTCCTGCCGCGTTCCTGTTCGGCAAAGCGGCCGACGCCGTCCCGGGCGTGTGCGAGGCGGCACCCGCGCGCTCGTGAAGAGCCTCCATTTGCGTCATTGAGGCGGCGGCGGGCGTACAGCCAGTGTCAAGACATTGACGTTGCTGCACCTAAGCTCGCGAAAGCATGCGCTTCAGTCCTGGCATGCGCGCTGCAACCGCTGCGCACGTGAAAACACGAGCTACGTTTGGGGCGTTGGGGGTGGCGCTGCTCAGCGCGGCGTGCGCAAGACCCGCCGAGCAAGGCCAGCGCGCCGAGAGCGAGCCTGCGGAGCAACGTGGCGTGCACTTCGTTGCTCCCGCACGCGCAACCACGACGCACAGCGCGAGCGACGGGGCTCCTGCCACCACAGACGGCCCTGCGCTCACGGGCACGAACGACGCGAACCCCACCAGCCCGAACGTCAACTCGATCGCGGGCGCGAGCAGCGGCGCGGGCGGCGCGAGCGGCGCAGGTGGCGCAGGTGGCGCAGGTGGCGCGAGCGGCGCAGGTGGCGCGGCCTCGGACGCCCCTGCAGCGACAAATGCGGCGGCGGTGTTGCCGTACTGTTTGGGGCACGGAACCTCGAAGGTGTCCGTAGGGGGTACCCTCGAAGCGGAAACGCCACCGCCTCCGCTGGCGTTCGACGCGGACAATCCGTCCGCATCTTCGAATGGCGGGCTGTACCTAGGGCTTTACGACGGCTGTGGCCACAGCGTTCTGAGCATCCTGCTCTTCGATCGGATGTACGCTGACCAAGTCGATTTTCACGTGATCACGTTCGGCTCGCCCAATCGCGAAGCATGCGGCGGCTCACTCTACTTCGACGCTCAGGGAGCGTTGCGGCACATCGATCGAAGCGGCCCCTGCGTGGTGCCCGGGTCCGATCAGACGTTTACGCTGGATCTAGGAACGCCCACCGATGTAGGCGGAACGGGCCTCGACGGCTTCATTCAGCTGACCGGCGCTTGGAGCTTCAGCCAGCTGTCGGTTGACGGCAACCCGAGCGTGATCGGCACGAGCTGCTCAACAAGTCTCGTGAGCAACGCACCCGCGGCAGATCCCGCGTCCTGCGCCTCCGCCGCCACGCTCACGCTGCCGCTGAGCATGAATCTCTCGTCGCGCGAGCCCGTGAGCGCGAACCCTTGGCACGCAGACCACGCGGACGCGACCTCGAACCTTCACGCGCGCCTGGACGTGGTCGATGCGTTCTCGCGGAACGCGAAGCTCGAACTGTACTATCGACGGGAAACCGCGCAGAGCTGGACGTATCACGTGCTGCTCGCGGACCTCGCACCGCCACTGGAGATCTCCAGCGGGAGTCTGCAGTTCGATGCCTTAGGTCGCTTGCAGGCGGCGAGCGTCGACACGCCGCTACGCTTCCCCGAGGCCGATGGCAGCTTCGGTCAAACCATCCAGCTTGATTTCGGTCCGTCGCTGCAAGGTGGCGGAAACGGGACGGACGGTGTCACTGATTTCTCGACCGGCACGA
>JBDTJC010000048.1:0-7340 GCA_039936055.1 Polyangiaceae bacterium | reverse complement strand
ATGGCGACCTTCTTGTTGCCGTCCGCCTTGATGGCGCCAGCCATGGTGAATGTCGAGTACACGGCGTCGCCATCGAGGTCGCCGATGGCGGAGCAGGTGAACGCAGACCCGGTGTCACCCGCGGTGGCGTCGGCCGGACCGGCGTACTTGTACTGGTAGTACTGCGGGTCATTCATCGTGAACTTCACGCAATTCCAGCCGTGGTACTGGTTGGTGTCGCCTGCCTCAGCCCACTCGGTCGGCTTCGACTGATACTTCTTGCCGCCAATCAAGAGCGGGTCGGAAGGGACGCCGGCGGCTGCGCTTTGGCACAAGCGATTGGAGACCGCAGTGCTGGCGGTTAGATTCATCACCGTCGCGGACATGCCTTCACGCGAATACGCGGTTACGGCGTCTTTGCCCATTTGCCCGATCGAGTTGCGCGCTTCAGCGGTCTTGGCGTTGGTGATGTAGTGCTTCACGCCGTAGATGGCGAGGGCCGCCAAGATGCCGATAATGGCAACCACGATCATGAGCTCAACCAGGGTAAAGCCGCGTGATTTTCGAATTCTCTTCAACATGGGGTCTATCTCCTTTTGCTTTGTAGAGGGTGTCACCGACTGATGAGCCGCCGCGGTGCACCCAACCCGCCTAGCTCGTGAAAACGTTCGGCCGTGGGCCGGGAGTGGGATTAGAGGTTCACCCCGTTGGAGTACACTTCTCCCACGTAAACCCCGTTCTGAGTGAAGCTCACGCCTTCGAATACCGTGTGCTGGCCGTCACCCTCTAAGTCAGCCATGGCCTTGACGACGAACCAGGGTGCCGCTTGCACGCCCGGCCAATTGCCGATCACGATGTCCGACGCGGCCCCGCCGGGCGCTGGCGGCGTAGTGCCGGAGATGCCCGCAACCACCGAGTAAACGAACAACACCGGTTGCGGCGCGCTGACACCGAGGATCTGAAAATTCTTGTTCAGCGTCGCGTCACCCGCGCCCCACTGCGCCTTCGCGCGGCCAGGCGTGGGGTTGGCGGGGTAGTAGTTATCGAGTGTGCCCGACACGTTCAGGTACGTGAAGGTCTCGTCCTTGTACGCTTCTTCAGCCGCGCGGATCGTCGAGATCATTCCGGTCGCTTCACTGGTCTTCGACGAGGTGATGTACTTACGCACGCTGTAGGTGCCGAGCATCGCGAGCACCCCGACGATCACCACGATCACCATCAGCTCCACCAGGGTGAAGCCGGCTTCGGGGCGGCGCTGCCGCGCTCGGTGATTCGCCGGGTGCATTGGGTTCGATCGGTTCCTGTGGCTCGTGCTGCGCTGGTCTCCCTTGACCATCAGCAAACTGCGTACCAACGGACTAGCGGCGCAGCGCAGCCACGAATTCAGGGGCAAATCGCATTTCTGCGTCCCTGCGGCGCGAAACGTCCTCGGCGAGTGACGAAAATTGTCGGTTCTTCGCACGCGCGCCGCCGCAGAGTGTCGGTCTCCGCCGGGCCACATTTCCCGCTGAAGTGGGCTGCTGGGGCACGGTGTAGGCTGCCGAGCTGCATGCCTTCGCGAACACCTCGTCACTGGCTGATGCCGCTGCTGATCGGCGCTGCGCTCGGCTTGGGTTTCGGCGCGCTGCGTGCCGCCTTCTACGTGCCGCTCGGTGACGGCTTGGACGGCGCGTACTACTACCAAATCGCGCGCCAAGTCGCGTTGGGCAGGGGACTCACGACGACTTACTCCGTGTTTCACATGGGGCTCTCGCCGTTACCGCAACCGTCGACCACGTACCCGCTACTCCCGCTGCTGATCGGCTGGTTGGGGCGCGTCGTGCCTCTCGAGCTCGCCGCGGTGTGGCTCCCCGGTGTCTCGTATGTGCTCAGTGTCGTGCTCTGCTTCGCCTTCCTGCTCTGGCAAACCGCGCACAGCCTGCCGCGCAGCTCGCGCTTCGTACGCCTCGCGCTCAGCGCGCTGCTCTCGATGTGGCTCGGATTGATCCCTGACTACGTGTGGAGCAGCGCGCGCCCCTACACCGACACGCTCGGCACGTTGCTTGTGCTCCTGGCCCTGAGCGGCTTCGGGTTGGCCTCGCTGACGTCGTTTCGCGGCCCGGGCACCCGCGCCGCGGCCTTCCTCGGCGTCGGCGTGCTGGCGGGGCTATGCTACTTGGCGCGTTTTCAATGGCTCGTCGTGCCCGTCGGGCTCGTAGCGTCACGGCTCGTCGCGCGCGAGCGCGGCGCGTGGCAAGGCGCCCTGTGGCTCGCGCTCGGCGCCGCGCCGTGCCTAGGCTGGCAGGCCTGGCGGCAATTCTCGCTCCCGCACGCGGAGCTGCGCGCGTTGCTGGATTTTGCAGCGTATCGCCAGCTCCCGGAGCTGCCGCGCTTCGACTACGAAATGCATTTCGACAACCGCTGGGATTGGTTCGTCGACAAGCTGCGCGGGGTGTTGACTAGTTTGGATCCGCGCAGCGACGACTCTTATCTGGTGCAGCACGGCTACCTGGTGTGGCTCGTCCCGCTCGGCACACTGCTGCTGGGTGCGCGCCAGGCCGTACGCGCACGCGCCCAGGGCCTGCGCGCGCTGACCTTCGCCGAACTGCGCGACCCGCGCCATGCCGCGCTCTTGGCCAGCGCGGTGCTCGGCTTTTTGGCCGTCTTGCCGATTCACACGGTGCACTCGCTGCGCTGGCGCTCCTGGGCGTTTCCGTGGCGCCAGGGCTTGCCGATCACGTTCCTGATCATCCCCGCGGCGATTTGGCTGTGGTCCTTGGACCGACTCGTGCCGCGCACGTTGGTCACGCTCGCGCTAGCGGCGAGCCTCGTGGTTTGCGCGCGCAAGACCGACGTGCTGATCGAGACGCCAGTTCCCACCGGCATGACCCGCAGCTACGCGGAGGTCGGCGCGTACCTCAATAGCCGAGCGCCAACTGGCGGCACCCTGGGCATGGAGCACCAAGGGCTGGCCGTGTTCACCGAGGCGCCGTTGTATTGGCTCGCCTGCTGGTCGCCTCCGGCGTTGGCCGCCACGCTCGTGCAGCGCTTGCCAATTGAGCGCATTTTGCTGCGCCCAGGCGAAATTCGCTGCCCGTCGCTCGCGGGCATTCGCAGCCGTCTTTCACCGGAACGCAGCTTCGTCGCTCACTACCCAGTCACGGTGTATCGCATCGCGCGCTGAGTGCTCAGCGACCGCTCACTCGACCTCGCGGTAGATCTCCATTGGCTGCAGCTTGGGCTCGGCGCCCCGTTCGACCGAGCCGGAGATCGAGAAGCTGCTGGTCACGCCATCGCCATCTAGATCACCGCGGGCGCGCGCCGTGAACGTCGAGTGACCCTCGCTGTTGCTGCTCTCGAACGCGAACGCATATGCATGCGGCGAGTCGAACGAGAAGTCCAACGCGCGCCATGTCGGCGCGTCCCAGGTGCCCGGAGGATCGAGCACCAATGCCGCGCGCGGGGTGACCGCAGGCGTGAACGGGACACTCTCTGGATATGCGCTTTCCGTCGGCAAACCGGAGGCGCGCAGCGTGGCTCGAGCGGCGATCCGCTTCAGTCCGTCTACCGGTTCCGAAAGCCGAGAGGCGTGCACGTTGCGCAGGAACGTCGGCACCATCGTGGCCGCGACGGTGCCTCCGAGAGACACCGCAACGGCCAGCTCGAGCGGGGTGAGCGCCCGCATCGACTAGAAGCGAACGACGACCGTGGACGACTTGCCGGACACGATGGTGACGCTCTGAGATTTGCGACCCTTATCCGCGTTCACGAACACCACCGTGTGCGGGCCCGGCGCGACGCTGACGCCCATCTTGGGCGTTTGGCCCATGGGGCGGCCGTCCAGCAACACGCTCGAGACCGGGATGGCGTTCATGTTCAGCGTGCCGTTGCCAGTCGCGGGCGCCGGAGCGGCCGTGCGCGGCGTAGCGGGCGTGGACGACGGAGTGCTCGTGTGAGCGGGCGTAGCCGGCGCGGGTTCTGTGGGCGGCGTAGGCGCAGCAGAACCCGACGCGGACAGGTTCACCAGGAATGTGCGCTCCGCTTGGCCGTCCTCGAAGACGACCTTTTCCTCAAAGTCCCCGAAGCCCTTCTTGGTGGCGACGACGCTGTACGGCTTGTCCACCGAGATATCTACGGTGATGGGCAGCGCGGGCAGCGGGCGTCGCTCCGAGCCGCTCACTAGCAGCACCTTGGCGCCGTCGGCGTTATCACCCAGCTTGATGGTGGCGAGGCCCTTCTTCACGCGTAGCTTCGGCTCGATCGTTTGCATCTGATCGGCATCGACGGTGACGTGCTTCTCGAACGACTCATAGCGCTCGCCGCCGTCCAGGTGCACCAAGTGATCACCCGGCGCTAGGTCCTTCAGCTCTTGCGGAAGCGGACCGATGTCCTTGCCGTCCACCGACAGCTTGATGCCGCGACCTTCAGCAGTCACGCGGATGCCAGTGCCATCGCTTGCGCGGCTCAGTGCGATGTTTTGAACCGCTTCATCACCGCTCGAGATCTTGACGCCTTGGTCAGCCGTAGGCGCGTAGCCCGCGGCCGTGACCTTGACCAAGTGGGTGCCGGCGACGAGATCCGAAACGCGACACGGCGAGACGTCGCACTTCTTCACGTTGTCCACGTACACTTCCACCGTATCCACCGGCTTGTTGCCGGGACCTGCGACGGTGAGCACGAGGGAGCCCTTCTTGGGCAAAAGCACCATCACCGCGGCACCAGCGCCGACCAAGAGCAGCGCGATGAGGCCGATCATCCAGCCACGCCCACCGCTGTTCGGCTGAGCCATCGGCGGCGCTTCGAACACCATCTGTTGGGTGGGCGGCACCGGCGACGCGAACTGCTGCGGCGCAGTCTTCGGCGGCGGTGGCAGCGGCGCACGCGGCAGTGAAGGCGGCGGCACGCTGACGGCGCGGCTCAACGGCGCGGGAGCGCGTGCGGCAGGCGGAGCGCCAGCGGCCGGCGGTGGCGCACCCGCCGCGGGGGGCGGCGGCGGCGGCGGCGCGCTATGGAGCAACGAACGCGCGGTGTCCTCGATGCTCTTGTCGAACACCATGGTCGCTTCGTCTTCGTCGTCCCAGTCGATGTCGACGCCGGGTTTGCCTTCGCCCTTTACGGCGGGCACGGGCGTCTTGTCTTCGTCTTCAGACACTCCGGGCTTGGTGCGGGCGGCGCCGGGCGGCGGCGGAGCGGCAGGGCGCGACAGGTTCGCACCCTGCGCCGTCAGCGGAGCTGGAGGCGGAGGCGGAGGTGCCGCCGCCGCGACCGGAGGCGCAGCACTCATCGACGGATTGGGCGGTGGCGGTGGCGGCGGCGGGACCGGGAAACCACCAGAGGCGAACTTAGCAGGGGGTAGCGAGGGGATGCTGCCGCTGCCGCGCGAGGGTGGGGGTGCCGGAGGCCGGCTCATGGGCGGCGGGGGTGGAGCCGGCCGCGCGCCGCCCGGACCGGGAGGCGCGATGGGCGCGGCCAGGCCAAGCAGCGTCTTCTGGCGCGTGGAGGAAGAGGGGGGGGCGGCAGGCGCGCGGACAGCAGGCGCAGGAGCAGCACTAGGCCGCGACTTCTTCGCTGCGAGCCCGTCGAAAACGTCCAGATCAGAACCGGCCTTGTCGCTCATCGCTCTCGCTCTTTAGATAGTGGAATCTTTGTCGCGGGCAACGCCTCTTCGCGTCAAAGCGCCCGATCCTCCGCCGCCGGCGTGCTTCGAAGGCGTCAAATCGGGGGAAGAGCCGCAAATTTGCAGCGGAATTCGACGCCGCAAAGATACCCTCCCTTGGCCCGTCTTGGCGAGAAATATTAAAGAAATTGTCAGCCAGAGCATGGCGGCTAGTGGCGCGAGACTTAGCGATAACGCACGCGTTTTTGCTGCAGCGGCGCCCATTTGGTCGGCAACACAACCGGCGTGTCGGGAAATAGGCGACGTGCGCCCGGACCCTGCGCGCGCACCAAACTTACCCCAGACGTAGGCGCTGGGCCCGCATCGGCGCTGGCCAGCTCTTTGGGATCCCCCAGCACCACGCCGAGCGGTCGCAGGAAAAATAGACTCGAGCTGCAGCCCAAATGCTTGAGCAAATCCGCGAGCAGCACGCCCTCGCCGCCCGGGCGCGCGCCAGACGTGAAGCGGACAAAGATGAGCATCCCTTCCGAATCGATACCCATTGCGGATGTGGCGCTGCTGACGATCGATTCGGCACCGGCGAAGCCGCGCGTGATCAACGTGGCGCCGGGCGGCGGCTCGCTCGCGATCAGGAATCGCGAGCCGTCGTGATAGAGCGCGGCCTTGCCGATGCCTTCACCCAGCGGCTGCGTGATGTCGAGCACGTGCTTCACGTTGGTTTCACCCTGCTGTGCCACGCGCAGGAATTTGGGATCCAAACGAATGATGCCGACGCGGGTGTCCGGCCGCGTCGGGTCGGGGCGCAGCGTGGTTTTGGCAACCGCATACGGCCAGCCGTATTGCGGCAAGCCTTGCACGCTCCAAACGCCTTCGCCTGCTTCGGGCGTGCTGGCGAGCGGCGTGATGGGGCGCCCCGGCAGCTCGTTGCGCAAGGTCAGGTAGAAGAAATCCCGCGCTTCGGGATTGATGTAACGAGGGAAATTCATCAACGCCATGAGTCGGATCATGCGCCGGCCCATGAACTCCCAACCTGGCATGCCCGGAATCGGGCCGCGGGCTTCCCACACGTCATCCAACGGATGGTTCAGCTTGGGCAGAGTGCCAGTCGGCGCGGCGCGGTAGAACTCAAGTCCGGTATGACCAGGGTTCATATCCAGGTGAAGCGCGTAGTTGCAACGCGCGCGTTGCATGGCGAGCGCGAGCACGTCGGGGTCCACGCTCGATCCGTAAAAGTAGCCGATGAACCCCTCACGCGTCATGCACAGGCCGCTGCGCACGGTGCGCGCTTCTTCGGTCCAGCCGGGCGGCACGCCGCCCCACCAGTGGCGTTTGTACGGATTGATCTGCTCGTCCTGCACGAGCGCGGTCATGTTCTGACGGAACGAAACGATGATATCCGGAACCGGTGCCTCTTCAGGCCAAGTGCCGAATGCGGTCGAGCCGTCGGCGAGCTGTGCCACTGTCGCGCCGAACGGTTTCGGCGGCAGGTACAGCACCTTATCCGCCATCATGCCGAACTCACCGTGGATTGCTTGGAACCCACCGTTGAAGCCCGCCAAGTACCGCCCCATCACCTCCGGAGTGCGCGGCACCATGCCGGGTCCGGTTTCGCCGGTGGCGCTCTTGGGCTCCACGGTACCGCTCATCGCGTGCAGTTCGACTTGCCGCGGATCCCACAGCGTCACGAACACCTGTGAGTAAATGCGCTGGCGGTCGCTGCGAATGAACGAGAACACGAACGGCGAGGGAGCGCCGGGGTTCTTCT
>JBDTJC010000047.1:0-24288 GCA_039936055.1 Polyangiaceae bacterium | reverse complement strand
TCTTGCTCGACTCGCCGGACGACCACCTGGAGAAAATCTACAAGAGCTACACGGACATCGCGTTGCTCTCGAAGTTCTCGGGCGGCATCGGCCTCGCGTACCACCGGGTGCGTTCGCGAGGCTCGCTAATCGAGAGCACCAACGGCAAGTCGAACGGCATCGTGCCGTGGCTGAAGACGCTCGATGCGTCCGTGTCGGCGGTGAATCAGGGGGGCAAGCGCAAGGGGGCGTGCGCGGTGTACCTGGAAACGTGGCACGCGGACATCGAGGCCTTCCTCGAGCTGCGCGACAACACGGGCGAAGAGGCTAGCCGCACCCACAACTTGAACCTGGCCAACTGGGTCAGTGACTTGTTCATGCGCCGCGTCGAAGCCGACGCGGATTTCAGCCTGTTCGACCCCAAAGCGGTGCCGAACCTGCCTGACTTGTACGGGGAAGAGTTCGACCGCGCCTACGAGGAGGCGGAGCGCCAGGGCCTGGCCTCGAAGACGGTCAAAGCCCGCGACCTGTACGCGCGCATGATGCGCACCCTAGCCCAGACTGGCAACGGCTGGATGACGTTCAAGGACAAGTCCAACCGCGCCTGCAATCAGACGGCGCTGCCGGGGCGCGCGGTGCACTTGTCCAACCTGTGCACGGAAATTTTGGAGGTCACGTCGGCCGGCGAGACCGCGGTGTGCAACCTGGGCTCGATCAACCTCGGGCGGCACATGCGCACGGAAGCGGATGGCGCGCTCGGCTTCGACTTCGAGAAGCTGGCGCACACAGTGCGCACGGCTGTGCCGCAGCTTGACCGCGTGATCGACTTGAACTTCTATCCGGTCAACGAGGCGCGTGCTTCCAACATGCGCTGGCGTCCGGTGGGCCTGGGCTTGATGGGTCTGCAGGACGTGTTCTTCCAGATGAAGTTGCCCTTCGACGCTCCGGAAGCGCGCGAGCTTTCGCGCAAAATTTCCGAGGAAATCTACTTCAATGCGCTGACGGCTTCTGTGGAGTTGGCGATTGCCAAGGGCGCGCACCCGTCCTTCCCCGAAACGCGCGCGGCCCGCGGCGAGCTGCAGTTCGACGCCTGGGAGGGCGCACTGCCGACCACTCAACGCTGGGTGGAGCTGCGCGAACAGGTACGCACGCACGGCTTGCGCAACTCGCTCTTGGTGGCGATTGCGCCGACTGCGACGATCGCGTCGATTGCCGGTTGCTACGAGTGCATCGAGCCGCAGGTCTCGAACCTGTTCAAGCGCGAGACGCTCTCCGGGGATTTCTTGCAGTTGAACAAGTACCTGATCAGCGAGCTCAAGGCGCGCGAGATCTGGAACGACAACGTGCGGTCGCGGCTCAAGATGGCAGAGGGCTCGGTGCAGGGCATGGATGAGCTGCCGGAGGCCATGCGCGCCGTATATCGCACGGCGTGGGAAGTTCCGATGCGCTCGCTGATCGACATGGCCGCGGACCGCGGCGCGTTCATCGACCAGAGTCAGTCCTTGAATCTGTTCATCGAGAACCCGAACATTGGGCAGCTCTCCAGCATGTACTTCTATGCTTGGAAGAAAGGCCTGAAAACCACGTATTACCTGCGCTCACGCCCCGCGACGCGCATCGCGAAGGCGACGGTGGACATGCCGTCGCCTTCGCTGCCGCCCGCACCGCGTCAGGGGGATCCCCACGCGGCGCACGGGTACACGCCAGTGCCCCCCGCGGTAGCCGAATACACCGAAGCCGAGGCGATCGCCTGCTCGCTCGAGAATCCCGAGAGCTGCGAGGCCTGCCAATGAGCGGCGCAGCTCGCCCCCCGAAGATCCTCGACCCGGGGTTGTGCTTGACCCTGAGGCCGATGGCCTACCCGACCTTCTTCGAGATGTATCGGGCCGCGATCAAGAACACTTGGTCGGTGGAAGAGGTGGATTTCTCCACTGACGTGGCGGACCTCACGCAGCGCATGGGCGAGCCGGAACGCCACCTCGTGCATCGCTTGGTGGCGTTCTTTGCCACCGGTGATTCGATCGTCGCGAACAACCTGGTGCTGAACCTGTACAAGCACATCAACGCGCCCGAGGCGCGCATGTACCTGTCGCGCCAACTGTACGAGGAAGCGCTGCACGTGCAGTTCTACCTCACGCTTCTGGATACCTACGTGCCGGACCCAGAGGATCGCGCGCGTGCGTTCGACGCAGTCGAGAACATTCCTTCCATCCGTAGGAAGGCCGAATTCTGCAATAAGTATTTGGATTCGGTCGACAATATCGGGCGGCTCGAGACGCAGGCCGACCGGCGTCGGTTCTTGCTTAACCTGATCTGCTTCGCGGCTTGTATTGAAGGCTTGTTCTTCTTCGGTGCCTTCGCATACGTGTACTTCCTGCGTTCGCGCGGGCTCTTGCACGGCCTCGCGGCGGGCACGAACTGGGTGTTCCGCGACGAGAGCGCGCACATGGCGTTCGCGTTCGAGGTCGTGACCACCGTGCGTTCGGAAGAGCCGGATCTGGTCAACGCGCAGTTCAAAGCAGAGGTGTACGCGATGCTGGACGAAGCCATCGCGTGCGAGGTCCAATTTGCAGAGGACTTGCTGGGCGGCGGTATCGCCGGGTTGTCGGTGGGGGACGTGACGCAGTACCTGCAGTACTGCGCGGACCAACGCCTCGTCACGCTTGGCTTCGAAAAGCACTACAACACGAAGAACCCCTTCGCCTTCATGGCCCTGCAAGACGTGCAGGAAGTGACCAACTTCTTCGAGCGTCGTGTATCGGCGTACCAAACCGGCGTCACCGGTGACGTCGCGTTCGATGTTGCGTTCTGAGTTGCCGCCTGGGAGCAGTGGCGCTGCGCCACGCTAGCGAAAGCCGAAAGCCGAGGTACCAGCGCGTACCTTGGCTTTTTCGTGTTTTCAGGGGCCGCCGTTCACGCCGCCGAAGGCTGGGAGCCTTTTGGACGTGGCGCGTGACCACCAACAATCCCTTCGGAAGCAGCCACGAGGCCCAAGATTGAGCTGCGCCGTCCCGCGCTCATGCGGGAACGGCGCACCGGGCCGACCTGACGCTAGACGTTCGGCTTGACGGAGAGCGGAATCGAGTCGCGCGCGGGTGGCACCTGTGAGCGTGGCGCGCCCGGCGGAGGCACGTACACACCCCAAATGTCGCGGGCGTAGCTGAGAATCGTGCGGTCACTGGAGAACGCACCCATGTTGGCCACGTTCAAGATCGCTTTGCGCGTCCACGCGGTTTGGTCGTGGTAGGCGGCTTCGACGCTGCGTTGGCAGTGCACGTAGCTCAAGAAATCCGCCAAAACCAGGTAGGTGTCGCCGTGGTAGAGCAGCGAATCCACGATCGGCTTGAAGCGGTTGGGGTCATCCGGTGAGAAGATGCCGCTGCTGATGGCGTCCAGCGCGGAGCGCAGCAGTGGGTCACTGTAGTAGATCTGCATCGGGTCGTAACCGCGGGCCTTGGTCGTAGCGACTTGTTCGGTGGTGAGGCCGAACAGGAAGAAGTTGGCGTCGCCGACGGCGTCTTTGATCTCGATATTCGCACCGTCGAGTGTGCCCACAGTGAGCGCGCCGTTCATCGAGAACTTCATGTTGCCGGTGCCCGAAGCCTCCGTGCCAGCGGTGGAGATCTGCTCCGAGATGTCCGTCGCTGGCACGATTAGCTCGGCCATGGACACGCTGTAGTTGGGCACGAAGACGACGCGCAGGTGCTGGCGCACATTCACGTCGTTGTTGATCACCGTGGCCACGGAGTTGATCAGGTGGATGATGCGCTTAGCCATGTCGTAGCCAGGCGCGGCTTTTCCGGCGAACAAGAACGTTCGCGGCGTGACGTCGAAGGGCGGCTTGGCTTTGTACGTCAGGTAAAGGGAGATGACGTTCAGGATGTTGAGTAGCTGGCGCTTGTACTCGTGGATGCGCTTGACCTGCGAGTCGATCAGGTGCGTGGGGTCCAGCTCGATTTGGTGGCGTTGTTTGAGGGCAGCCGCCAAGCGCACCTTGTTCTGGCGCTTGATTGCCTGCCATTCAGCCTGGAATTCAGGGTCGTTGGCGAACGGGGTGAGGCGCTGGAGTTGATCCAGATCGATTTCCCAGCCCGGGCCGATGCGGTTCGTGATGAGTGCGGCGAGGCCTGGGTTGCATTTCAACAGCCAGCGGCGCGGGGTCACGCCGTTGGTCTCGTTCAGGAATTTCGCGCCATCGAACTCGTAGAAATCGCGAAACAGGTGCTCGCGTAAGAGGTGCGAGTGCAGCGCGGACACTCCGTTCACACGCGTGCTGCCGATCACAGCCAGGTTGGCCATTTGCACGCGCTTCTCCCCGCCTTCTTCGATGATCGACATGCGGCGTAGACGCTCGTCATCACCCGGGAACTTCTTCTTCACCTCAGCCAGGAACTGCGAGTTGATGTCGTAAATGATCTGTAGGTGGCGGGGCAGCAGCTTCTCCATCAACCACACGGGCCAGCGCTCCAGCGCCTCCGGTAAGATGGTGTGATTGGTGTACGCGCAGCAGCGCTTGACCAAGGACCAAGCGTGGTCCCAGGGCATGGCGTACTCATCCACGAGAAGGCGCATCAGCTCGGCTACAGCCAGAGCCGGGTGCGTGTCGTTCATCTGAAAGATGGCCTGCTCGTGCAGGTTGTACAGGTCCGCGTGGTAGCGCAGGTGGCGGCCGAGCACGTCCTGCAGCGTGGCCGAGACCAGGAAGAACTCCTGGCTCAGGCGCAGCTCTTTGCCGGCGGGCTGCGAGTCATTCGGATACAGCACGCGGGTGATGTTCTCCGTGGCGCTTTTTTCTTCGACGGACTTGATGTAGTCGCCGCGGTTGAACCACGCGATGTCGAAGTCACGCGTCGCCTTCGCGGACCACAAGCGCAGCGTGTTGACGACGTGATTCTTGTAACCGGGAACGGGCACGTCATACGCCATGGCGAGCACGTCGTGCGTGTCCACCCACTCATGCACCAAGCGACCCGAGCTACCGGTGTATTGGATCACGCGGCCGCCGAAGCGCACCTTATACATGCGCTCGGGGCGCGCGACTTCCCAAGGGCTGCCGTACTGCAGCCATTGATCAGGGGACTCCTGCTGCATGCCGCCGACGATGTCTTGGCGGAAGATGCCGTAGTCGTAACGCAGGCCGTAGCCCATGCCGGAGATGCCGAGCGTGGCCATAGAATCCAAAAAGCACGCGGCGAGGCGACCGAGGCCGCCGTTACCCAGGCCTGCGTCCGGCTCCTGCTCCAGCACCTGCTGCAGATCGATCCCGAGTTCGGCCAGCGCGGTGCGGGTTTCTTCGAGTACGCCGAGGTTGACGAGGCCGTCTTCCAGTAAGCGACCGATCAAGAATTCGAGCGACATGTAGTAGACGATTTTCGGCTGCTGACGCTCGCGCTTTTGCCAAGTGCGCGTCCAACGATCGAACATGCGGTCGCGAGCCAAGCGCGCGGTCGCCACGAAATGGTCGAGCTTCGTCGCGGCATTCGGGTGTTTACCCAGCGTGTGCTGCACGTGATTGACGAAGCTGTCGCGAATCGAGTTGGAGTTGAGTGCTAGTTCGTCGACGGGGATGTTGTACTTGGCCGAATTTGACACAGAAGCGGTACTACCAACGCTTGGCCCCCTTTAAAAGGGCTCTCTCGTCGGGTGTGAGACTTCCTGTTTGCAACAGGAAATTTGGTCAGTCAAACGCCCAAACTCGAGCCTGGCGCAACGCGTGTGAAACGTTATCGCTACGAGACGCTACGGGACGCAAGAAGGCGACGCTGGGACGATTGCAAGACGCTCCCGGGGCAAGCGGTGCTAGAGGGGCGCGGCGATGATGACTCTCCCCTTGGGCCGAATTTCCGGTCGTGCACTCAGCGCGCTGGTGACCGCAGTGCGGAAAACGCCGGCGCGTGCGCCGCTCGCGAAGCTCTTCCGTGCGCAGCTCGGGATCGACGCACTGCGCGCGTTGAGTCCGGAGTCACGCGGCGGGTTGGCATTTTCGTTCGCGCCACAGCGCGCGCGCGCGGATCACACGCGCGCTTCGCTCGGTTTGTCATTCGCACCGGCCGCGAGCTGGCCGCGCTCGGTGGCCAGCATCGGTGATCGATACCGCTGCGGTGATGCGGATCCCGTAACGGTGGTGACACGAGCGCTGGCGCACGCGCGGGATTTGGCGGCGCGCAGCCCAACGCTCGGCCCGCTGTGTGGCTATGACGACGACCGAGCCTTGGCGGCGGCCCGCGAAAGCGCGCGGCGCTTGGCGAACGGCAGCGCCCGCAGCGCGCTCGAAGGCATTCCGATTGCTGTCAAAGAGGAAGTCGACACGCTCGGCTTCACGACGCGCATGGGCTCCAATTGCCTGCGTCGCAACCCGGCGAGCGCGGATGCGGTCGCGGTCGCGCGCTTACGCGCCGCCGGTGCAGTCGTGATCGGGCAAACGCCGATGACGGAGTTTGGCCTCTCGCCGCTGGGCGGGAACGCGAACCGCCACATGCCGCGAAATCCGCACGATCCAGGGCGCTTGCCCGGGGGCAGTTCGAGCGGCTCGGCCGTGGCCGTGGCCACTGGCGTGACTCCGCTCTCGCTCGGTTGTGACGGCGGCGGTTCGATTCGGATTCCTGCGGCGCTGTGCGGCGTGTTCGGGTTGAAGCCGACTTACGGCCGCGTCCCACAGACGGGGCATGGTCTGCCGTTCGCGACGTCCGTCGTGCATCTTGGGCCGCTTGGCAGCTCGACGCATGATTTGGCAATATTCTTGGAGCACGCGAGCGGCGTGGATCAAGTGGACGCGGCCTCCGCTGCGGCGCCTCCGATGACCTACGAAATGTTCAGCTCGGCGCTCAGGCGCGGCGTACGCGGGCTGCGCATTGGCATCGACGAAGGGGATTGGGCTCGGTTGGCTGATGACGTGGCCGGCCCAGGCCGTCAAGCGCTGGATGCCTTGGAGCGCGAAGGCGCGGTCTTGGTCGGCGTGAAGTTGCGCTTGGCGCGTTACTCCGCGCCCATTGGTTACCTGACGATTGGCGTCGAGGCCTTCACGGCCATGACCGAAATTCGCGAGCAGCATATGGACGAACTCGGCCAAGACATGCAGCTGTTCTTGGCCGGCCTCGAGACGTTTCGCCCGGATGATTACCTGGACGCGCAGCGCATTCGTTCTGCGGTGCGCGCCGAACTCGCCGATGCGTTGCGCCACGTAGACGTGATCGCCATGCCGGCCACCGCGGTCGCCGCCCCGCCGGTGACGGACGAAGAGGCGCGCACCGGCTTCATCGATCCGCCGCTCTTGGATGCGATGTGCCGGTTCGCGTTCCTGGCGAACGTCACCGGTGTGCCCGCGGGTGTTGCGCCCGTCGGCACGGACCGCAACGGGATGCCGGTGGGGTTGCAAATCGTGGGTGACGCTTGGGACGAAGCGTGCGTGCTGCAGGTGCTCGCGCACTTGGAGCGGGTAGGCGTCGCGCGCGTGGTCAAGCCCAGTGCGGAGAACGCGGTCGACTTGCTCGGCTAGCTACTGAAGCGGCACATCCAGCCTCGCCATTTCCGTGATCTCCAAGCCGCTGCCAAGAGCGCCGACGCCGAGGGCGCGCAGGAAGTAGGGCGGGCTCGAGCGGAACATCAGGCGGATGCGGACGGACTTGGGCACGCCGTCGTTGAGCGTGAAGGTGTACGGGAAAGCATGCGCCTCGCCCGCGAATAGCGCCGCAGTCGGCTTGTGGTCGAAGGGACGGACGCGCGGGATGGCGCCCGAGGTGAGGTACTGAATCGCGGTCTCGACCGCGCCGGGGGCGCGCTCCAGCAGCGGCTCATTGCGGCGGTCGACGACGACGCTGCCATCGGCCGCGTGTTTGGGCTCCGTCACGTCGAGCAGCAACTGTTGGAAATTCACGAGTAGTGGATCGCTCTTCACGCAGCCTTGTAGGAAGGAACGCATCGGGTTCTGCGGGTCGTCGATGACCGAACTGTCGCACAGGTCATCCGTCGGGGACGCGAGGCGGCCCGAGCTATCCAGCGTGCTGCCGGCGGCATCGCGCAGGGTGACCTCAAGCCACATCTGGCGCACGAAGGCGAAGCCGCCCGGCAGATTGTGCCCGGTGCCTGCGTTGCTCACTTCGACCGTAAAACTGAGCGAGTTGCTCGATAATTTAAGCGAATTGGCGACTACGGTTAGCCCAGCCGCGCGCTGCAGCAGCGCCTCGCGCGCCGGCTTGAGTGCCGCCCGCGCGGCAGCGTCGTCGAGCGGGTAGTCCGCGCCCACGAACGAGTGGTCATGAATTTGGCGAGCGGGGGCGTCGTGGTCTTGTTCGAAAGGAATGTCTGCGTGTTCGGCCGCGCGTGTGTCTCGCAGCAAGGGCATGTGGCAATTCACGCAGGTCGCGCTGCCGCCATTCTGTCGATAGTCTTGCCACTCTTCGAACAGTGTTTGGAGCACGAGGTCCGTACCGCGGTGCAGTTGGCCATCGCCGTTCTTGTCGTATTCAACGGAGTGACAGTTGCGGCACAGCTGCTCGGGCTCTCGGAACGACGCCGTGACTTCACTGTGGTGGAAAGCGTTGCCTACTGGGTCGCTGATCGGGCCGAAGTAGGCGTGGCCGGGGCGCAAGCCGTCTTGGAAGCGGGATAGGCCGCCGCTTGCAGTTTCGGGTTTGCCGTCCCACTGGTGGCAAACGGTGCATGAAACGCCCTCATTTAGCAGCGCGGTCTCGCCCAGCTGCGAACTCGAGCTGATTGGCAGCGTAGTGCCTTCGGTCAGCGCCGCGCCAATCGGACCATGGCAATTGACGCATATCCGCTTGGGATCCGGGTACGACGCCTGGGCTAGCACCTTGGCTAGCACCTGATTGCTCTGCGCAATCATGATCGGACTGGTCATGGCGTGCGCGTGCATCGACTGGCGCCATTCATTCACGGTGCGCGCGTGGCAGTTGGCGCAGCTGTCTGCGCTCTCGAAACCACCCAGGCTGCTGCCGGAGACCGCGCCCAGCGGTAGCACGCGCGCAGGAACATCGTACGCGAACAGCAAATGCAGCGGCAGGGCGATCAGAAACAATAGACTGAGCGGCACGTGAGCAATGCGCAGCCTTTGCAGCGTGCGCGCGTAACGTGCCTGTTTGCGCGCCTTGACCAAGGCAAGCTGGCGCGTGGCGGTGAGCGCGACGACATCAACCAAGCGCTGCTGCTCTTCCGGGGGCAAGCTGGCTGCCGCTTGGCGGATCTGGATGTCGGTGAGCTGGTTCGTTGTGGCCCAAGGGGCGACCTCATGAAAGCGCGCGGAGCAGCCAGCACTCAGCTTTTCGATCTCCACGGATAACGATTCGGCGCGCGCCGTGCTGGCGTTGGCGGAGTAATTGCCGACTTCACGCGCGGCCACGCGGGGGACTACGGCGTAAATCACGCGCCATATGAGGCCGCTCACGACGATCCCGAAGAGTGCGAGAAGTGCCAGCTTTCCGGTCGAAAATTGCAGCGAGATCAAGCCGTAGCCGGCGTGCGCGCAGGCCGTGAACAACTCCAGTAGGCCAAAGTACACGTGCGCCCAAAGCCAGGACGTCATCGTGCTTTTGCCGAACGGCAGGTGCTCTTGCAGGCCGCGCTTTCGCAATGAATAGAAGAACGCGAGGCCACACAGCGCAAGCGAGCTCACCCCCAGCGCCACGCCGGTGAAGGTGTAGCCGCGGCTGATGCTGGGGAAGAACTCGTATTCCTCGAGCAGCCCGGCGTCCAACAGCGCGACTACGCTAGCTGTGCACAACGCCGCCAGCGCCGCGCCCACGAGCCAGGGCCATTGGCGCTCGAAGAAGCGTAGCCGTCTCGTTAGTCCCGCCTGCGCCACGCTCAGAGCCCTCGATTGGGATCGACCACGATGCGGCCCGGATCGACGCGGAAGGCCGCGGCAACCGGGCACGCGGTGACGCACGCATAGTCATGGTGCCCCGCGCACAAATCACACTTCACGGCGATCCGCTGCACCTTCGGATCGAGTGCGTCGTGGGCTTCCTTGCGCGCGCGCTTGCCGGCCAAGAAGTCTAATAAATTCGGAAAAAAACCGGCCTTTTCCGGGACGACTGGGTGCATGCTGATGTTGCCGTACGGGCAACGCTCGGCACATGCGCCGCAGCCGATGCAGTTGTCTTTGACGATTTGAATTTCGCCGCTGGGCAGCCGCACGATACCGTTCACGCTGCACATCAAGCAAGTCGGATCACTGCAGTGCCGGCAAGCCGTAGGAAACATGTACGTGTCGACTTGAATGCCGCGCAGCTGCAGGCGGCTGTAACCGTGACGACGCTCGCAGGCATCGATGCAGTTGCCGCAGCTCGTGCAGCGGGTTTGATCGATCACCAAGACTTCCCGCCCGCTGGCGAGGCCTGCCTCCATCAACACACCTTCGGCCATCGGTGAGCGCGTTTGCTCGCCGAGGCGCCCGCTGCTCGAGGGGAGGACGGACAGGCGACTGCCGTCGACGCTCATGGGCGGGGGTGGGAGCGAGCCCACGTCCAAAGTACGCGCAAGTTGCTCGGCCTCGAAACCGCTCAGTAGCGGGCCGTACGCCGCGGGGTGCCGCGCGAGCACCTGGCCCAATAGCGCGCCTGGAATGCGGATCACCTCCGCGCGGCTGACGGCTTCCACTGTGTAGCGATGCACAGTGTCGCGGTGCAGTAGACCGAGCACACCGAAGACGTTGCCCTCGCGAAAATAGGTGAGCACGAGCGGGCCGGTGGCGGCGTCGCGTCGAGCGCGCAGGAAGCCGTTGCGCACCAAATAGAAGTCGCGTGGCGCGTCCCCGACGTTGAACAGCACCGAGCCGGCGGGCACCAGTACGAGCTCAGCGCCGGTCAGCAATTCTTCCAGCGCGGCTTCGGGCAGCGCGCCAAGGCCCCGCGGTTGCTTGGCATAACTGAACAGCGCGCGGCGCGCGTACAGGGATTGCAGTGCCTCCCCAAAGTCCGGACACAAATCCATCAGGCTCAGCACGGCGACTTTGGGCACCTCGAGCACGATGGCGCGTTCGCGCGCGGTGACGCCGAACGGCTCCGCGGCATCTGCCAAGACGCCCATTTCACCGAAGAAAGCACCCGGGCCGATGACCAGGATGTGGATGCGTTCGCCGCGCGGCCCGCGCGAGGTTTGTTCGAGGGAGCCATCCAGCACGACGCACAGGCGCTCGTGAAACTCCCCCTCTTGGCACAAGTCTTCACCCGGCACGAGCAGCCGCAGCGTGGATTTGAGCAGCAAGCGACGCATGGCTTGCGGGTTCGCACCGGCGAAGAGCTCCAGGTGCGTCAGCTTCTCCGCCAAGGCGTACAGCGACATGCCGGAGGGGAAGGTGGTGGTGCGCGCCTGCAGTGAAAGCTGAAAATCCGCGACGCTGTTTTCGACCTTGAGCTTGTTGAATAGCACCATCTCGGCGCGGTTCAGGTCCGACGGGCAGGCGGGGACGCATTGCTTGCACTGCGTGCACGCGAGCACGAAATCCGCGACGTGGCGATGCTCAATCGTGGGCAGAAATATGGCCGCGTTTAGCTCAGCGATCGTGACCGCTTTGGACTGCTGGATGGGACACGCCAACATGCAGTCATTGCAGCCGATGCACGCCATCGATTCGGCTTCGACGCGCGCTTTGAGTCGGAGTTCAGCCTCGTTCATGTGCCCTCTTCGAAGCGGAGCATGACCGAGCCGTTGAGCAAGAGCAGATCACCGTGCGTGATCTCACTGTATTCAGGACCGACCGGGGAGCCCGCGCGGAAGGCACGCCCGCCGCTTAGGTCACGCACCCAGAATTTGCCGCCGTGCGCGCGCAGTTCCAACTGCTCTGGCTGGGCGCTCTGCAGCACCAAGCCGGAACGCGGGTCGCTGCCAATCACGAGTTGATCCTCAACGTTGGCAACCTTACCGGAGTCCGCGCCCGAGGTAATGACCACGCGCCCGCTGGGCCGCAGGTCGGCGAGGGCGTCCGCCCGTGCGGCGCTGGTGTAGAGCAGATCGACGGAGCCGAAGCGCAGCCAATCCCCCTCGCTGAGGAGGATGGTTTGGCCGGGTGCCAAGCGGGCGCCGCGCGCGGAGCTACCGGACGAGCTATTCAAATCAGTGAGCGTGTGGCTCGCGCCGTGGCGGCCCAACTCGGCGTGGCGCGGGCTCATGCTGGGGTCGGTCAGGCGAATGCCGCAATCCGGCGAGCTACCGACGACGATCGGGTTCGGGCCAAGGGCGAAGCTCAGGCCGAGGGCGCTACCCGAGCGCACTTCCAGGCGTGGCCCAGCGAGGCTCTTCTGCTGCTCCTCCCGCGCGATTTTCGGCAGTGCGCTGGAGCGAAACAAAAATTCGGATCGGCCGACGCGAATCTGATCGGCGTCACGCAGTGAATGCGGCCCAAACAAGCATTGTCCGTTCACCCAGGTGCCGCTGCTGCTGCCCAAATCCCGAATGTACAGGCCTTGGTCGTGGCGTACTAGCTGCGCGTGGAACGCGCTCAACGCGGGATCTTGGAGCGGGATCTGGCATTCCGGCGATTGGCCGAGGTTGGTTACTGGTAGGGTGATGGGCCAGACCCGCCCGAGCGCCTCGAGCCGTGCATCGATCGGAGCCAGGCTGCTTCTGGCTTCGGGCGCGGTCTCCGCGTGCAGACCAATTGACAGCACGCGGGTCCGACGCGGCCCGCTCGGGATCGCCGTCGTCATGCCGCTCTGCGCGGCCAACCCGCTCGCGAGGGATTGCGGAGAACGTGAGGCAATAGGCATCGTGAACGATTGTGGGGCACGCGCCGACAGCGCGCCGCTGTTCAACGCGACCGTGCCGCCGCTACCGGCTGCCTGCAACGCCAGCGTGCCGTTTTGCATCAGGCTGCTCAGGCTGACCATCTGCGTGCGCTTGAGCTGTGCCGCGGCAATTTGCGTGGTTTTTGCGAGCGCCGGGGGGCGTTCGACCAACCGTTTGCGCTCCAGCCATGCCTCCACGTCGAAGCCGGGGTCCAGCAAGCGATGCTTGATCTCACTTACGTCCACCCCGGCATCGATCAGGCGCTTCATGTTGCGACCGATGGCGCGTACTTTGAGCGCGCGTTCACCGATCATCAGCGCGCCGCGCAGCTGCCCGCCCGCGAACACCAGCTTGCGGTACGCGATCATGCCGGTGCCGCGCGGCAGGTCGATGATCTCCTGGCTGCCTTCGTGGCGCTCGATGCGACCGATACGCGCGAAGTCCAGATCGAACAGACGCGTGGCGAAGTAGTGCGCGCCAGGGCGATGTTCGGCCTTACCGCCGCGCATGTTTTGCGCCGCGACGCGCGCCTGCAAGCGTGCCGGTTCCCACAGCGCGAGCCACTCTCCCGCGACGCAGGCGACATCCCCCGCGGCCCAAACATTGGCGACGGAAGACTGTAGGCGCGCGTCGACTGCGACCGCGGCATTGGGCGCCAGGGTGACGCCGGTGTTGGCGAGGAAATCCGAATTCGGCACGACGCCCAGCGCGGCGGCGACGATCTCACACGGGAGGCTGCGCCCCGAGGCGAGCGTGATGCCGCTCACGCCGCGCGGGCCCGGGTGCACGACCCGCACTTCGTCGTTCAGGATCACGTCGATGCCGGCTTTGCGCAGGCGGACCGCGAGCAAATCCGACGCGACTTCATCGAGCGCGCGGGGCATGAAGCGTGGCGCGCGTTCGATCAGCGTCACTTTCACGCCGTGTTCGAGCAGTGCATGTGCCCACTCCAAGCCGAGCGCGCCACCACCCAACACCACGGCCGTTTTCAGCCCGCGCAGTTTGACCGCGTCGTACACTTGGCGCGCATCCGCGATGGTGCGCAGCGTGAGCACGCCGGGCAGGTGCGCGCCGTCGAAGGTTGGCGCGCGTGCGCGTGCACCGGATGCGACCAAGAGCTGGTCGTAACTGGCAGGCTCGGGGCTGGTGCTACACCAGACCGCCGAGCGCGCGACGTCCACCCCGACGACGCGCGTGTAGATGCGATGAATCCCGTACTGCTGGTAGAAGTCGGGTGCGACCGCGAACAACTGATCTTCGCGCAGCTCCCCCAGTAAGTAGTTGGTCAACGCCGCGCGGTAGTAACCGGGCACCGGCTCGTCACTGAACACGCCGATCACCGCTTCCGGATCCGACAGCCGGAGGCTCGCGGCAGCAGTCAGCCCCGCTCCACCGTCACCGACGATCAGATACCGCTTGCGCGCCATCGCTCGACCTCGAAAGCATCACTCCGGCTGGCACACTACACCGTTTTCGCTTTGAAACTGAGGTGAGGCGTGATGGGCTTCGCCGCGGAGGATTTTGGTATGCGATTTGTCGTCATTGCACGCGCCTCGGCGCTGATTGCATGCGGGGCGCTGCTCTCCGCTTGCCCGAAGAAGGACTCGGACGCGGCGCCGGAGCCGGCTGCTGCCGCTACGCCCACTGCGCCCACGGCCGTCAACGACAAGGCGGGAGTCGAGCCGCCTGTCGCGCCTGCAGCTCCCGCGGTCGCAGCTCCCGCAGCTGCAGCGCCTGCGAAGAAGAAGAAAGAGGATCAGGGCGGCTGGTAACGCGCCGCGCGCCGCGGTTAACTCAGCGGTGCGCGATGTACCCGACGAGGCCCGCGATCACAATCGCGAGCAGGATCCACAGCGCATTGGACGGGCGCGCAGGTCGGCTTTGGCTGGCCTTCGCGAGTGCGATCGCGTTCACGCTCAGGTTGTCGCGGAGCGCCGTCGAGATGGGGTCGTCCTCGGGTGGGGGCACCGTGGGCGGTTTGAGCGGCAGTGGGATCTCGGAGGCGAACGGGCTGGAGCTGAGGGGGATTTGCGGCCCTTCTGCCCAATTTTCGAGGCGCGCGACCATGCGGGTGCGCTCGGCGAGCGCGTTCTGAGCGAGCTCGGTGACCCACTTGCCGATCTCGTGGCGCGTGGCGGGGCGCGCGATCGGCTCGAGGGCTTGAGAGAAGTCACGCATCGTCGCGAAGCGCGCGTCGGGTGAGAGCTCGAGCGCCTTCATGACCAAGGCGTCGAGCTCGGGCGACACGTCCGGGCGCAGCGAACTCGGCCGTGGATATTGGCCGCGCAGGATGCTCTCCATGCGCTCTTGCGGTTGATCGGCGGGGAACAGCCGGCGCATTGCGAGTAGCTCCCAGAACACGATGCCCGCCGAAAATACGTCGGAGCGCTGGTCGAGCCGTTCACCCTGGATCTGCTCAGGCGACATGTAACCCATTTTGCCCACGCGCCGGCCGCTCATGGAGTCGTCCAGCTGCTGGAGTGCTTTGGCGATGCCGAAGTCCAGCACGCGTGCCACGCCATCCACGCCCACGAGCACGTTGGGTGGGGAGATATCGCGGTGCACGAGATCCAAAGCGTGGCCTTTTTCGTCGGTCGCCTCGTGAATGGCGAGCAGGCCGTGCAGCACGTCTTGCATGATGCCGACCGCGATCGGCACGCTCACCAGGTCACGCTTTTCTTTGGCCTGCGCGCGGCATAACGTGCTCAGCGCTTCACCCTCGACGTAGTCGAGCACGAGCAGCACGTCACCCTTGGAGGCCACGACGTCCAGCGTTGCGACTACGTTGGGGTGGCGAACGCGCGCGGCCAGGCGAGCCTCGTTGAGTAGCATCTCCGTGAACTCGTTGTTTGCAACCAAGTGCGGTAACAGGCGCTTGATCGCTACCACTCGCGAGAAGCCGCCAGCACCGTCGAGGCGCCCGAAGTGGACGGTGGCCATCCCGCCCGAAGCGAACTGTTCGAACAGCGCATAGCGCCCGACGCGTGCGGAGGGCCCGCGTTCCGAAATCGGGCCGTCCGCGTGGCTGATCTGCTTTTCGCGGGCCGGGGGCAACGCAGGGGCGACGCCGACGGGGGCTTCCAGGCTCACTGCGATGGCCGGCAATGAGCCCTGCTTGGGGATGATGGTGGGCACGATGGTGTCCCCATCCGCGACCGGCGGCGGCGGCGGCGGCACGGTGCCATCGACAATGATCGCCTTGCCGCAGTTTTTGCAGGGAATATTTACGACGCGGCCGCGCACACGCGCGTCGTAAAGCGACGTGGGCAAAGCTCTGCGCGCGCCGCAGGACTGGCAAACCACGGTCATTCCCATCGGCGGGCAGCGTAGACGCTGAGGCCGTGGAAGGCCAGCAACTGGGGCTGTCCGGGTGCCTGCTCGCGCTCAGAATTGCCAGCACATATCGAAGTCGGGGAACGCTGACTTCCCACCTAAACGAAATTGACCACTGAGAGGCTGTGGCGGCTCTCGCCCCGGCCCAGGCGGTTGAGCCTCGTCTGGGACATCACGAGGCTCGCCGTGCTCTGCAGTCCAGGTTTGCGCTCGCGCGGCGAAACACCAAAGCGGTGCGTGCGCCTCAGTGGGCGACCTTGGGCGGCTCGCTCGGCTGCGGCGCGTCGTCCCCCGAGACATAGGTCAGGATTTCGGCCAGGGCGCGGTTGCCCGCCAACGCGCCGCCGAAGTCCCCATGATCCACGCCGGGCAGCAGGAAAAAGCGGGCCCGGAGCCCGCTGGCAGCCAGGTCATCGGCGCCGCCTACCATGTCGTGCGTGTCTTCCTTTTCGCCGCCGAACACCGCAATCGTGCGCACCCCTTTGAAGTGATCGGCTTTGGGGCGGCGCGGCGGGCCGCCCAGAATCACGCGCGGGTAGTGCGTGACGTAAAAGCGAGCCAGGGATTCGGCGCGCACCGCGCCCTGGGAATAGCCGAACAGGGTGATGTTATGCGGGTCGAGGCTCAGCCCCTGACTGCGGTTGACCAAGCGTACTGCGCGCTGAATGCGCGCGTCGAGGCCGCGGATGTCGTGGCTCCACTTGAACCGCCCCGGCTTGTCGTTGCACGGTTGATCGCCCTGCAGCGCGATCAGCGTGCCATGCGCAGCTGCGGCCGGGATGAACGCGCCCACCGCATTGATGTCTCCGCAATAGCCGTGCAGATACACGAGCACGCGCGGTCCGGGGGTGGCTGCGGGGAGGAAGCGGACTTCGCTGTCCCACGTTGCGTCCGCGTAGTGGAAGTTGGGCGAAGGGACCGCCGGATGAGTCTGGGCCGGCGCGGAGTCGCTGTCCGCCCGGGTCGTCCTCGAAATGAGGGCAAAAAGCCCGAGAGCGAGCGAGACTACGAGAAAAGCTCGCCCGCTGTGCCGCATGGGTGCCTCAGATTGCGTCGCGCTTCTTGAGCACGATGAGGATCACGACCAGCGTGAGGAACATCATGCTGGCCAGGATGACCGGGGGGAGCCAGGGCAGGTTGTAGTTGGTGAAGCCCCAGGCGCCCATGAAGTCCGAGCTGGCGATCTGAGCTTCCGCGCAGCGGAACTTGCCGGCGGTGATGAAGTTCTCGATGCTGGTCAGGTCCGGCTTCTTGATGTCGATGACCCAGGCGGCGTCAGTCAAGATCGCCAAGCGTTCTTGGGCGACCAGGCCCTGGAAGCCCCAGCGAGCGGGCATCAGGTACATGGGCCATTGCAAGAGCGGGTTCGTAGTCATCGGGACCATCAAACCGCCGAGGACGACCTGCGGAATCAGTGCGATCGGTGTGAGCGCCATGGCAGCTTCACCGCTGCCGACCAGGGTGCTCAGTAGCAAACCGATGGCGACCGAATTCATGGCCGTGATCGTCAGTGTGCCGAGCGAAATGCCGAACGCCACGATGCCGCCCGAGTAGCCCAGGGAGAAGAACACAATCGTGAGCAAGATCGTGCACTGCACCACGCAGAATAGGCTGAGCAGCACGAATTTGCTGAACACGTAGTTGAATAGGCCCAAATTTACCATGCGCTCGCGCATGTAGATGGCCCGCTCACTGACGATCTCACGCGCGGCGTTGCTTGTGCCGAACCAGACCGCGGCCACGACCACGAAGAAGATCGAGCCTGAGTGATCCGGAGTGGCCTGCATGCCGTTGAGGGTTTGGGTGAGGCCATCCCCGACGCCGCCGGATTTGCGCGCCAGCTCTTGCAGCGCGCCCAGGCACCAATACGGAATGGCGTCCTTCTGTCCACCGAAGACCAAAGCCAAGAGGCCGCCGATGATCGGTGCTTGCAGCAGCATGATCGCGGTGCCGCCCACGTCACGCATCTTGATCTTGAAGTAACGGCCGAACAAAAGCCAAAACTGGCCGCTGCTGTCCCCGCGGCCGCCGGGCACACCGCGTTGGTCCGTGGGCGTGCCGACCGCGCGCCTGCCGGAGAACATCTTCTGAAAGACCGGGTTCTGCGGGTTGAGGTATTCGGCGTTCCACTCGCGGGCGGCTTGCGCGCGGGCGGCGTAGCGTGGCGCGTTCGGGTTCTGTGCGCGCATCGCGTCGAAGATCGGGCGCTCGCGCAGGTTCAGCATGTCGAACATGTCGCGCGGGTTGTCGACGGTGTTCGTTTTGCCGTTGCGCTCCAGCCAAGAGCCGAAGAAGCGGTAGCCGTCCTTCGGGGAGCCGTAGAAGGTGAGCAAACCTCCAGGGCCCAAAATCAGTGCCAAATTGAACTTTTCGAACTCCTCTTTGGCCGGCTGGTGAATCGTTGTGATGATCGTTTTGCCGGTTTGCTTGGCGAGTTCGGCCAACAGCTGCACGAGGGCGGCGGTGTCGTCCGCGGCGAGACCGCTCGTGGGTTCGTCCAAGAACATGATCACCGGGTCGGTGACGAGTTCCATGGCGATGTTCACGCGCTTGCGCTGACCGCCGGACAAGATCTTCTTTTCGGGCTTGCCGATTTGAAGATGGGCGACGTTTTCGAGACCGAGCTGTGCGAGCGTGGTTTGCACGCGGCGTTCGATTTCTTCTTCCGAGTAATCCGGAGGCAGACGGAACTTCGCGCTGTAACGCACGGCCTCCCAAACCGTGAGCTCCGGATGAACGATGTCGTCCTGTGGCACGTAGCCGATGGACCCGCGCAGCGCGTCATAAATCGCGTACAGGTCCTCGCCGTTGATGCGTACCTGACCGCCCGAGGGCGGGAGGTAGCCATTCAAGGTGAGCAGCAGCGTGGTCTTGCCCGCTCCGCTCGGCCCCATGAGCGCGATCAGATCGCCTGGCAGCGCTTTGAAACTGACGTGATCAAGTAGGGTTTTCAGCTCGCCGGGGTTGTCGCGGTCTGGCACTTGCATGAGCAAGTCCCAGGCTTCGATCTCGTACAGCGGGCGGCCTTCCCAGTGCGCCGCGTCTTCCACCACGACGGCGATCTCACCGCCGGCCGCTTGCAGGAGCAGCGGCATCGGACCGATGAGGACCTTCTCCCCGTTTTGCACGGGGATGCGCTGGTTGGGGGGAATGCGCTGCCCGCGCACGTACGTGCCGTTGGCGCTCCCCTTGTCCTCGATGAACAGCTGGCCATTGCTGACATGCAACACGGCGTGCCGGCTCGACACCTGCGGATGCGGGATTTGGATGTCGTTGTCGGGCGTGCGACCGATGGTTTTGGTGCCCTGATTCGAATCAGCAACGCGGATCTGCCCGACAACAGTCTTGTGCTTGGGGCGCGGCGTGGCGCGATCTCCCTGCGCGGGAGCGGGTTCGCCCGGGTGTTGAGGGGCGAGAGCGGTGCCCGGCTGCCCTGCCGCTTGAGCTTGACCGGGCGCAGCACCGGCTCCGAAAATTCCCGCGAGGTGCATGACCAAATCCACCGGCACCGCGACTGGACCGAGGGCCACGAAACCGCGCGGGTCGAGCGCAGTCAGTTGGTTTGGCTGCAGGCGTTGCTGATTCACCCACGTGCCGCTGGTCGAATTGTGATCGGTGATGCCGAGCGGGTTGAGTTGAAACGTTGCGTGGTGGCTGGAGACGTTCGGGTGATGAATGGTGACGTTGCAGCGTGCGGGATCCCGGCCGAACACGAGCTGACCGGGGGTGAACGGCGCCTTGCCGCGTTCCAGCAACATCAGCGTGATCGCGGGGTGCGCCTTGGGCACCGCGGCGTGGCCGACTGCGAACTCCGTGTGGAAGTCGAAGGGCTTGCTTTCGCCCGGCGCGAGCGGCGCGCCGTTGGCGAATGACGGCCCCGCGCCGGCGTCGACGAATACCAAATTCCCGCCGCCGCGATGCTCGATGCGCGCGTGTTCGGCCGCGACGCCCGGCGCTCCGAGCCGGACATCGCAATGAGCTGCACTACCAATGACGATCGATGCTTTTCCGAAACCAGGGATCATGAGCTTGCCTATGAAGCTCACTGCACGCGGGCAGTGAACTCGACCGGGCCGAGGCGGACGACCGAGCCGTTGGGCACGGGCGCCCACACGCCGGGCGACAAGCGATTGTTGTTCACCAGGGTGCCGTTGTTGCTGTTCTCGTCACGCACGATGAGCTGCCCGCTCTCGAGTTTGAACGTGGCGTGGACGGCGGAGATGCGTGGCTCGGCCAGCGCAATCCCGCACTGCGCCGCATCGCGACCAGCGCGCATTTCTTGACCCTGGAGCACGGTGAACACACCCGCCGAGCACTGCAGCAGCGCGCTCGACGCGCTCCCACCGTACGGATTCGGTGGCGGAGCCTGCGGTGACGGCGCTTGCCCACCGTAGACTTGGCCGGGCGCGCTGCCGCCGTACATCAACTCCGGGCTGACGCCGTTGCCTTGTGCGCGCGGAGGGCCGTAGCCGCCGGGGGGCGCTCCATAGCCCTGACCAGGCGGAGCGCCGTAGCCGCCAGCGACGACTGGCGACGGGCCACCGCCGCCACCGCCACCGCCGCGCTTTTTACCGCCGCTGCGCACAATGACGATGATCAAGAGTGCGATCACCACTAGGCCCAGCAGCCCGCTCAGGATCAGCAGCAACGGCAAAGGCTGCGTGGTGCCCTTGAGTTGGATGATGCTGGTCGAGGTCACGCCGCTCGTGCGGTGCGCCTTGTTGTCATAAATAACCAGCCGTACCACCGCTTGCTCACCTGAGCCGGCGAGGATCTTGTCCGTAGCGGGCGCGGTGAACGACGCGAACGTGTCACTCGCCTCTATCGTGGCGCCCTTCATGCCCATCGCGATTAGCTGCTGCTGGGTGCGCTTTGCTTGGTCGATGTCGGCGCCCGCGAGCGCGGTCGGCAATGGCTGCCCAGAGGGTAAGAAATACACTTCTGCGCGGTCTTTTTCTCCGCCCCAGCAGAAGTCCCCATACACCTTGAAGCTGCCACTCGGGTACACGCCGCCTTGCGCCTTGGCCGTGTCCTGCGTGTACTGAACGTTCACGTTCAGCGGCCACGTTGACGGATCGATGCCGACGGGGACGTCCTTGAACGTGTTGTCGCCCAAGATGGGCGGTTTGACGTTGTTGAAGACGAGCTTGAAGCTTTGCGTCACCGTGGGGGCCACGCACGAGGCGAGCCACTTCACGATGTGCATCTTCGAGAAGCGCTGGCGCACCGTGCTCACGATGGCGTTCGAGCGCGTGCCCTGACCCTCACGCATCACGGTGAAGAACCCGCCGATGTCCGTGTTGGCCATGTTCTGCATGAACTCGAGCGAGTTCTGGCGGAACTCATCCACGACGCCCGGCGGATACCAGACACTGATCACCGGCACGGGCGTCTTCGGCAGGGCCGTGTTGTCCTCGGGGAAGCGGCCGCCGGTGAGGTACTGCTGCAGCTGTAGCGCGCCCGGACCAGTGGTCGAGGGGTCCGCGCCGCCGAAGCCATCCGAGAGCACGATCATCGCTTGATGCAGCGGGACGGCGACGTCGTCACCGACGTTGCCGAGCGCACCGAAGCCGTCCGTTGCTGCGGTCTTGATGATCGTGAGCAGTGAGCGATTGCGACCCGAAGACGCGAATGTCTCGGTCGTCGCGTTGAGCATGCTCGTGGCTTTGGCGCGCTGCGCGGCACTGACCCACTTCGAATCCTTCACGACCTGGCGGTCGTTGAAGAACATCACGTTGACGATGTCGTTCGCGCCCATGCCGAGCACGAATTGCTGGGCAAGCTGACGCGCGTCCGTGAAACTTTTCCCCATGCGCCGGTCGGCATCGACCAAGATCAGCCACGCCGTGCCGACGCCGGGCTGCTGAAGGCTGTCGCCCCAACTCGCGTCGCTGACGAACTTGGCCGGGATGTCCGTGCCATCCACCGCGACGGTGAAGATTGCGTTCGCCGACGGAAACGGGAACGGGGTGTACAGCGCGAACGGCTTTTCGAGCGCGTTGCTCATGCAGTCCAGCTGGCCGTTGCCGGTCAGGGCGCCGCACTCTGCCGTGGCGTCACTGACGCGCTTGCTCTGCGACACCTCCACGACCGTGGTTAGCACCGGGTTGCCGTTTTCCTGCGCCGCGCGCGGGTCAACGCGCAGGATCTTGGCTTCCGGCGAGGCTTGTGCGCCGAGCGCGACGAGCCAGCTGACGAGCATGCATGAAAGTGCGATGAGCGCCCGGCGCGTTTCGCTATGAGATCGTGAAAGCTGCATCACTGCCCTGTTCGTTCGAGGTTCGTAGTGAGTTCGGAGGGAGCCCGGAGTAGCGCGCGAATCATATGACTTTGACGGTGACGTTGAAGCCACCGAAACGCAGCACGTCGTTGTCCCGCAGCTCGAACTTCTTGCCGCGGTCCAATTGAGCGTCGTTCAGGAACGTGCCGTTGGTGCTGCCGCCGTCTTCGACTTTCAGGCGACCGGGACGCGCGGCGGCGTACACCACGGCATGACGTGAAGAGGTGGTCGGGCTGTCGATCTCGATGTCCAAGCCGGGCGCGGCGCCTTTGCGACCGAGCACGTTTTGACCTTGATACAGCGGCCAGAACACACCGAGCTCACTCTGATCATAACTGACCAAGAAGCCAGCGAGCGCGCGAATGGCGCCGGCTTCGACCGCTTCCGGATCGCGCCCTGGGCCGAGCGGGGCGGTAGGTGCGGGCGCGCCCGTGATCGGCGGCGCAGACGGGTGCACCGGGGCTTGGCTGCGCCGAATGTTCGCTTCGTGCTCGTCCGTGGTGGGCGGCGGCGCGGTGGCCGCGAACGCCGAGGGATCATGGGACGGTTGCGCGGGGGCCGGTGTCGGCGGCCACTGCGGTTGAGCCGGGGCGGGCGCGCCGTAGGCCTGCGCGGGCGGCGGCACGTAGGCCTGCGCGGGCGGCGGCGCGTAGGCCTGCGCGGGCGGCGGGCCCGCGCCGAAATTCGGACCGACGGTGGCGCCGAATGGATTCATGCCCTCAGGCGTGCCAAAGCGCGCGCGGTCTGCGGCGGGTGCCGGCGCAAAGCCGCCGGGGTCTTGCGCTGCTGGGTTCCACGCCGGCTGCGGCGGAGCGCCATAGCCAGGAGGCGCGGGCGGCGACGCACCGGGCCAGGGTTGGGCGGGCGGTGGAGCGGGAGCGGGCGGTTGTGGTCCCCAAGCCGCCGCGGGTTGCGGCGCAGCGGGCGGTGTAGGCTGAGGAGCACCGTAGCCGGGCGTAGGCGCTGCCGCGGCGGCCAATGGATTGCCGCAAGACAAGCAGAATTTGCTGGTGGGCTGGTTCGTCGCGCCGCACCGCGTGCACAAGTTCATGTGTAAAACTCCCGAGCTCGAGCTGTGCCTCGCCCACTTGCGCGGTCCAGCACGGCGAGCATACCCGGTTTATCGCGCGTTTACGCAGTAAACGCTAGCCAGGCGCGGGGACGGCAACGGCGACCCACCGACCCGCGGGCTGGTTCGCGGCAGCTTCCCCGTGCGACATTTGGCGCGATAGCCGTGCGCGCAACACAATCGGGAGCGCCGCGCGTGGCGGGTTTCAAGGGCAACGCGCGTGCTGAGGCTGTCCGGGTCGAAACGATTCAGCTCCCGCGATCTTCGTTACCGCTGTGTGGTTCGGTTAGCCGGCGGCCAATGCACGTGGGTCACGGGTGTGCTCGCATGTTGTCAGGCACGACGAAGTGCCGGCGCTGCGTGCGCCACCGGAAACGTGCGCCCGCGCTGGGTGCGCAAATAGACAAATCGAACCGCTGGCTTGCGCGAAGCCAGCGGAACTCGACCCAGTGCTTCAAGTGCCGGCGATCCCGTAACCGAAGCGGCTCACGTCGTCCTCGAATAACGAGGTGCGGGCTCCGCAGGCAGCTAACGAAAGCAGCAGCGGAGCCCCCGCGTGGGTCCAGCGGGCGATTTCAGCGGTCTTTTTCGTCCTGAATGCGGGCAGCTTTGCCCGTCAGATCACGCAAGTAGTACAGGCGGGCTCGGCGCACGACGCCCCTCGAGACCACTTCCAGCTTCTCGATACGCGGCGAATTGTGGAGGAACATGCGCTCCACGCCGATGTTGAAGCTGACCTTGCGGACGGTGAACGTCGACTGCAGGCCGGCGCGGTGACGCTTGATCACGACGCCCTTGAACACCTGCACGCGCAGCTTGTCGCCTTCGACAATCTTGTAGTGCACGGCGACCGTGTCACCGACGCGAAACTCGGGCAAATCCTTGC
>JBDTJC010000046.1:0-12987 GCA_039936055.1 Polyangiaceae bacterium | reverse complement strand
AAGCTTCGGGGGATCTATCCTGCTCGGGCATCGCCTGGGACTATACTCCGGGCCTCGTGATCACGCAGGACGTCTCGTTCGAGGGTTTCACCGCAACCGACTGGCAACGCCTGGCCGACGTCTTTCGTGCACCAGGGGCCGCGAGCGACGACGTGCCCGATGTCCGCCCGGGCGCCCGGGGCGGGGTGGTCGCGGTCACGACAGGCAATCGCCTGCGCAAGCTGCTTCACACCAAGCGCGGCCGCCTGGATCTCGCCGGCGCGGAGTGGCCGATGAAGCTACCGGAACTCGCGGACCGCTATGGGGCGAGCTGGGCGGTCGAGCTCTCGGCGGGCGCGCTCGAAGAACTGGTCGAGCGTTTCTCCGAGCGGCTGCGGCCGCGCCAAGAGTACCTGGAGCAGGCGCTTGAGTTGCTGCGGGCTCTACGCGAGCTTGAAGCAGAGGGCCTGATTGCGATGTGGCCCAAGCGCTTCTCCGACATTCCGGTTCCGGGTTCGCGCATGATCAGCGCCGCGCTTGATACCTTGTGTGGGGAAGGCAAAGCGATCGCGCTGGGCGTATTTCGTCATGGCGAGCTGCACACGGGGATCGTCCTGCGCCGCCGCGGCCTGGGCTTCGACCGCATCGTGGGTCCGGATGAAATGCGCCCGCAAATGGGTCTGCTTTCTGGTGACTTCCGGCGTGACTACCGACACTTCGCGGCTGCAGCCGAGCGCAACGTCGGCCCGCTTTCGTTGGGTGTCTTCGGCGAGCTACTCACCTTTCAAAGCTTGGCTGAGGACGCCGCGCCTGGCGCGTTTGCGCTGGCGGTGGCGTCGCGCGAATTGCTGATTTCGCCGGCCAGTCCGGCCCTTGCCGTGCCGCTCGGCGTCGACGTCGGGCGGGCGGCATTTGCCGGCTTGCGCGGGCTCGCCGAGCGCTTTGGTGCGGGTGGCGCGCTGTCGCCGCTGCTCGGTCGGGCCGAGGCGTTCGTGTCGCGCGATCTATCCGCGCTGCTCGGCTTCGATCCCTGGTCCGTGTTGGTCGGGCTGTTCGAGCGCGATCGCGAGAAGCGGGAGCACGACTGAGTGGCCGCTTCGGGTCGCATTCGTCGCCGTTTGGCGCTCGCGATCGTTCTGACCGCGCTGATTCCTCTGTTGGCCGCAATCTGGCTGGCCGAGAGCACGGTGCGCCAGACGTCCGCACGCTTCTTCATTCCCGACGTGGGCTCGCACCTCGACCGCTCGCTCGGGCTCTACCAAGAGCTCGCGCGCAACGCGAAAGCGTTGATGCGCCAGGAGGCCGCGGAGATCTCGCTGCGCCCGGAGCTGCGGCGCGCGGCTAGGGGCGGTGATCCCGTGGCGCTGCAGGCAGCATTGCAACACGCCTTCGCTGATCACCCGAGCCTGGTGTCACTGTCCGTGCGCGATCCGGATGGCAAGGTGCTGGCCGAGGTCAAGCGTGCCAAGCCCCTCGACCCGGCACACGAGAACCAGCTGGAGGTCCTGAAGCCCCTGACGGACGTGCCCGAAGGCGAAGACACGCTGCAGGTTGCCGCGCAATTTGCCGCAGATAAGAGCCATTTCGACGAGCTCAGCGAGATGAGCCAATTCGTCGATACGTACAAACAAGTCGAGCAGCGCCGCGAGGCGGATGAGCGCAGCTATGTGCTCGCGTTCTCGGCATTGCTCTGCATTACCATTGTGGCCGCAATCGGTGTCGGCAGCTTGCTCGCGCGCGGCGTCTCCAAGCGCATTGCGGAGCTCGCGCGGGCCACGTTGTTGGTGGGTGAGGGTGATTTGAGCATCCGCGTGCCGGAAGGCGGCGGGGACGAGATTGCAGACCTTGCCGGCGCGTTCAACCGCATGCTCGGTGAAGTCGAATCCAGCCGCGCGCGCATCGAATATTTGCAGCGCATCAGCGCTTGGCAAGAAATGGCGCGCCGGCTCGCCCACGAGATCAAAAATCCGCTCACGCCCATTCAGCTCGCGGTGCAAGAGATCCATCGCCGCTACGCGGGCGGCGATCCGGACTATCAGCGCTTGGTCGATACCACGCTGGAGATTGTCGAAGACGAAGTGGGCACGCTGCGCCGTTTGGTCGGTGAGTTCTCCGACTTCGCGCGCTTGCCGCAAGCCAGCTTGGAGAGTGCGAACTTGGCCGAGTTCCTGCGCGAGCAGGCGGCGCGCTTCGGCGTGCACGAAGGCGAGCGCGACAGCACGGAAATCGCTCTAAATGAGCTGCTTTCACTGGGAAAGGCGGCCGAAATTAGCGTCGAATTCGACTTGCCTCCGGGGCCGTGTGAGGCGCTGATCGACCGTCAGATGCTGGGCCGCGTGCTGTACAATTTGCTGCGCAACGCCGCGCAGGCGTTGCTTTCTCGTCCGCGCGGTAGCGGGGAAGTGTTGGTGCATCTCGAGCGCGAGGGGGACTTTTGGAATTTGGATGTCGAGGACAATGGTCCGGGCATTCCAGTCGAACTCCGTGAAACGGTCTTCGACCCGTACGTGACCACGAAGGACGAAGGCACCGGTTTGGGACTATCGATTGTGAAGAAGGTTGTGATTGAGCACGGCGGAACTATTCGCGCCGGGGAGTCCAAGTTGGGCGGCGCGCGCTTGCGCGTGCGTTTGCCGGTGCTTGGGACGCGGGCAGCCGAGCGCGCACTCGAAGAGCCGGGCCACTCCGCTCGTCCAGATGCCGACGCGCGCACGGGGTTGTTATGAGCGAGCGTGCGCATTCCAAGCACGACGCGCGGCAGGGCTACGTGATCGCGATCGCGGTCATCGTCGCGAGTGTCGGGTTGGGGTTGTTTGGGTTGCCGCGCCTCAGTCGGCATCGCCCAGGCTCGGATTCGCCGCTCGTCGGTCACCCCGCGCCGGACTTCATGCTGCCCGCGCTCAGTGCGGACGGCCCCGGCAAGACCCAAAGACTCTCTGATCTGCAGGGAAAGACCGTGCTGCTCGACTTCTTCGCGAGCTGGTGCGGCCCGTGCATGCAGCAAGCGCCGATTGTCGCGCGCCTCGCGAAACGCCTCGGTGGCCCCCAACTCGCAGTGTACGGAGTGAACACGAGCGACGACTTGGCGGCCGCGCGTCACTACGTAGAAGACCATGCGCCCGCCTATCCGATTCTATTCGACGGCGACAACATCGCCGCCAACGCATTCGGCGTCACTGGCCTGCCGACGCTGATGGTGATCGACAAGGGCGGCATCGTGCGCGCGGTCGAGATGCGGGTCGTGAGTGAAACCGAGCTCGAGGGCTTCATCAAGGCCGCGCAAGGCAGCTGAGAGGTGCTTGGTGGGGCGAGCGAGCGCCCCACCCCAACAATCCCGGCATTCACTCGGCGATCGACGGAAAGTCGTCGTCGGTCGCGAGCGGGATGAGGCGCGGGATCATCTTTATTTCGGCGAGGGCCACCGTCATTCGTTCGCCTTCGAGGGTGAAGGGGATGCGGCGGGTCTCGCCTGCGGCGAACACGGTGAGCTCGCCGCGCACGGGGCCCGAGTCCGCGCTGGAACGCACGATTTCGACCACGTATTCGCCCGGTTTTGCGCCGTTCAGCGCGAGCCCTTCGCAGCCATGAGTCAGCACGTCGCGCGCGCTGATTACTTCATGCGTAGGCGCGCCGAGCCAGGACACTCGTTGCCCGTCGGGGTGCAGCAGGGCCAAGTCGAGGTCCGCGTCTTCGGACCACGTGGCTTCGACGCGCAGGTCGCCCAGCAAGCGCGTGTCGTCGGGTGCCGCGCCGGAGGCGAGCGTTTCGGCTAAGCGCGCTGTCTTTTCGTCCGCAAGGGACAGAGCGTCACTGGCCCAACGGGCATCGTTGCCGGAGCGAGCGCAGCGCAAAGCGTCCGCGAGTAGGTGCGCGTCACTCGCGTGCAGTTCGGCAATCGCCATCGCGTGTCGGCAACCCAAGTCGGCTCGACCGGACCAGCGGTACAAACGAGCGAGCCGTTTTTGACCGCCGACATCGTCGGGTCGCACATCCACGACGCTGCCCAGCATGCGCACGGCCAGTTCGCGATCGCCGCGTCGCGCGGCGAGGTCGGCGCGGGCGGTGAGCGCGTCGGGATCGAGCGGTTCTTTGCTCAGCCAATGTTCGACGAGGCTTGCAGCACGCCCCAGATCCGCGCTCGCAGCATACAGCGAATAAGCCTTTTTGAGGGCGGAACGGCGATCCGGTTCGGCCGAGAGGGCGCGTTCGGCATCCGCCACGGCGGTGATGCTTGCGGCTCGCGGGACCATGGCGTGTGTGCTGACCTGCCCCTTGCGATCCCAGACGCGGCGCATGGGGACCATGCGTCGACGCTGCTCGGGCATCGGGAAGTCCGGCGCCATCGGTTGGGCGAGGCGGTTGAGCGAGGCGGCGGCAGGTCGACGAATGGGGGGCGGCTGCGCGAAGCCGTCGTCGAGATCTGCGGCGGAACCAGCGCTGGACGTCCTCCCCATGGACGCCGCGGCTTTCGGCGTCGAAGCAGGTGACGGAGCGGTTTCACGCGCGGCGTAGGCGTGGGTGAGGCCGCCCGGGTCCTTCTTGTCGGCCATGCCTAGCGTGTCCGTGTTCTCGCTGTCGTCGACGGGTAGCTCTGCCTTGGCTTCGCTTTGCTCGGCGACATCTTCGCCGGTGAAGCGGTTGTTCTTGACGGTGGTGTCGAGACCGAACGCGCGCAACATGGCCGCGCTCTCCAAGACCAAGAGCGACGTGTAACGGCTGGCGACTGAGAAACGGGTGGACAACGCGAGCGCTTCCTTTTTGGCTTCAGTTCCGCCATTTTGCTCCAAATCTGCGATGCGCGCGGCGGCGTACACTCGCGGCACGAAGGCGTTGCCGGCGTTGTCCGAGGCCGACACGTGTACGTCGTAACGTTGCTCGAACACCGTGTCGTCGAGTTTGCCGCGCACGATCAGCGGTCCGTCGACCGTGTCCGAATCCATGCGCGCGCTGATGCTGGCTTCACTGCCGGCTAGGATGGTATCGAGCTTGCCCGGTGCTGCCGCGCGCAGCCCGCTAGGCAGTACGACCTCGACGTCGCGCAGCGCGCTGCCGTACGTGGCGCTGAGCACGCCGAGCGTGGCCTCGTTCAAGGTTTGCCCTGGCGCATAGGGCAAAACCAAGCCGCCACCGGCACGCGCCATCGCGCCCAACGTGTCCAAATCCGAAGCGCTGCCCACGGCCACCGCGGTCAGGCGAGTTGGTGAGTTGGCGAGGGCGTCGCGCACCGCAGCCGTGACCGTCGCGGCGCGGATTGGGCCGACCGTGGGCGTGCCGTCCCCAATGTAGATGATGTCTTTGACCTGGCCCGCGGGCGCTTCGGAGAGCGCCCGATTGGCGATTGTGATGGCTTGCGTCGGGTCCGACGCGCCCTCGGCCGTGATGCTTTCGAGGAAGCGTTGTGCCTGCACTGCCGCGGCGGGGCCTGGGCTGATAAATTGCGCCATTTCACGGCAAGTGTTGTCGCAGGCGAGTACGGTGACGGCGCCCGCAGGGTCGAGTTCGCGGGTGAGCCGCGTGGCGAGGCGCTTGGCGCGTTCCAGCCCTTCGCCGTACATGGATCGGCTAGAGTCGACGACGATCACCGTGGCGTGTACGCGATCCACCGTTGTGCGCGGCAGTTGGGGGCGCAGCGTGAGTAGCGCGTAGCGTTCGTCGCCCGCGCGGTAGCCGAAGCTCGTGAGTTCACTGTGCCGTCCGGGGGTCGCCCACTCGACGCTCAGATCGCCATTCGGTGTGAAGTTGTCGGCGCTGAACGTGAGCGCCCGTGTGCCGTCACGATCGCTGCTCGTGAGCGGGTAGCCCGAGCCGCGCACCGCGAACGTTGGATCTTGCCCGCGCACTTCGATGTCCACGTCGAAGTGACGAATCGCCGTTGTACCACCCGGGTCGACCGGCAACGGATACGTGAAGTGACGCACTCCGCCGACCGGGCGTACGGCTTCCGTGTAAGCGAGCACGATGCGGCGTTCCCCGTGCTTCGGGATTGGGAAAATTTTGAGTTCGAAACGGCTGCCGCGTTGCCACTCTAAGAGCGCCGGGTCGCGCCACGGGCCGGGCACCCACACGATGTCGTCCGTGATTTGCTGGCGCGCGTTGGGCGCGGCGTGCACGATGGCGCCTCGCCAAATCGACGCGGCGCGGTCGCGCTCCACGAACGCGCCCTCTTCGAGTTTGCCGTCCACTTCCAGCGCCAGTCGCTCGATTTTCGCGTCACTCGGGATCGGGAAGCGGTAAATGCCTTCCAAGACGTCGTCCGTGGAGTTCTCGAACACTTCGTCGATTTCGGTGCGCGCCATCGCGCCCGCGATGCGCACCCGCACGCTGTGCGCGGCGAGCGTCACGGCCGAGCGGAGCTCTTCCGTTGCGCCGGGTTTGTTCGCGGTCAACTCGCCGAGCCCGCGACTGGCCGATCCCGATTCGGCAGTATCGAGCGGTGAGTCACTGAACGAGACGGCTTCGGCCAAAATAGCACCGGAGCTGACGTATGGCGCGGAACCTCGGTAGTAGCGCGCTTCTTCACCGCCGCGCACGTGCAGCGGGGCTGCGCTGGCCTGGCTGAAGTTCGCCTCGCCGCGGACCACGTCCAAGATCGCGAAGTCAACGCCGTTGCGCAGCGCAATCTTGCCCGCGTTGAGCTCGACCGTGGCGTCGTTCACATCGATGCGCGCATGCGAGGCGGAGCTGCCGGCGAGCTCTAACGCGATGGCGCCGTGGTTCAGCCGCGAGTGGCGCGCGCCATTGCTGGGCAGCACGAGTTCGCTATCGTGATCGAGCGACAGATGGCTGCCATCAGCGAGCAGGATCTGCGCGCTGCTTTGCGCGCCGCTGCGCAGCACCGAGCCCGCCGGCACACGCGTCCCGACCAGCGCGCGCACGCAGGTTGCGCCTTTCGGGTCGCACACTTGAACGCCGGGCCCCGCATTTGGCTCGAGCACGTGCAGCACGCTGCCGCGCCCGGCCGTCGCTTCCGCCGCCCGCGGCTTGTTCGTGCAACCGCCCACCGACAGCGCGCCCGAAAGCACCAGGAAAGCGGGATTCAGACGACCGAAAGCGAGCGTTCGTGGGTTCATGGGCGGGTCTCGTGCAGCTAGAACGCGACGCGGCGCCCCGAGCTTTCACTGATACGCCCGGCTTTCGAGAATGATCTGCGCTATTCCGTCTTGCCCGGAAATGCGGCCCGTTTGCTGTCCATTTGGTGGGTGGCTGTGCGACCAAGAACCTTGGTTAACGTGCTTCGCGCGATGCCCGAGCTACCAGACGTCGCGATCTACATAGCTGTGGCATGCTGGGCGTCTGTTGACGACGGAGAAGCGCTTCCCAACTCCGCAGCGGTCTCGGGTGCTGCCAGGGGTTTCACTAAAGGGTCAGATGGACGCGGAAGCGCGCGTGGCAGCAATCCGTCCGGAGATCACCACCAAGGGCATGTACCTGGCGGATCTCGTGTCGCGACTCGAAACCGGTCACATCGACGAGGTGTGGGCGACGCTGCAGGCGGCGCCGCGACACGGGAAATACCAGCCATTCCTCGACTATCCATTCGCGGACGCGTTGCGCTGGCTGCATGCCGTTGCTCGGCATCGGCACCCGCACGCGCCCCTGCTCGAGGGGTTGCGGCTCTTGGGCCGCGACACCGTGAAAGTGTTCTTGGCGTCGCGCGCAGGGCAAGTCGTGCGCTCGATGACGCTTGGCCCTCGTGAAGCGTTGCTGCGCATGCCTGCGATGTGGAAAGTGACGGACCCGACGCACACCGTCGTCGCTAGCGAACCGCAGGCGGGCACCGTGCATTTCGAAGTGCACGGCTTTCCCGGTTGGATCGACTGCGGCTTAATCGGCACGCTGGAACAAGTCGTGCTCAGTCGTGAGGGCAAGCCCGTGATTGATGTCGTGTTGTACGGGCCGGAGCACGGTGAATTCACCGTGCGCTTTTAGTGTCTTGTCTCCGAAATTCGTGACGTTAGTTGCGTGGTGAATGACCGGTGGACACCAGGCGGACGCGAAGCAGGCGTGGGGTTCCGGGCGAATCCCCAGCGAAACAGGCCATCGCGACGGTGCAGCGCATGCCGCGAAGCCGACGCTTGCGATTGTTGATGCCACATCACATGCGGGGCACTAGCTGCCGAATGGGTGCGGTTCGCGGCGGGCTTTGACAGCTTTCATCGCGGCGTCCAGATCCGTGCCGCTACGCAAGCAGGCGTAACAATCCGCGCGCTTGTTTGCGCCGCAGCCGTACTTGCGCGTCAGCTTGCCGAGCACATGAAACGTGCGACGATCCCCATCCGCGGTCACGCGATCGATCAGATCGCGATTCTTCTCGCAGGTATCGGCGTCGCGCACGTCTAGCGCGATGGCCAGCGCTGGTGACGCCTTCGCGCGCACTTCTTTGCTGTAAATCAGCGAGCGCGCGAGATCCGTGGCTGTCGTGCGGGAGGCCGTGGCGGTCCACACTTCGTAAATTAAATCCGCGCTGATGGGCCCGGGTACATTGGCTATCGCCGATAGCGCATCACGCGCGGTCTCCGGGTCTTCCGTGTAACGGCGGAGTTGCGTCAGCACATCCGGATCTTTGATTAAGCCAGGGTCGTGATCGACGCGGTCGCGCAGGGCGCGAGCGGCACGCACGTCTTGTGCGCTTTGCCCGAGGGACAGGGCGATGGCCTCTGCCACTCGCAAATCCGAAACGGGCTTGGCGCTGAGTTCTTTGACGGCGGCGTCGTCACCGACCGCCACGCGTTCCAACAAAGTGAGCGGCTTCGGCTTGTCCTCGGCGCTCGCGGTGAGGCCGGGCAGTGGCGCGGGCGGCAAGGGCGCGGGCAGTTGGGCTACCGACGCCGACGGTTCGGCACTCAGTTTCGGGGGCTGAGCGGCATTCGGGTCCGCGGCGGAGGTCACTGCAGCGGCCGCAAATGCGGTGCCCAGCGCGACCAACAGCACGAGCGGCGTGACCAAGCTCCACAACGGCACTTCACCCCCGGCAAAGCGCACGCGCTGTGCAAGCGCCGCCCCGAACGACGGCAGAGGTTGCGGGCTCTGTGAAGTTCGCGGCCGCATCAAGGTAGCCGCGCTGCGCGCCGCGGAAACGCCGTGTGCTTCCGCGTCCGTTGCGGCGCCGGCGGGAGCGGGCGGCAGCGACGGCGGCGCTGGCGGCGCTGGCGGACGCGAGGGGGATGCAGGGGGCGCTGATGGCCGAGAAGGCGGTGGCGGCGGACGCGAGCTGCCCGGCAACGGCGAGGCCAGCGCACCGGGACCGCGAATCCCCACGGGAGCGCCTTGTGAACGCACCACGGGCGGTGGCGGCGGAAACGCCGACGCGCGTCGCGGCGGAGGTAGCGTTTCTTTCTCGCGCATTGCCTTGGCGCGAGTTTGAATTTCGCGATCGACCATCGTGACGTCGCGCACACCGGTCTCGTGCGCCTCGTAGCTCGGCAATGGTCGCGAGGCGGGTTGGGGTCGGCGCTCACCCGTTGACGGCGGCGGTGGAGGCAGCGCTGGCTCTTCAATCTGCGGTGGTGGAACCGACCAGCCTGAATCCACCATGGACGGGCGGATGGCTTTCGGATCGGGTCCTGGCGGCGCCCCGTCGTTCATGCGTTCTCCATCCTAGCACCGTTCGATCCACTACCGCTCGGTTCCGTTACGGCAGCAGTCAACGTACGGCGAGCGCCTTCACTTCTGGGAAGACTTCGTTATTCAGCTCGGGGCCGCGCAAGATGGCGTCCGCGTTGGGAGGAATGCGCCGGGGTACGTGCAGGTCGTCGACACATGCAAGCAGAGTGAAACCTTCCGCTACCAGTTCGCCTTCGGAGCCCGGTCCGCCGCGCAGCAAGCGGTACTCGAAGCGGACTTTCACGCGCGTCAGCTCGGTGAGCCGGGCCTCCACGCACAGCACTTCATCGAAGCGGGCGGTCCGGCGATACCGTACGTGAGCCTCCACCACCGGCAAGTGGATGCCGAGCTGCGTCCAGGAGTTGTAGTCGAGGCCGCGCCGCCGCATGTACTCCACGCGCCCCACCTCGAAATACGAGATGTAGGTCCCGTGGTGGACGATCCCCATGAGGTCGGTCTCACCGAATCTGACTCGCACGACGTGACGCGATACGCAGTGGGCTGGGAGCTCGTTCGTCACGGGGGCGCGCATAATACTAGTGCGGGGACTGCTACGCAATCTTCACAAAGATGTCGTTCGGAGGAATTTCGCCCGGGGACTGACGTGTGGAAGCGACCTGAAAGGCAAAATTTGGCGGAGTGGTGAGTTGGCGCCTTTTGGCGCCCGCGCTGCGCCCCGAGGTTACATGCGCCGGTTCGGTCAGCCTTTGTATTTGGCTCTGCGCTTTCTTAAACGATCGTCATCTGGTCCTCCAAGACTCCCACGTCGACGTGATGTCCTGAAATTGGCTGCGGAATGGCGTGGCTCCTGAGGTGGCGTGCTCTCGGGAAACGCCGGGGCGCGACGCCGAAGGCTGCGACGGGACGCGCCCTATTTCGTGACCATCAACAAATTCAGGCTAACGGGTGCCCGGGATCGGCACGGTGAGGACGGGCACCGGTGAGTGGCGGACGAGCTTTTCGGCGATGCTACCGAGGAGCAGGTGGGCGAGGCCGGTCCGGCCGTGGGTGCTGATGACGACCAAATCATGGACGCCCTTCTTGAGCTCGGTGAGCAGGACGCTCGCCGGATCCCCAGACAGCAAGCGGCTCTGCACGTTCAGCCCGGTGGGCAGGGTGAGGCTGGCCAGGAGCTCCGTCATGTCACGCTCGGCGTTCTCGCGGATCAGCTCGCTGATCGGTTTGTGAGCTTCCCCAGGGCGCTGCACCATCACTGCGTCGGTAGCGTACGTGGGGCGGTCCCAGACGTGCACGAGGTCCAGCGAGGCACCGAAGCTCTTGGCTAGGTCAGCGGCGTAGGCAAGCGCCGCGCGTGAATTGTTCGAGTAGTCGATTGGAACCAGGATCCGCGCAATGCCCATGCGCTCATCCTACTTCTTCGGCCCGTCGCTTCAACGCCTGATTCATGTACACGAAGCCCCGCGCCGCGCGCGTGATTGTTCTGCCGGAGAAGCGGACCAAAACGCCACTGAAGTTCTCCGCCTGCACGAAGCGTGTGCGCTCTTCGCCGACAGCCTCGAGCCGGAAGAAGTGCTGCCCGTCGAACAGGCCGGGGAACAGCAAATGCCCTCGCCAGCACAGCTCGCGGTTTTCGTCGCACCTCAGCAGTTGCGGACGAATCTGCAAATCTCGTCCTTCCGGCAGGCTGAGCCGTAACCGCAGCTTGCGACCCACGGCTAGCTCCCCCGCAATTTCGGTGATGAATGGGTTCCACTCTCCGTAGCGCGGAAAGTCGGTCAGGATGCGCCACACGTGACTGGCGGGCGCGGCAATTTCGAGCTCCGTGCGGATTTCCATGTGCGGCCCTATAGACTACTTCGACCCCGCGGGTAGCGACGGCCTTGGCCTGACCTTGATTTTTGGCGGGCGCACGCGGGCTGGCGGTTGTACCCTGAACATGCCCCATGAAGCTCGTGCAAGTTGCGCTCGTCGGCGTCGGGCCGTTCGACAAGCTCGTGCTTCCGTTCGCGGACGAGCAGGGTGATCCGCGCGCGCTGACCGTGATTCACGGCGCAGGGGGCGTGGGTAAGAGCAGCGTGCTCGCGGCCATCGCCAGCACCCGGCCGGGCCATTGCGTGGTTCAGCCCAGCCGGAGTGAGCCGCGTGAAGGCGCGTCTCCGCCGTTCGCGGCCTGCGAATGGGCGCTCGGCCAAGACGAGCCCGCGCGCCCGCACCCGTTGTCCGTGGCCAGCCCGAACGCGCGGCTCTCGCCGAGCGACGAAGCGGAGGCGTTGCGGCGCCGTGAACAGGCGCTGTTCGATCGCTTGGCGAGCGACGGTGGGTTCGCCTTCCTGTCCATTCCCAGCACGCGCTGGTTCTCGCGCCAATCGATCGCGCTGAGCGCGCCGGCCCGCACCGTTGCCCGCTACGACGTGCGCGCTACCGTCACCGGTGACGACGCCACCCGCGCTGACCTCGCGCGCGAAACCAAGCAAGCGCTCGCGTACGCGGCCATCGCCTCCGCGCTGCCGTCGCTCGACGCGGTCAATCCCAACCCGCGCGGAGACCAGCCGGAACGTCGCTTCGACCTGCTGAACGCCGGCATGCGCAGCGCGCTGGAGGCGTTTTTGAAGCTCACCGGCTTCTCCTATTGCGGTCTCGACCCGCACTCCTTCGAACCCGTCTTTCAAGGGCACGGTCGGGACGTGCCGTTCGACGCGCTGCCCACCCGCGTTCGGCATTTGGTGGCGTTCGCGGCGCTGTCCGTGCGCACACTGTGGGCGGCGTACCCGGATCAGGATCCGCGCGAGTCGGAAGGCGTGATCGCCATCGACGAGGTCGACCTCCACCAAGACGCTCAAGTGCAGCAGGACCTGATCGCTACCTTCCTAGACGCCTTGCCGGAAGCCCAGTGGATCTTGACCACGGCCTCTCCCGTCGTTGCAGGCGCTGCCGACGCCCGAGCGGTACTTGCGCTGCGCCCGCTGCCCGAATCCGAGGTGCGCGTTTTTGCCGGTGATCAAGCGCGCACTCACTGATTTTCCTATGTAAAATCCGGGCTTTCCCAGCCCAGGGGAAGCGGCCCCCGGCGTCAGAGCTATGATAGAGTCTGAGTTTCTCAGGGACGCATGCTCGACGACCTCACTGCCGGCCAGGTGCTCGGGCGCTACGAGCTGCTATTGCCCATCGCCAAGGGCGGGATGGCGAGCGTGTGGGCCGCACGGCTGCGGGGCACGCGTGGCTTCCAGAAGATGGTCGCGATCAAGACGATGCTCCCCGGCCTCGTGGACGACTTGCACTTCGAGCAAATGTTTCTCGATGAGGCCTCGCTCGCCTCGCGGGTCCGACATCCCCACGTAATCGAGATCCTCGACCTCGGGGAAGTCGACCGCATCTTGTACCTGGTGATGGAGTGGGTGGACGGCGAGCCGCTCAACATCATCATGAAGTACGCCGCCACGCGCG
>JBDTJC010000045.1:0-17459 GCA_039936055.1 Polyangiaceae bacterium | reverse complement strand
TGCCGGACTAGTCCGGTGGTGACTAGTCCGGTGTCGCCCGACTCTTCGGGGCGTGCCGGTGCGCAAGAATCAGGCTTGGCGGTCGGACGCCCGCGGCTCGAAGGCCGTCGGCGCGAGCCTGCGGCGTCTGGGGAAGAGGCTTCGGTCGCTCCGGGAAGCCGCCGGCCTGACCCAGGTGCAGGTCGCCGAGAAGGCCGCGCTGGACGACAAGCACTATCAGACGATGGAAAGCGGGCTGTCGAACGTGACCTTCGCCACCCTTGTCGCGGTCGCGAAGGCGCTCGGCGTCACTTTGGCGGAGCTTTTCGAAGGCGTGTGAGCTTCGCCACGGCCTGCTTCCTGACGCTCACTCGAGGCATCGGGGTGGCGCCGTCGCGGTAGCCGAGCGAGTACGCCCACTGCGCCACGGCATCGTTGCAGTAGGCGTCCCTCACAAGCATCGCCTCCTCCACGTCCATGTAACGGGCCAGGACGCGCTTATCGAGCAGCGGCAGCAGTTGTCGCACTGCACGGCGAACGTTGGTCGTTAGCCTCCGGTATCCGAGGTCGTTGCGGGCGATGTGGTCGAAGCGCTCCAGAAGGTGCTCGACGGTCGGGCCCGCGCGTCGCGCGCGTGCTCGCTTGCGTGAGAGTCGAATACTCATCGCTACCGGTACGCCAATGGCGGGCGCGCCTTCGATCGCGGAGAAACGACGCCCCGGCGCGCGCGAACGGCGTCGCAACACGCTGTGCGGAACCCTTGTGCACGAGGTGTTACGGTGCTGCTACGTCGATGACGATCTCAAAAGACACGGAGGCAGTACGCCTGTGGCACGACCTGACGTCCGGCCGTGTTGGCATCAAGCGCCACCACGACGAGCGCGGCCGCCGGGTTTTGGTCTTGAAGCGCCCGAGCAAGACCGTACCGCCCGCGGAGCTTAGCGAACGCGAGCGGCGAGCGATGGGCTATCGCGCCTTCGGGCACGGCTATAGACAGATCGCGGATGAGCTCGGGGTCTCCACAGCCACCGCGATGACCGACTTGGCAAGGGCGCGAAGGAGGCTGGGCGTTGCGAGCGATCTCGAGCTGCCGGCCATACTTGCCGCCGGTCTGCGTAAGGCCGCCGTGACCGAGCGCGGACCGAGGCGCGCGACCAGGCCGCCCTCCAGCAAGCTTCGCCGACGCGAGATCTGGCGCGAAGCGCTTAGCGCTCCGCGCGGTCTGCGCCGCGAGCCCCCACGCAAGGCCGGGGAGCATCTGATCATCAGCTTCCCGATCTCTGACGTCGACTGGCGCCAAGGGCTCTCGCCAGCCGAAGTTTCTGTCGCCGAAGACGTCTTGGTCGGCACAGCCGGGTCGCGGATCGCGGCCAGGCGTGGCACGGCAGTGCGCACTATCGTTAACCAGATGGCGTCCGTCTTCCGAAAGCTCGGCGTCAGCTCGCGTCTAGAGTTGAGCCTCTACGTGCTGACAGGTCGACACGCCGAATAGCTAAACGTGGGCGCGCTGCATGCACATGAACAGCGACGGCAGGCGCGCTCGGCGCCACCCGCGCCGAGCGCGTCGAGATTCCCGACCGGGAGCACGAACCCCGAGTCACGCGGGCAGCCGCGCCAGCAGCCAACCCGATGGCCCCACTCTCGCCCGGAAGAGTATTGCCGTCGCGCTCGGAGCCCAGACTGGCGCCGACGGCGCGGGAGAGGCAGCAAGCGCGCAGGAGAGGCGGCGGAGTACAGCGACGAACCCCAGCGCTTCCGGAGGTCGTTCCCAAGAGCGTTCTGCCATCGGGCGTTTGGCGCCGTCCCGTGCTGGCCCGTGAAGACGAGCGAGTGGCAGCGTCTTTGAGGCACCGCATCGCCGACGGAGATGCTTGAGGGCCATCAGTACTCGCCCTGATGACAACCACGGTCTGCCTATCCGCCGCCGCCACGCTTGAGCTTCTGACTCGCGACCTTGAGCCCGGCGAGCGCGCTGAGTTCCGGGACCGCTCCGGCGTGCACATGACGCTGCACGTCTCGCGCCTCGAAGACGCTGCCGCGGGCGCGCTGTTCACCATCGCGCACGCCCACGCCGGCCACCTCGGCGAGCTCGTCCCCGACCCGCTCGTCAAGCTGATCCATGGCGTCGACGGCTCCTGGGTGCCGCTGGAGATCTCGACTCCGTTCGCGCACCTGGTGACCGCCGATACGGGCGACCGGGTTCCCGTCATCCTGCGCGGCGAGCACCGTCGGCTGGTCGCACTGGTCAACGTCTGGATGCGCAACGTCGAGGTGAACCTGCTCAAGCGGGATGCCCTTCAAGGGGAGGAGATGTGCTCCCGCGTCGCGTAAAGGGCGGGATGACGATCCCGCTGAGGCCCGCGTCGATGGCAGCGTCGAAGGTTCTGGACAAGCTCGTGGCAGAGCTCGCCGAGCCGGGCGACGCGCGGAAGGTCGACAACACGGGCGGCGCCTTCATGCCCGCGCACGTCGAGCTCGTCGGCCCGAGCGAGCACGGCACCGTCTACTCCGTCGCGCACTACTTCGAGCAGAACGGCGACCTCGTCGCGGACCCCGAGATGGAGCTGCTGCGCGACCGGAACGGCAACTGGTACCCGGTCTCGATCACGATGGCCATCGGGCACAAGCGGGCGCTCCTGCTCGGCGAGGGCGGCAAGGCGCGCGTCGACGAGCGTGAGTACCGCGCTGAGCTTCGGTTCCTGTCCGTCTGGATGAAAAACATCAAGTCCCAGCAGGGCCTGTGACGGGGCCCGTAGTCACGAAGTCGTGAGCGTCGAGGTGCAGCGTGGTGGCGATCTCTCCGAGCGTCGCCGCAACCTTCTGCAGCGCCTTCGATCTCTCATTCGATGGCACAGATGGAAATGCGAACAACTGCTCCCCAAACTCCACATGCTTCGTCATGGCAATCTGAAGCCGCTCGTACATCGCCTGCTCAACATTGTTAGCGAGGTTGAGCGAAAGGCGAAGCTGGTAGTAGAACGCAGGTACGGCCATCAGCCAGATGATCAATTGCCAATCATCAGCAATGCTCCATTCACGCGGCTTGGCGTCATGATCGAGATCAGCATTGTGAACGATTTCCTTTCTTCGCTTGGCCATTTGAGTCAGAGGGGGGTAGAGCGGTCGAAATGGCGCCGCGTCCACACCGATTCTCTTGAGAGCCTTGTCGAAGTCGGTGCGCGAGTAAAAGCTCGCGCTTCCGGCTGTTTTTGGAAGAAAACAGCGGAAAGCAACTTCGAAACTTGCATGCAGAAACACGACGATGGATCGAAGGATGTCAGCGCGCGGGCCCGTGCTGGGTCCGAACACAGACGTCGACTTGAGCGAGTCGTTCGAGAAGAGCAGCTGCACCAATCCGTTGATTCGGCTCATGTTCCCTCGAAAGCGCTCTCCAAGCGGGTCGCCGTTACTTCGCATCGTTTGCCCAGGTCTGGTGAGCGTATCGGCGTTCGGCTTGGGGCGCCAGAACGGAGCCGTAGCCGTAGCGACAAGCCTGTCAGCTGCAACGCCTTGCGGGTGGACTGTTCGAGAGTTCCTGCTCCTCACGAAGGAATCAAGCGTCTAGCGTGTCATCTGTGATGACGCTCGTCATGTCAGCAGGAGCGGTAAAGAGCCCTGCCTCAGCCCGGACGAAGGTGCGGCAGAGCGCGATAACCTTCGTCTGATCGCCCGGGTAGAAAAGTTTACGTTCGATCTCAGTGAGCGTCTCAAAGGCGGTGCCGGTGTAGCCTGCCGTGGCGAGAAGGAGCCCCCCGTGCCTTTGCTCGGTGGCTACTACTCGCAGGAAGTCATTGACGTACCCGCTGCCAACTTTCTGACCAGATCGCCAGTGCTTCGCCTCCACCACAAACTCTCGGTTCTCCGTCGCCACCGAAAAACGCAAGATGACGTCCTTGCCTCCATCCTTCGCAGAAGGAGTCAACGTCGTTTGGAACCCAAGCTTGGCGAATATCGTTGCAAGCATACGCTCCAGATCGCGCCACTCGATGTTGTCCAGTTCCGCAGGACTACGAGCAATAATCCTTGCGAGCAGGGCGCTCACCTCCGCTATCGCTGCCATCGCGGACGTCTGCACCGCGTTAGGAGGCGCAGCGTCAAAGCGGGCTGCCCAGCTACGAAGGAAGTCAAGGTCAAGCAGTTCGAGAGAGGTGGGTAAGGCGCGCTCCAGCATCGCGCGCGCCGATGCTGAGAATCCCGACTTTGCGACGAGAAGCATCCGTTGCAAGTTGTTCGTGTACGAAGCACCGATGACTTGCTGGACTGTGTCCGCCCCCACTGGCCGACCAAGATGCTTGTATTGGATGCCGACGCGCGGTGGCAGGCTACCCCCGACGTCCGAGCGTGTTGCCAAGAAGTCGATCCCCTTGTCGCCAGGCCCGCCGGTGTGCGCGACCGTGTACCCGTCCGCCTCAAGCAGTGGCTGCAGGACGTCCAGCGCGAGAAGCTCCGCAGCCTGGGGGCGAGTTGCTGCCTCGAGGAGATCTAGGCGGCGTCCGATTTCGATTCGATCGAGCTTGCTCATTGAACCTTCGTCGGTCGAACAGGTAGTATACAGATCCGTCGCTAACGGCCCACGGAGAAGACCCGCTGCAAAGGTCGGGCTCCAAGTTTGCAGTCGCGCCGGAGGGGAGTAGCTTGATTTGGATCGATACTCAGATAGCGGCCTCTGAGGCAGACTGAGTCGCGGTGCGCGCAGGGTGTATCACCGGTTGTGGGCTTAGGCGCATTCGCCCTGCCTGAACCCTAAACGTACGCACTGAGAACCCCGAGATCGCCGCGATCTCCCGGCTCGTAGGCGCCCCACCGGTTGGCGGAGGTCTCCCCGAAGGGCGCGTATCCGCGTTGATGGACGCATCCCGCCTCGCAGAACTTATCAAGGAGCTCATCGAGAGCTACGTCGACTCCGGCGCGGACGCGCTCGGCGAGCCCGCGCTGGATTGCGCGGGCGTTCAGACCTTCGCCGACGCCGGAGTGCTGACCAGCAACGACGGCCTCGTCGTCACGCTCGGCGATGGCTCCGAGTTCCAGGTCACCGTCGTCCAGAGTCGCGGGGCCGGCCGATGAGCAAGCCGACCTCGACGGCGTACCCGTTCGTCACCCGCCGCGACATCGCTATGCGCATCGCGACTGAGCCCGCGTTCACGATGGAGTGCGCCGCAGTCCTTCAAACCAGGACGGAGCAGCGGGCGGCGGGTCTAGCTCCGCCCGGCAAGCCATGGGGCTGGATGTCGAGCGAGCGCGTCACCGCCGGCAAGCTCACGGCCAAGTCGAAGATCGGCATGCTGAGCTCGGACGAGGAGACGAAGCTGGCCAAGCTGGTGTCTCGATACGCAAAGCAGCTCGCCGACCACCACCGCGCGTTGGCACTTCTGGAGAACCCCGCGCTCTCCGCGGCCGCGGAAAAGTTCGGAGTGGGTGCGACGGGGGTCAACCCGCCAGAAACCTCGCAAGCTCAACCCGAGTCAAAGGAGACGGCCGAAAAATGCCATTCCGAGGCGGATGATCTCGAAAGCGATCGCGAGCCGGCATCTGAGCCCGCTCCAGAGGACGACCTGCCGCGCCGCGCGATGGAGTTCATCGCGGGCAACGCCGGCCTTCGAACAGACGCGATCGCGCGGGCCCTGGACGTAACCACCGCGATGCTTGCGCCGACGCTGCGGATGCTCGTCCAGGCTCGGCAACTCAAGAAGCAGGGCTTCGGAAGGGGGACACGCTACTTCGTACGGTGAAGAACGAACCTGTTGCTCGGCTAGCCGCGTGACCGTCCGTGGCGTTCCCCTCTATGCTCTGTCGGATGATAGCCGTCCGACGTGCCTATCTCTTGACGCTATTCGTGGACTTCTACGGCGCCACTCTCGACGATCCGCGTCTTCGCGACGGCTACCGCGGAATCGCCAACGAGATGTGGGAGCTCGACCTCCATGTCGTCGACAGATTACCAGCCCGCGAAGTACTTAATGAGAGAACAGGGCGGCGACGTATCGCGTTCACGAACCACGCGGTGCTCGCACCGCAACTAGTTCTTGCGAACTTCGTCGACACCCACACGTTTTCGAACATGATGCTCGAACTTGGCGAGTTTGATCCCGAGCTCGTCTCAATTGTGTTGGCCGGACCGACCATCGGCAGCGCCAGCGACGCCGAGCGCGCTAGAAGGGCGCAATCGCTCATCCATTCGGCGCTGCTTGTTCGGAGTAAAATTCTGCGGTGGGACGGAACGCGTGGCGCGGAGCAGCGCTGGAGCCGGGCCGCGCGCCGAGTTGGCGTCAAGCTGCAGCCCGGTGTCGGTGAGGCTCGTTGGATGTGTCTGGTTCACGAAGCCGTGCGCATCCTCGGTCTCTCGAGCATGGGGAATGTGAAGGATTTCGCCCGCGAGTATCGTCGACGGTTAGCGGCGGCTAGAACTCAGGTTCGTTAGGACAGTGTTGGCGGCCAAGTTCGCTGCCGTGAAGAACACAGGAATCGAGTGGGCGACTCACACATTTAACCCCTGGATCGGATGCACGAAGGTATCTCCGGCATGCGACCATTGTTATGCGGAAAAGATGGCTCGGCGAGTTGCGGGCCTCGATGCCAAGCGCCAAGGCCTTGCCGTCGTCTCGAATTGGGGTCCCGGCTCTGCGCGACGTCCGGCGTCCGAACCGCAATGGCGGGAACCGCTCGGCTGGGACCGCGCCGCCGAAGCCGCTGGCGAGCGCGATCGCGTATTCTGCGCGTCGATGGCGGACGTCTTCGAAGGGCGCGCCGACCAGGCGGCGGCAAGAAACCGGCTGTGGGGTTTGATCGAAAAAACTCCAAACCTGGATTGGCTATTGCTGACAAAGCGGCCGAACCACGTGCTCGGCCTCGTGCCGGACAGCTGGCGAACATCGATTCCTGACAACGTCTGGGTCGGCGTGACCGTGGAGAATCAGGAGTGCGCAGCGAAGCGCTTGCCACATCTGCTTCAAATTCCCGCGGTCGTGCGGTTCATCTCGGCGGAGCCTCTCCTGGGGTCGCTTGACCTAGTGCCCTGGGCATCCAGTCTCGACTGGATCATCATGGGCGGAGAGTCGGGCGTGGAGCGCGACCTGCGTCGAACGGAAAGCGATTGGTACCGCGCGCTAGTTTCGACCGCTGCCCGATTCCGAGTTCCGCTCTTTCTTAAGCAATGGGGCAATTGGACCGAGAGCGGGCATCGAACTCAGAAAAAGAACACGTCGCACGTGCTCGATGGCGTTGAATGGGCTGAATTTCCGACACACATCGCAGAGGCGCGACGCAAGCTTGCACAAGCACGCCGTGATGCGACCAACCACCGCACCGTAATCGAGGTGATGGAGACATAGCTCGCAAGGACTGCCGCTAAACCGACGAGCCAGCGCAGGTGAAGAGTTTGCCTGGAACTCCCGCCTACCGCGTCGCTGCTTGGCGGGATGCGCGCACCGCTTCCCGCTACTGCGGGGCCGCCTCTGTCCGTCCGACCGCCGCGGCCTTGCTCGCCTGCGCTGCGGGCTTCCGAGGCCGCTTCGGCTTCGCGGCGCTCGCCTTTGCCGCGGGACCGTGCCGGTTCTTGGGCCTCGCTTTCGTTTTCGCCTTGGCCGGCGCCGGTGCGGCGCCGCTCACGCGCATCTCGACGCGCACGCCGTCGACGGTGAACATTGTCGGCACGCCGGTCGCGCGCGTGAGCTGGAAGTTGGAATCGATGAGTTCTTTCACGAAGCAGTATCCTTCCGAGACGAGTGATCTCGAGAAACACTACCGTCGTAGGCGCGCGCTCGCGCCCCGCTCTTGATCGGGCAGCACGTTCGGCGGTTCGGAATTGATCCGACCAGCGCGCGACCCTAGCGACCGCACCCCGACCGAACATACGGCCATAGAACGCTTCGCGTGCAAGATGCGCGTGTAGGGCGTCACAAGCCCTGACGCGCTCTACGGCCACTCCCTCGTAGAACGCAGATGCGGTTCAAACGCCCGTAATAGCCATCATGAAGGGCAAGCGTTCTACGCGGGCGGCGAACCCCAAGCGGGCCGTCGCGTACCTGCGGGTCAGCACCGACCGGGAGACCCAGGCGCTCGGCATCCAGGCCCAGCACGCGGCGCTGGAGTCCTGGGCAAAGAGGGACGGCGTCGAGATATGCGCCTGGTACGAGGAGGAGGTGAGCGGCGGCGCGTCACTTGAAAAGAGACCCGTACTCCTGCAGGCCATCTCCGCCCTCGGAGACCACGGCGCCGGGCTGCTCGTCGTGCAGCGCCTCGACCGCTTCTCGCGCGACCCGTTCACCGCGGCCATGGCCGAGATCGAGCTCGCGAAGTTCGGCGCCAGGGTCGTCACCACCGACGGCGTAGGCAACGGCGACGACCCCGGCAGCCGGCTGATGAAGGACGTGGCGCTGGCCGCGGCCCGGTTCGAGCGGTCGATGATCGCGGCGCGCACGAAGGCGGCGCTCGCCGTGAAGACGGCAAGGGGCGAGTGCACGGGCACGCCGCCGTACGGCTGGCGGCTGGGCGAGGACGGCAAGACGCTGGTGGCGGACGAGCGCGAGCAGGAGACGGTGGGAAAGATGCGGGGATTGCGGGAGCAGGGCTGGCCGTACCGACAAATCCGGAAGGAGGGAGCGCGGATGGGGTGGACCAGCAGGGCGGGGAAGGCGTTCACGCTGCAGGCGGTGTTCGACCTGACGAAGGACGTCGTCCTAGCGGCCCGCGCAGAACATTGCTTCGGCGGAGTGAAGGGCGTTAGACGAACGTCGACTTTCCCTCAGCGAACAAGATGGTCTTGTTCAGCCTGACATGGAGTCGACCTTCTGCCCCCGGCCAGATGGCTTCGACGAACGGGAACGGGATGACGACCATCGTGATCCCACCCTGATGGCTCAGTGGAAAGCCGAGTTCGAACCAGCGACGTTCTTCAATGCGAGCGACTCGAGCGGGCCCCGCAAGACGAGCAGGGACGGTCGAGCGAGTGCCCTGCGACGTCACGACGCCCATGTCTAGCTCAAGAGGGCTATCGCACTCGACCCATTCTCCGTTCGCCTTGGCCTGGCGAAGGAGCTCTGTCCAGTGCTCCAGGTCATCCGCTGATCTCGGCGCCGCCGCATCGCCTTCTTGCGACTCCCGTAACGTCGGTTCTTTGGGCTGAGAGAACGGATTCGCCCCAAGCGGAGGCTTCACCGCTGCGGGCGTCGCGTGCAAGGCTCGGACGAGTTCCTCGAACGACGTCTCAAAGCGCGAGTCATCGTTAAAATCCACGAACCGACGCGTCGAGAGTGACCGCGGGCGCAGGGACGACCCGGTCTGTCTAATCAGTGGAATGAACTTGTTTGTGTTGAGATTTTGGACGAGTTCGCCGGTTACGATCATGGTCTCGTAGCCGACGCCACCCCGACCCGCGTCGGCCTTCTGCACGTAGATCTCCGTGCAAATCACCAGTACCCGGTCGACCTCGGCAACGCCTCGTTCCATGAACTTGGCAAGGTCCATTCCCAAGTCCAAGTCCCACTCGTCGAGGACCGCGTCGATCCCGGCTTCGACCAAGCGAGCGGCAAGGGCCGCGACCCAGCGCTTGTGCTCGGGTGAGTCGTGCGAGTACGAGAAGAAGGCGCGGGGAGAGCGGGCAGAGTTTTGTTGGTGGCTGGACGCCATATCCCCGGACGGCAAGGGCGGCATCGAAGTCGTGTTGGCGGCCGGCACGGCAGCTTCGAAGTCCTCGCCCTCCACCGTGAGCTCCCAAATCTCGTCGGCGACCCTCGACACTAGGCCGCGACGGATGAGTGCGCGGTCGCTCTGAAGCGCTTCCAGAATACGACACTCGATGTGGTCCAACTTGACTCCCATCTAGCCATGCAATCTGGACCCGCGCGCGCGGTCAAGAGGCGGCGAGAGCGCCGGCGTTGGAGCCGCAGAACTTGCCAGCAACAGCAACTACCTCGGGACGGGCCGAGTCGACGTGCCGAGCGGCGTCACGTGCACCGCTATCCGGATCTCGCCGACGCCGAGAACGTAGCGACCTTCCGGTATGCGAACCTGCTCGCTGAAGGGCTTGTGACCGGGACAGCGGCGGCGCAGGGCGTGGAAGGCGCCCGAAGAGTGTTTGAGCCACCACCGGCCGCGCGGGCCGCTGATCGGCTTCGGCAAGCACTCGCCAGCACTCGTTATCGTCGCCGCGATGGGTGTCATGCACGCGAGATGATATCGGGCGTGCGCCGAACTGGCTAGGGAAGCTGTGACAGGAAACGTCATCTGACGACATGCTCGAGGTCGCTGACCGCGAACACCCGCAGGCACGAAGCGCTACGGTCGAGGCTGACGCTGCACGCGGAGCTCCCGACCCGGCTGGCAACACCGGTAACGGGGGCGGCGGGGGCTACGCTGGCGCGCCGTCATTCTTATTCGGTGATGCTGGCGGCGCCTCCGCGCTCGATGTAGCCGGCGCTGCCGGGGCTTCCACGCCGGACGAAGCAGGCGCCGCGGAGGCCCTCACGTCGTGCCGATGAGGCCGGTGCAGCCGGGGCTGGCGGCGCCTCGGAGTGAATACGACGCACTCTCGGGCACGCGGGCGCAGTCTCGGTCCGCCGCGCCTTTTTAGAGGCTACCAGCGTTTGGCACGTCTATAGTACCTGTTAGGCAGAGCTGAATGAACGACCGCAGTCCTGCATACGACGGCACTTGGCGATACGACGAGATCGGCGGTGGCTACGCCGTCACCCGGCGCGAGGATCCACTGATACGACGTTTCATCACAGAAGCGTTGGCCAATTCAAAGTCCGTGGTCAACGTTGGTGCAGGATGCGGATCGTACGAGCCTCGAGACAGATACGTCATTCCGGTCGAGCCAAGCGACGTCATGGCAGCTCAGAGACCAAGTGATCTCGCACCCGCAATTCGCGCCGATGCTTCATTGCTTCCGCTTCGGGACGACAGTGTCGATGCCGCAATGGCGCTTCTGACGATACATCACTGGGATGCGCAACAGCGCCAAGGCGTACTGGAACTGCGCCGGGTCGCGCGAGGCCCCGTGGTGATTCTCACATGCGATACGAATGTTTTCTCAAAGACGTGGCTTGTCGCGGACTACCTTCCAGAGCTGGCGGAGCTGGATGCCCGCACCTTTCCGACTATGCACGCTCTATGCGATTGGCTCGGCGGAACGACGCGCATTGAAGTCATCCCGGTACCGAAGGACTCCCACGACTGGTCGCTAATGTCTTTCTGGGCGCATCCGGAGAGAGTTTTGGATTCGGCCGCCCGAAGGGCGACCTCCGGACTTGCGCGTCTTCCGCCTGCCGTCGTCGATCGCGCTGTGTTGGAGGTCGCGCGCGATCTTCGCGACGGGACGTGGGACACCCGCCATGGCCGTCTTCGCGACCTGACAGAATACGACGCCGGACTCCGCCTGCTCGTCAACCATCCGATCAGCTAGCAAGGCACACTATCTCGGCGGGGGGCGTGCTTCGAGGTGACGCGCCTGCCCGAAAAGGTGTTGCGCCTGACAGCTTGTCGGTCGCTGGCTTCGACGCTGTGGTGCTCCGCGACGGATTGCGCTCCCGCTTCGTCGTCACGGCACGTACTCGCTGAGCATTTCCGCCGCCCATTTCGCGTGTACTCCGAACCGCGCCACGAGCACGACCGCCGACGCGACGACCGCGATGAGCACGTAGCGGCCGAGCCCGTCGGACCCGCGGCGCGATAGCAACGACATGGCGCAGGCGGCGACGACGCTAGAGGCGATGGCCCAGGTCCACCGCTGGCCCACGTCGAGCCGGACCCGGAGGAAGTGCTCGACCGCGAACGTGATGAGCCCGCCGGGGGCGACGGCGACCAGCGCGAAGAAGAGAACGATCAGGCCGAGTGCCTCCAGTACCGGGTGGTCGCGGCGCGTGGTCATCTGGAAGCCGATACACGAGGGGCCAGGAGAGCTACGCGAAAGACAACCGGCAACTGCCTCGTGCAGCGGACGCGGGAACTCCCCGCCGTCTAAGTAGCTGGGGGAGCGTTCGCGAAGGCCAGCTGGGCACTGCGCTAAAACTCCTTGCGCCGCTTAATGGACTCGAGGACCTCGTCGAGCTTCTCCCGCTTCGGCGCGCGGTCTCGGGGAGGGACTATCTGGCAGACCTCAGGCCCCGCGACGATTAGCAGCCCGAAGCCGAAGTCAGTCAGCTTGCGGTTCAGTACCTCGGGGTCCCAGTGCTTCACGGAGTGCGACGCGGCGTGCGCGTGAAGGTACTCGGCGCCAAGTGCCGGCGTGCACGCCATGTACACGTGGTGAGAGTAGTCCCCGAACGTCGTCATTTGGTCGAGCCCGCGCTTGAGCTGCGAGGGCTCGTTCTTCAGCTCCACCGACACGACGCGGTGGGAGCTAAAAAGCCCTCCCGGCCTATGCCCGACGAGGTCCGGCCGTTTGGTGCCCATCGGCACCTCCGCGTAAGCCCTCATGCCCTTCTCCCTTAGCCAGCCCGCGACCGCCTCTGCGAGGTGGGCCTCCTTTTTTACCGCGTGGAACACCGCAAAGACGTCGCGGTCCGGCAGATCCGAGTGCCACAGCGAACCGGCGATTATTTCGGGCAACTCGACGCCCCGCCATTGCGAGGTCGGTATCCTCTGCAGGTGGAGCGCCTGCGCTTCGATGGCCGAGAACTTCTCTGGATTCGAGAGGCGCTTCAGTTGCGCTGGCTTCCCAGGGACCTCCAACACCTTGACCAGCGCGTTCAGCACTTCGTCCAGCGTCAGCAGGTGGGCAAGTAGGGGTCCCGGCATGTAGCAGTAGAACCGCCCGTCATCGATCCGCATAACCCCGGAAGGTAACCGAGGATACGGTCCCCGTCCACGGCGCCCTACCGGACGGGACGAAGAGCAATCTCCGTCGAGACCCCGAGCGAGTACTGGGCTGCGACCTCCCACGGAAGCGGGCTACCGCGGAGGATGATCCATCGACCCGACCCGGGCAGTGACGACGCCCGGGCGCGTAACATGTCGGCGGTCATCGGGGCGCCAGCATGATCGTGTAGGGCGAACACGCGATCGCTTGCTGAGATATCCCTGACCGGACGGAGTAGGAACTGCGGCTGGCAACGCGCGGTGACGCCGTCGTCGGGCGCCACCGAAGCGGCCGGCCGCGTCCAAGCCTCGACGAAGGCGACGCCGAACTGACGGAACAGAAGGCGGCGCATCCAGCCCGCGACGGTGTCGCCCTCATGCTTTGCCGCGTCTGCAATCCGCTTCGCGATGTCCTGAGGGACCCTGGTCTGGATGAGCTTTTCCGGCATGATTCATATATATGCGTACCGCATCGAAGCGTCCAGCCACGTAACCTATTGATTTTATTCAGGCGTGCCGGGGCAAAACGCAGGCCCAAAGGGCTCTCGTGTGTACGGGCCCGCCGATGCAATCCTAACCAAACCGCGTCGGCAGGAGAAGCCGTGAAGAAAGCAAAGAAGGCCCGCAACAACAATCCGAAGTCATTCCCGAGCGACGTCGACGTGGTGATCACCGATTACGATCCCGCGAGCCACATGACGACACCGGGCATGTACGCGGTGATGGACGTCGAGCGCGGAGTCATGGAGACGATCGAGGTCACGCGCGACGGCGCGCAGCGCGTCGTCAAGTCGCAGCCAGTGCCTTTACCCAACCCGTCGCCAGCGACTGAAGAGGCAACGGGAAATGCGGCGCCACAGTTTCGCGTCCTCGCCGTTGGCCAGCCCTACTTCTCTGATCGAGCGGACTGGGAGGAAGGCGTGCGCGTCAACATCGCACCAGACGGCGTCGAGCTCGCGATATTCTTCGAGGACCCCACTGCCAAGGAGATTGCGGAAATACAGAGCGGCCGCGTGGCGATGCGGCTCATCACGGCGAGCCAGACCATGGTGTTTCTCCTTCGGCTCGGAAGCGGACTTTGGCAGGAGGCGTTCTACGGCCTCCATCGTGTCCCCGTGGCGGAGCGCGGCTGCCCGCCGGACCCTGGTCAAGGATACGGCTGGATGGCGACAATCGTGACAGTGAACGCCCGCACCGGCGTAGTCGCGGCCATCCGGCAACTCGCGCTTTCCCGGAGGTTCTCGTGCGCCATCCTCCTCGCTTTCGAGGAGCAGACAGGGCGCGCGGCTGACGACGCCACCCACGTGCGGGAGGTCACGCGGTTCCAGACGAAGTCGACGGCGGCACTGGCCGCAGAAGCGAACGACCGCTTCGAGCAGGGGGATACCGCGAACTAGCGGCAAGCCGCCCGACAAGCGCGCAGCGCGCTGTCGAGAGATGGGCGGGGGCCTCTGTCCCGCCCATCTCTGGGCGCAACGCGACTAGCTCGGCGGCGTCACGAGAGGCGCAGCGGACGCTACTCGTCCTCACCCCATCGCTCGATCCTGATTCCGTTCACCGCTGCAAGCTCATCAATCTCGTCCGGAATGAATGTCCGCTTTCAAAAGGTTCGGGCCTCGCTACCGGCCATCATCACCGGAAGGGGTGCGAGAGGGCGCGCCTAGCGCTGCCATCACGCCGTCGAGGATCCCAAGGCCGATCAGCCCTGCATCGCCCCCTGTGCTGCGAGCGACCCGACGCTTCACGACCCGGCCGTGGTAGGCGTTCGAGTCAGGGCCCCAGTCGAAGTACACGCCGTTGTCCGGGTCTTCGAGGCTCTTGGCGAGCGCCGCTGTCAGCTCGATAGTAGCCGAGTGTAACGGAGGACCATCCTTCTTCCCCGGGAGAGTGGCGTGCACGTCGAGCGTGTACCTGCCGGGCAGAAACACGTAGTGACCGTCTGGCGGCATCACAAAATGATGGTTTGCGATAACCCCCGCCTTGTCCACGAACATACCGCTGCCTTTCGCGGGACGTTCGACGCCGAAGTGCCACGAGCTGAAGTTCTGCGAGGATTCCCCGCGCTTCACCCGCACGTACATGCTCTCAACGATTACGCCACGGATGGCGGTCGCGTAAAGCAACGTTCTTAGGTACACCTTCTGACGCGCATCATCGCCGCCGTCGAGGCCGAAGTAGATGGCTGACGGTCGGATCATCCTAACGGTTCCCCGACGGAGGAGGGTCAGCCAAGCCGTCGACAACGACATGACCAGGGCCAACACGGAGATCACCAAGCTGAGATCATGCATTCGGCAACGCAGGGTACACGAGTCGGTGACGGTGGAAAAAAACCGCCCCGCTCACGCGCGATGCACGGGCAAAGCTTGGCGTGAGGGCCACTAGCTGCAGGCAATCCAGGAGTAGCGGCGTAGCGCTGTGACAGGCAACATCCGGCTCTTGGCGCTGGTTGTTTTCGTCACCGGCGCGGCATGGGGTGGTAGTGGAGTGAAGGTGCTGTGCTTGCATCGCCGGATGTGACGCTGACACGCCCAGAGACGCGCACTTCCCATAGTCCGGGCTTGGACTCCCAGACATCTTCTACGTCGAGAAGAGGGATGCGGCACTGGAGCGACGAGGCCCCGTTATCTTTTACGAGTTCGAGAAAGTTCCTGTCGACCGAGACCTCCCCGACGGCGAGCTCGAGCTCGTGCATGCGCACCGCTTCGGTTGCCGATGAAGCCCAAGAATGGCAGTGCACGCGAACCTTCTTGCGACTCCCTTCTAAGATCTTGGACAGAAGCAGCACCGCTCTGCGCACGTCTCGGTTCATGTACATGGCGAGACTGTCGGGCTTGATGAAGTCGGTTTGCGAAGCGATCCGGACCGGGAAGACCCACGCGGCGTCATGCAAATGCTCCTTGCCTGTTCGATCTCGGGTTTTGGCCGGGGCGGCCACAAGCTGGTCCATGAATGGGTCGACGTTCACGGCAACGACTCGGATCTCCGGGATTGGGATCACGTCGACTACGGGTGACGGCGAGCAGAGCTGGGCGGCTGCTTCGTAAACGGCTTGCACGTCCTTGGCGTTCTGGCCATTGAGCCCCGGGTAGGAAAGCATCCCCGACGAATCGTCCGCGCCAAGCAGAAGCACCCCGCCCAACGCATTCGCGAACGCAGCGATGTCCTTGGCGTGCTCCCACACCTTGGCCGGATCCGCGAAGGTCTTGAAATCCAGATCACTGCGCTCGCGAGCCCGCTCGTTCAGCTGCCCCGTCGGAGGTAGATGAGCGGCAGTTTCGATACGGTTGTAGGTCATCGACCGCCCGAGGGCAGCGAAGCCGTGACGCGGCCAGCATTCGAGAAAACGGCTGCCAACATTCAACCCAATCTGCGGCCGGCCGCTACAACGAACAGCGGTCGGCCACGGTCGCGCAACTCGCCGATGCGGTCGATGAAGCCCGCCTGCGCGAAGCCCGCACGGGTCTCGCAGAGAAGGAGCATCACCGGGCCGCGGGTCCAAGCTTCGGCGTACTTCCATATTTGGCCGACCGCGCGGTCCGCTTCCGAGCTCCGCAAGAGACGCTTCAGCTCGATGGCGAGGACGTCGTCGACGACCAGGTCCACCTTTCCAACCATTCGACCGTCGCTGGTTTGCAGCGACTGCTGTCGCTCAACCTTCGCACCGGGCAGCTCTCGTTGAAGAAATCGCTTCAGCGACGCTTCGTATGCCGCTTCCGAGTCTTGGTGGCGGGGCTTCCATCGCGCGATGTGGTGGAGGAGCACCTGTAGTTCGGCTGGCGCGCCATTTCCATCGGGGTCAAAGGTGTCGATCACAAAGGGCAGGTCTCGTATGTCGCGAAGGGCGACTGCAGCCCGCTTGAAGGAATCTGCCTGGGGGGCGCGCCGCTGGGCCTTCTTTAGGAACCAAGTGAGTAAGGCGACTGCAATCATCGCAGTCCCAGCCACGCTCATCGTGTTCACGAACTCGGTGAAGTTCGCTCGCTCCTGTTCAAGTCCAAGGAACGAGAGCGCGGCGCCAACGATTGCAGCGACCGGCGCGCCCAGCACCACCAGCCCGGTGCCGAGGGCGAGAAGGAAGGCCCGTAGTTCGTCGAGCACGCCAGCCCAGGAGCGCTCTTGCGCGTCGAAGATCGTCTGTGCAACGTCGGTGATGGCGACTCGAGCTCGCGTGCTGAATGCTGACCACGTCCAATCCCCATCGGGATCACGTACCCACCAAAACTTTGCAAGGAGTAGGAGGTAGAGCAGCGACGTGTAGGCGAGAAGTGTGAGAACGTAGTCAATACCGCCGACGTATTCGCGAGCAAACCACACTGCAAACCCGAGACCGGCGAGCACGAACAAACGCCTCCCGTCCGCGACTCGGTCGAGCCGCCAGGCCGCGCGGCCCAACGCCAGCGCGATAGAGGTCGCGCTTCCAACGCCGGTGGCTTTCTTGCGCGGGAGGGGCGTACCCGCGACGCTCAGCGCAGCCGCGCTCGGCACGGCGTAGGGCTGCTGCGCCAGGGCGTGTGCATGCTGCGGGAACGGGGCCGCGGGTGGCTGCTGCGCGAAGGCGGGCGCGGGTGGCGAGTGCGCGAACGGCGCGGGTGGCGAGTGCGCGAACGGCGCGGGTGGCGAGTGCGCGAACGGCGCGGGTGGCGAGTGCGCGAACGGCGCGGGTGGCGAGTGCGCGAACGGCG
>JBDTJC010000044.1:0-58102 GCA_039936055.1 Polyangiaceae bacterium | reverse complement strand
AAGTCGAATATCGCCGCATGATGGAGGAAATCAAGCGACGCAAAGGGCTGTGAGTCCAAGTGCGAAGCATGACGGGGTTCGGCGTAGGCGACGCCCCGCTCGGAGACGGGCGGGTGATGGTCGAGCTGCGCGCGCTGAATCACCGTTTTCTGGATGTCCGCGTGCATTTGCCCCAGGAGCTCTTGGACCAGAGCTTCTTCGTCGAGCAACTCGCGCGTGAGGGCCTAGCGCGCGGCCGCTTCGATGTCGGCGTGCGGCTCGAGGGCGCCGCGCTTCCCCCGCCCCGCTTTTCCGTCGAACGCGCTCGCGCGCTGTACCGCGGCCTGTCTCAGCTGCGAGACGAACTCGCGCCAGGCACGGAGCTGCCCGTCACCGCGCTCACCGGCATGCCCGATCTGGTGACCACGCCGACGACCGCTGATTCGGAAGGCGCGCGCGCCGCGCTCAAGGCTGCCTTCGACGCCGCGCTGATCAAGCTGGATGAGATGCGGCGCCAAGAGGGCGCGGCGTTGAACCGAGAACTTTGCGCGCGGCTCGACGCAGCGCGTAAACTCCGAGTCCTCATCTCCGCCCGTGGCGGGGAAATGCTCGAGGGCTACCGCATCCGCTTACGCGAACGGCTGGATCGCCTGCTCAGCGAATCAGGCGTCCAAGTCGACGCAGCGCGCCTCGAGACGGAGATCGTAATCCTCGCGGACCGTAGCGACGTGACGGAAGAACTCGTGCGCTTGGATTCGCATTTCGACCAATTCGCCCGGCTGCTGACGGCAGACGGACCGGTTGGGCGACGCCTGGATTTTCTGCTGCAGGAAATCGGTCGGGAATCGAATACCATTGGCGCCAAGAGTCAGGATGCCCCAATTGCTCATTTGGTCGTGGAGATGAAGGCGGAGCTGGAGCGAATTCGGGAGCAAGTCCAGAATGTCGAATGACCGCCCGCTGCCGCTGATCGTGTCGTCGCCTTCCGGCGCCGGCAAGACCACGCTCACATCACGCCTGCTGAAGGAGGTGCCGGAGCTCCGCTTCAGCGTTTCGCACACCACGCGCAAGCCGCGCCAAAACGAACTGAACGGCCGCGAATACCACTTCGTCGCTCGCGCCGAGTTCCTGCGCTTGATTGAGCAAGACGCTTTCTTGGAGTGGGCGGAAGTGCACGGCAACCTGTACGGGACAGGCCGCGCGGAACTCACCCACAACCGAAGTGCGCGCGGCATTATCTTCGACATCGACCATCAGGGCGCCCGCCAGATTAAGAGTGCGGCCCCGGACGCGGTCGCAGTGTTCATCTTGCCGCCAACGATGGCCATCCTGGAGCAGCGCCTGCGCGGCCGCGCCAGCGAAGACGAAGAGACCGTGCAGCGGCGCTTCGGCGTCGCGCTGGGCGAAATCGAGCACTACGGGCTATTCGACTACGTGCTCGTGAATGAAGATCTCGAAGAAGCCACGAAGCAACTCGTGTCCATCTTCCGGGCCGAGGAGTGCCGTCGTCATCGCGCAGCGCGGCACGCCGAGCGGCTTTTGGCCGAAGGCCGCGGCTTCGGCGGTAAAAAACCGCCCGCATGACTTCAGAGAAAAGAGAGAGAATCACATGAACAGCAAGCCCCGCGAACAAGCGTCCCCCGTACTCATCGTCGGCTCGATGGCATTCGATGATCTGGAATTGCCGAGCGGCATCGAGAAGGACGTCGTTGGCGGTTCCGCCACCTACGCGGCGTACTCGGCCGCGCTGTTCGCGCCAGTGCAAATCGTGGCCGTCGTCGGTTCGGACTTTCCGGAGGCCACGCTCACGGACTTGAGCGCGCACGGCATCGACATCGCGGGCGTGGAAAAAGCTGCTGGGAAGACGTTCCGCTGGGCGGGGCGCTATGCAGCGAACCTCGCAAGTCGGGTCTCACTCGACACGCAACTCAACGTGTTCGCCGACTTCCGCCCCAAATTGCCGGCAGCCTACAGCTCGACCCCGTTTGTGATGCTGGGCAACATTCACCCGGCATTGCAGCTGGAAGTCCTGGCGCAAGCCAAAAAACCGCGCCTCGTCGCTGCTGACACCATGAACTTCTGGATCGAGGGCGAGCGTAAGGTCTTGGGTGAAGTGCTCTCGAAGATCGATCTACTGATCATCAACGACGAAGAGCTGCGGCAACTCGCCGAGGACCACAACGTGAAGCGCGCCGCCAAGCGCGTCATCGGTATGGGTCCGAAGCGCCTCGTCGTGAAACGCGGCGAATGCGGAGCGATGCTGTTCGACGACCACGGCTGCTTCTTCGCTCCGGCGTATCCGCTCGAGAACGAAGTCGACCCGACAGGCGCCGGCGACACTTTTGCGGGCGCGCTCATGGGTTGCCTCGCCAATAGCGGCGAGCTCGACGCGGCCAGCTACCGGCGCGCGCTGATGATGGCCAGCTGCGTGGCGTCCTTCTGCGTCGAAGACGTGGGCACGCGCCGGACGTCGAAACTCAATCAGCAGAGCGTCGCTGCGCGCCTCGAAGAGATGCGCAGCCTCGTTCAACTCGGCTGAACGCTTCGGTTGCCGCCCCGCAAAGCGCCGGGCGGCAACCGACCGACTCAGGCGGCGACGGCGCGGCGCGAAGCTTGGCTCGGGGCCTCGCTGCGCGGCGTTTCGGCGCGGGCTTCGTCCACGAAGATTCCGGTAGCGGGACCGTCGTGCAAATTCCGCTCCTCGGAGATCAGCGCCAGCAGCTCTTTTTGGCTGAATAGGCCGGTCTCGAGCAGAACCCGCATGTAACCATCGAGGTAGCCGTGGGCGCGGGATAGCTTGGCGTAGGCGACGCCCTCGGTGCGCAGACGGAGTACGTCGCGTAGCATTCCACGGAGATTTTCGAGCATTTCGGTCTTCGACGCGCTGGCCATGTGGATTGACTCCCTTTACTGGCGCGCTCCGTCCCGAGCTCGCCAAGCGTGGCCCTACGGCTATCGGACTTCAGGAAGCACGGCCAAGTTGTCGGCCGCGTTTTCCGGCATTATGCTCTGTGGGTCCGACAGGAGGACCCGCAACACGTGGGCCGCCATGACGCGACGCATCAGGAGTTCGCCATGAAGCTTTCCATGTTCAAGTCGAAGATCCATCGCGCGACGGTGACGCACGCGGACTTGGCCTACGAAGGCAGCGTGACCATCGACGCCGATCTGCTCGACGCCGCCGGTATCATTCCGTACGAGGCCATCCACATCTGGAACGCAACGCAGGGCACTCGGCTCATGACGTACGCGCTTGAGGGCCCGCGCGGCTCAGGCGCGATCTGCGTCAACGGCGCAGCCGCCCACCTGAACAAGCCCGGCGACCTCGTAATCCTGGCCACGTTCGCCGAAATGACGCCCGAAGAAGCGCGCCTGCATAAGCCGCTCGTCGTGCGCGTCGATCAAAAAAACCGCCAGCTTTCCGACCGGAGTGAAGAAAAGGCGGGGCCCGTGCTCAATTCACTCGGGTTTTCACAGGCTGCTCTGTAAAGCGACGGCGCGCGGGTGGGGCTGAACGGTAGCGGTTGAGTGCGGGGCGTGAGCCGGCTATAGCCGGCGGCCGTTGCTTCCTTGGCTAAGCGCCGAGCATTCGACTAAAAGAGCCTCCTTCGAACCGCACCGATGCCCGACGCGCCGAGCCTTCCCAACGCGGTCACCGCGCTCTCCGAGCTCCCGCACGTCGACGCGCTGGCGGAGTTGGTGCGGTCCGTCGCGTTCGACGCCGCGGCATCTCGCCGCTCTGACTTCGCATCGCGCTTTCACACCGCTCCGCCATCCACTGGCAGCACCGTAGACGTCACGAGCGAACAAGCGGACACGCCGCTCGGCAATGTGCGCGCCGTGCTCGAACGCGGCATTGAGAATCCGAACGAGCAAAACCTGCTCGGCGCGCTGCTCGCGATCGGCGTTGCTCGCGCCTTGCCAGACGGCGCCGAGCAACTGCAGGCGCTGACCTCCAACTTGGTTTGGTTGGCGGCGCATACACCGTGCAGCGCCCTTGAGTACCTCGACGACGCGCTCGGCGAACGCTCGGGCGTGATCTGGGAGGCCATCGCCCGCGTCGCTCGCGCGCCCGGCCTGAGCTCGCCTGATTTCGGCAATACTGAAGCCTTGGTGGCGGCGGCCGCGTTGTGCCGCAGTGAATCGGAAGTTGCGCACCGCGCTCGCCTGCACCTCGCGCAGAACACCAACGACCCCGTCCTGCGTGCCCTTTTGGCCGGCGGCGGGACGCGCACAGAGCTCTCGGGGGACCTGCGTGGTGCGCCGCTGGGGCCCGTGTGGACGGCGGTGCTCGCGTTCACGTTACTGCTGTTCATCGGCCGTGGGCTGTCCCTGGTGGCGCGCTTCGCGCTCGCCTATCGCCGGCCAGCCACGCTGCGCCTGGGCCCGAACGGGCTGGAGCTCACGCACCGCATCGAACTGATGGGGCGCGTGCTGCGTGACCGCGCGACGCTAGTACCGCTCGCGAATCTGGCGCGCGTGACGCGTGAAGTGCGGTACGCGCGCGTCGGTTTGTATGCCGGCCTGGTTGCGCTCGTGATCGGCACTTACTTCGGAGTGGGGCTGATTGTCGACGGCGTCCGCGTGCCCGGCGGGTCGCCGCCGCTCCTGGGCATGGCCGTTACCTGCATCATCGTCGGCTTGGGTTTGGATTTCTTGCTGTCGACGGCTGCGGACAGCGCGCGCGGCAAGTGCCGCATCGTGATCGTGCCGCACAGTGGTCGCCGGCTGTGCGTCGCGTCGCTGGACCCGAGCAGCGCGGACGCCATGCTGACGAGCATCGCCGAACAAGCGCACGAAGCGCACGCGGCGTTAGCGCCCGCTGCTAGCTGACGGCGCGGGTTTCGCGCGGCGCGTGGCACGGTCTGCCAAATAAGCCCCGGCGAAGTCGAGCGCTGTCGATAGCTGATCGGCGGTGATTTGTGCGTCGCCGTGCAGCATCTTGCCATTGGCGGTGAAGCCGACGTGCTCGATGAGCTTGTGCGATTGCTGGCCCAAAATCGAGCCCAGGAAGCCCAGGTTCAATTGCGACACTGCGTTGACCGAGCGCGTCAGCGACGCAGCGTCCTCGGTCGCCGTCGCTTCGTCCTCGTCTTCCGCCTCGAGTTCGGCAGTCGCGCCACCGTCCGCCGTAGGCGTGATGCGCACTCGCGCCCATTTGATCGTTTGCGGGACTTTCACGGGCAGCCCGAGAAATGCCCGCCAGGGCGTGGCGAGGTAGATCATTGCCGCCTCCGGACCCGAGCTCGGCTGCAGGCGCATCAGCTTGCCCGCTTTCAGCGCGGAAGCGTAGGCACTTGGCGGCACGACGACCACCGTTTGCGGGTTGGGCAGAAGGAATCGGCGTTCCGCGCCATCAGCGTGCGCACTCGCCACCGGCATGCCCGCGTCCAACCACTCCCCTGCCTGGTCTGCGTGCACGATCGCGTCAACGGCTGCGCGCATCTTCGCCATCGGCACGTGATGGCGCAAAACCGCGACGACGTTGCTCGAGTCCCTGAGCTGCGAGCCCACGACGTAGATCTGATCGATATCGCGGATCGGATCGATCGCCGTCGGACCGAAGAAATCACGCCACTGGTACAGCGAACGCAGCAGCGGCCCAATCCGGGCACCTAGCGGATTTGCCCGAATTTTTTCGGTATAAATGGTGAGCCGGACGTTCGCGTTCGGATCGGCCACCTGCTTCACCCCGGCGACGAGCGTCGGATCGCTCAGCGGCTTGGCGCCGGCATCGGGCGTACCGGCATCTGGGTTGGCACCCGCATCACTGTCTTTGGTTTCATTGCCCGCGTCACTCTTCGTGCTGCCAGGCGCGACACCCGCATCAACGGCAGCGTCTGCGGCCTCGGCGTTGGCCTCCGCGTCGGAGGCGGAGGCGCCGGCGTCGGCGATCTTCGACGCTCGCGGCTTTCTCTTCACGTGCAACGGCGCGGGCTCGGCGACGCCGGCGTTGTCCGGCGCGCTCTCCGCCTGAGCCGGCTCAGGCTGCGTTGGCAGCGGATCTTCAATCAAGTCGACCGGAATGCCGGTGATGTCCGGGGCAGGCGTGTCCTCGGTCGGGGGCGACCAGAGGCTGAGCAAACCAACCAACGCCGCCCAGGGCGTGAACGGCACGTGCAAGAGCAAGGAGACGGCCAGCACCTTGGCAAAGCGGCCTCTGCTCGTGTCGGCCGGGCCGCGCCGGTGCGTCTTCGTGTCCACGCGCGGAACATACCGAAAGCGCGCCCGAGCGGCGAATCCGCACGCCTTTTGTGTGGCACGCGGCTCGCAGTAACGGCCTGCAGCCAAATGAAAATCACCGAGAAGTGGATCGCACCCGGCGGCTGTGGAAAGAACCGGGGGAAAGCCCTGCCCGAGATGCCACGCCTTACCCTCCGTTCTCTGCGCGCCCAGCGACTCGCGCCCGCTTTGTGGCTATTGCTAGCCGTCGCCTGCGATCGAACCCCGCCTCCAGGCGCGTCAGCGGCGCCTAGCAGTGCTCCCGCGCTGCCGCAGGCCGGTTCCCCAACGCTCCCCAAAGAGCTCTCAGCGCCGCCCAAGGCCTCGGCTGTTCCCACCGGCGCCCCGGCCTCCCCGGCCGGGAGCGAGGGCGCCCCAGCCGTTCCCTCACCCGTGCCGCCCCCGGACTACAAGGGTCCTTGGCTCGCCATCACTGCCCCTGCCGCGGGCGTGTACGGCGAGCCCTCATTCGAGGGCAAGAAGCTGGGCTACCTGCGCAACGGCGGGCGTGTTGCCGTCGACGCCAACACGGTGAGCAAGAAGAGCTGTACCTCCGGTTGGTACAAACTCCTCACCGGCGGCTTCGTGTGTGGCAACCTTGGCACGACCGATCTCAATCGTCCCGACGTGAAGTTCGCGACTCAGCCGCCCAACCTGGACGACGTGTTGCCGTACCCGTACGCGCGCAACGCCAAGAACGGCACGCCGCTGTACAAGTCCGTGCCCTCGCGCGAACAGATGGAGAAGTACGAGCCGTACCTGCGCGCCGCGAAGGATGACGACGCCAGTAGCGACGAGACGAGCAGCACCAGAAAAACTCACAAAGACAAAGACGCTGATGCCGGCGCCCCCGCGATTCCAGCACGGCTCGATGCAGCCCTCGCCGACGCTGGCGTGGCGTTGCCAACCGCGCAGGAACCAGCCGATCCGGAGCCCGAGAAGCCCTGGTGGCAGCGCGACGACATGAAGGACCGCATGAACGAGCTGAAGCTCGATCAGCTCTCCGAAGATGCCGACGCCATCCTGGCCAAACGCATGGTGAGCGGCTTTTACGTGGCCGTCGACAAGACGTTCAAGTGGAACGGGCGCTCCTGGTACAAGACCACTCGCGGACTCGTGACGCCCAGCGATCGTTTCTGGCAGACCGCCGGCTCCAAGTTCAAAGGGGTGGAGCTCGGCACGGACTGGAAGCTGCCCATGGGCTTCGTGTTCGGCGGCAACAAGAGCATCTCCAGCTACACCATCGACGCCGGTTCGAACACGATCAAGCCGGCAAAGACCTATGAGCACTTCGCGCCGGTCCAGCTCACCGGTAAAGAGCAGGACTTCCACGGCACCACGTACACCGAGACCGGCGACGGCAGCTGGGTCAAACGCTCGCAGGTCCGCAGCACCAAGCCCGGCCCCTTTCCCGCCGATTTGAAGCCCAACGAGCGCTGGATCGACGTCAATCTGACGACCCAGACCGTGGTCGCGTTCGAGGGCGAGAAGCCCATCTACGCGACCCTGATTTCGAGCGGGCGCGAGTCCAAGATCAAAGACAAGGATCACCGGACCCCGACCGGCGAGTGGCGGATCCGCGAGAAACACATCACCACCACGATGGACGGCGACGGCACGGCCGCCGGCGATCTGCCGTACAGCATCGAAGACGTGCCGTACGTGATGTACTTTTTCCGCTCCTACGCGCTGCACGGAGCGTTCTGGCACGCCAACTTCGGCTCGCAAATGAGCCACGGTTGCGTGAACCTGGCGCCCCTCGACGCCAAGTACCTGTTCTTCTTCGCCGACCCGCCGCTGCCCAGTGGCTGGCATGGCGTACACGCGACAGACGCCAGTCCGGGCAGCCGGGTCATCGTGCATTTGTGAAATAGACCACCATTTTTTTGCGCGGACATTTGCCTGAACGGTCGCTCCTCTAAACTTTCCCGGAAAGCGGTCGGATGGTTGACACGACCCTGTGACAGCGCCATCACCCGCGGATATGGATCAGTTTTCGGCTCACCTCGATCGCGGATGGGACCTCGTACAGCGAGGCGACCCGCGGGGCGCAGAGCTTTCTGCCCGGCGCGCGTTGGAGATCGATAGCCAGTCGCCCGAGGCGTACAATCTGCTCGGTTACGTCGCGGCTTTGAAGGGTGAGTTCGACGAAGCCACCGAACACTACCGGCAAGCGATCACGCTCGACGACACGTACTTGGAGGCGATGCTGAACGCCGCCGAGGTGTACGTGCACCCGCTCGGTGATTTCGAAGAAGCGCTCTCGCTGTGCGACCAGGCGCTCGACCTCGCCGAGACCGATGATGAAGTCGTCGACGCACTGCTCCTGAAATTCGACGCGCTGCTCGGCAAAGGTGAAGCAGACGAAGCCAGCGAGCTGTGCCGCAAATTCCCGGAAGGCCCGTTCGAAAATCCGAATCACACCTTCCTCGTTGGGCGCGCGCTGTACGAGATCGGGGATTTGGAGCGCGCGTTCCCGCTGATCGACGACGCGGTGAAGCGCAATCTGAAGAACGCCGAAGCTTGGTACTACCTCGGCCTACTGCGCGACGAGCGCGGTGACTCGCACGGCGCGACGTCCGCTTTCCTGTCATCACGGGATCTGGACTTGGAGCTGGGCACGCCGCCTTGGTCGTTGTCGCGTGAGACGTTCGAGATGACGGCACGCGACGCCCTCGCTTCGCTACCTGAAGAACTGCGTCGCTTCGTACGCGACGATGAGTTGTACGCGGCGGATGTCCCCGGCGTCGAAGTGGTCGTGGACGGCGTCGACCCGCGCGCGCTGCTGCTCTTGGACGGCGTTAACGCGGGCGCGACCGTGGCCACGATGACCGCACGCGTATTCGTGTATCAGCGCAACGTGGAGCGTCTGGCCGGCTCAGTCGAGCACGTGTCCGACGAAATTCGCGCCGCACTCGAACGCGAGATCACGGCGACGTTCCTGGAGCCAGACAGTCCGCTCGCGCCACCGCCGGCCAAAGCGCTCAACTAAAGCACTCAACTCACGCGGCGCGCGCAGCGAGCTGCTGAGCGACGCTCTCCAGCAGAACGCGCGCGGGGCCGGGCTGCACGGAGCGCAACGCATCCACAGCGGAGCGCGTGTGCGCGCTGGCGCGGCGACGAACCTCGTCGCACGCGCCGCTCTCGATCACGGCGCGACTCACGGCCGTGACCGGCTCTCGATCACCCGCGTAGATGCGCTTCAGCGGCTGGACGAGTTCCGGCATGCGCGCCACCGCAAGCACCAAGGGCAGCGTAAGCTTGCCCTCGCGCAGATCGGTAAGCAGCGTCTTACCCGTGTCGGCGCCGGAGTAGTCGAGTACGTCGTCCACGAGTTGGAAGGCGATGCCGAGGCGTTCGCCGAAGCCAGCGAGCCGCTCTTGGTCTTCCGGACTGGCACCCGCCAGGCGAGCCCCAGTACGCGTGGACCACGCAAACAAAGACGCGGTCTTATCGCGCAGGATCCGCTCGTACGTAGCCTCGGAAACGTCCAGCTCGCTGCGGCCGCGCAGCTGCACAATCTCGCCGTCGACTAGCCGGCGCAGGGTCGCGATCAAATCCGGCATCACTTCGGGAGCGTGGGTCTGTGCGCGTTGCAAGGCGTGCACAAGCAGCAAATCCCCACCCAGGACGCTGATCGCGTTACCCCAAGACAGGCGTGAGGTGGGCACACCGCGACGCTCCATGCCCTCATCGACAACGTCGTCGTGCAGCAAGGTGGCCGAGTGAACCAGCTCAGCAACGACCGCCATCTCGCGCACGGCCGGCGTCACGCGGCCAAAGCACGCAGCGCTCAACATCAAAGCCATCGGACGAACGCGCTTGCCGCCGCGCGTGACTAGGTGCCGCGCGGCCAGAGTGGCGGGCGTTTCGCCCTCGTCCACGGCCCGCGCGAGCGCCTGCTCGATCCAGGATAAGTCGTCTTTGAGCAGGTCTTGAACCGTCGCGATGCGGTCCGTCACGCGCTCATCCGTGCCCGGAACTTCGGCTGCCCGACCGAGGATTTCTGCGGCAGCGGTCGCCGGCATCTCTGGAACATCTTCGAGTTTCTGAGTTTTCAAATCTTTGTGAAACCACTATGGGGCAGCCGCGGCTCGGGGTCAACGCGGCACGAGCGGCTGGTCGGCCGATTCCCGATGAAGTAGCTCCCGGGTGACACCAGAGCGGCGACCGCAATTGACGTGGCTCGGGCGCACATGCACATCCTCCCGGCAAATGACCGCGGAGAAAACTCAGGTCGACCGGGTACGCCGCGCTGGGCGTCGGGTCGGAATCGTAGTTTTCACCACGATCGTAACGGTTGCCACCGCGATTTGGACCATCGAGATCCTGCTCGCGGTGTTCAAGCCGCCAGTTCTGGCACTAGCGACGGAATGCCATGGCGGCACCCGGCAATTGCTATTGGCAGTACGTCGCGCACGCATCGCTGCTGCGTCCGAGAGCGGAACCGAGCGCGCAGCGCTCGGTCGGTTCCGCGCGTCGCTCGAGCCGGAATGGAGCACCCGAACCAGCTTGGATTCGGTCTGTCGCTCGGATCCGAAAGCCCGAGCCGCGCTGAGCGAGATCGACGCGCTCCGCTATGCGGAGGAGCATGCCGTGCGCTATGAGGCTGTAGGGCTCGCTCCCCAAAGGCGACGAGTCCAAGCCCTTTACGAAACCCTGTTCGAAAGCGATGGGCTGAAAAGCCCCGCCCTTCCTTGAGGTTTTGCTTCGATGAGCACTGAGTCCGTAGAAACTACTGAAGCCCCGCCCGCAACCTTCGACATTCTGCCCCTTTCCGCCGAACTGCGGCGGGCCATCGACGAGCTCGGTTACACGCACCCGACGCCTGTGCAAAAGGCGGTATTCGAACCAGCCGTGCGCGGCAGTGACTTGGTCGTCCAAGCGCAGACGGGCACCGGCAAGACAGCATCGTTCGCGATGCCGCTGGTCGATTCGCTCGTGAAGCGCAGCGTGAACGCCGTCCAGGCGTTGGTCTTGTGTCCGACTCGCGAGTTGGCGCTGCAGGTGAATCGCGAAGTGGAAGCGCTTGGCAAGCATCGCAACATCCGCTGTACCGCTGTGTACGGCGGCGCCCCGATGCCGCGCCAGGTGGAAGCCATCCAAGCTGGCGCCCAGATCGTCGTCGGTACTCCAGGTCGTGTACTGGATCATTTGCGCCGCGGCACGCTCGACGCGAGCACAGTCAAGACGTTCGTCTTGGACGAGAGCGACGAGATGCTCTCAATGGGTTTTTTGCCGCAGATTACCGAGATCCTCGGCTTCTTGCCGGCGCCGAAGCAAACACTGCTGTTCAGCGCGACGCTGCCGCCGGACATTCGGCGCTACGCCGAGCGGCACCTGAAGAACCCACAGTTCCTCACGCTCAGCGGCGACAACATCGGCGCGCTCTCGATCGAACACACGATTTACCTGAGCCGCGGCGACAAGCTGTCCGAGCTGATGCAGGTGATTGAAGTCGAGAACCCCGAGAGCGCGATCGTGTTCTGCAACACGCGCGACGAAACGAAGCGCGTCGCTGAAGCGCTGCAGAACCAAGGCTTCACTGCGGGTTGGCTAAACGCAGACTTAGCGCAGAACGACCGCGAGAAGGTGATGGCAGCGACGCGCAACAGCGAGCTCCGTTTCTTGGTGTGCACGGACGTCGCGGCGCGTGGCATCGACATCTCCCACCTCACGCACGTGATCAACTACGACTTCCCGGAGTCCGCCGAGAACTACGTGCACCGCACGGGCCGCACGGGTCGCGCGGGTCGCACTGGCAAGGCCATCGCCCTGATTGAACCGGGGGACATCGGCAACCTGTACTTGATGCGGCTCACTTACAAAGTGAAGCCGGTCGAGCGGCAACTGCCCTCCGCGCGCGAGCTAAAAACCCGCGCCGAAGCGGACTTGCTGAAGCTTTTCGTCGAAGCGTTCGAGAAGCGCAAAGCTCACCCGGATGACCTGGCGCTGGCGCGCCGCCTGCTGAGCCACGAGCAAGCCGAGACGGTGATCGCCGGCCTGCTCCGCGACCATCTAGGTGCTCGCCCCGAATCCGCTGAAGAAGCCACCGCAGCGCGGCGTGCGAAGGCCCCGCGTGCCGCCGAGGCCCCTGCAGCGCCGCCCGTCGCCCGGGCCCCACGCCCCGCGCCTGCCGCGCGTCCGGTGCCCGCTGTCCGCGCTCCGGAAGCGGCGCCGCGCGCCGCCGAGCCAAGCGCACCGAACCCCGCCCCGCGCTCCAACACGTCCAACACCGCGCCCAGCGCGGAGCGTGAACGCCCTCGCGAACGTCCGCGTCGTGAAGCCGCGCCTGCGCGCGCGAACGGTCGCGGCCACACCGCTGATATGGACGACCTGCCGCGCTACACCGTGAGTGAAGCGTCGCCCCAGGATCTGCATCCCGCCGCGCCGGCACTCCCAGTACCGAGCGAAACGGCACGCGAACGCAGTGAAGACGGTGATTTCGCGCCCGCCCGCGAAGGCGTCGCCGAAATCTACGTCAGCATTGGCCGCCGCGACGGCGCCCGACCAAGCGACATCCAAACCATCCTTGAGCAAAACGGACTGAACGCCGAGCAAACGGACTACATCCGTGTGCGCCAGCGGAACTCTTTTGTAGGAGTCAAGACGGAGTATCTGGAAAAGGCGGTCTCCGCACTCAACGGAGCAGCCATCGCCGGCAAGCCCGCCTTCGCGGAACCGGCGCGGCAGCGCGATTGAGCTTGCGCGACGGGGCAGTTTTGGCCACATCTGTAGTGATGCCCGAACGCCCCTCCCCCGACCTTGAGCGAATGCTCACTGACGTGGAGTGGGCCATGTCGAAGCAGTTTGCCGCGCGGGACTTGGTGCCAATGTTGGAAAACCTGGTGCGCGCCGCACCGTCGGATTCCGAAGCGTCGTATTTCGCGAAGCTACGGCTGTCTGAGTTAATTGTCGGGGACGCACCGTTTCGCGCCGCGCGGCTGGCGCGTGACGTGCTCGAGAGCGGGGAGAGCGACCGCGCGTGGGCCGTGCTCGGGCTCGCGCACACCCTACTCGGGCATTATCGCGTCGCCACGCGTTCGTACCGGCGTGCCCTGGCCCTGGCGCCGGAATGCGCGATTTACGAGCACAATCTCGGTCACGTGTTGGACGTCGCCCTGAACCGCCCCAAGGACGCGCTGGTGCATTTGGAACGCGCACATCGTTTGTCCCCTGAAGAGGACGAAATTGCCAGTTCCTACGCGCACGCACTGCTGCGCAGTGGCCAGCTCGAAAAGGCGCGCACGTTGCTCGCGCGCGCTGTAAAGAGCCCGGAAGAGGCGGCCGAAATCCTGAAAGCCTGGCAGTACGCAAACGGAAACACGCCTGAAGGCAGCGGCGGGCTCTAACTTTCGGCACGCGCCGGCCGAAAACAGCTTTTTTCGCATTTCGGCACTTTGCGAGAGCGGGGTCCGGAACTATCTGGTTCGGCGTATGCCTTACCGCCGCTCGCTCTCCGCGCTGTTCGCCCCCACGCTCCTCGCCACGCTCGTCGCTGCGTCCGTTCAGGCTGCTCCCGCAAAGCCGGTACCGGTCGCAGCGCCCACGCCAGCGCCAGCCGCGCAAGCAGAGCCGACGCTACCAGACGTGAGCGATCCGTTGTTGGAGCCGCCGCCGCCTCCAACTCACGTGCTCAGTTCGTGGCAGCAAGGCCTCGCGCTAGTACGCGATCAATCGGTCAACATGCGCTTAGCGCGCGCCAACGTTTTGCAGGCCGAAGCCGCTGCGCGCCAGGCGTTGGCACCGGCGCTCCCGCAACTCAGCGCGCAGGGCACTGTCAACTACCAGATCATCAAAGGCACCGGTGTCGTCGGTGAGACCGCCACCGGCGGGCCGATCTCCGGGACCATCCCCGACCCAGCCACCGCGTGGAAAGCAGATCTGACGCTGCGCGTGCCGGTCTTCTACCCGAAGGTCTGGTACGACCACGGCAGCGCGAAGGATGCCGTCGACGCAGCTCGCCTTTCGACGAAGGAAACCGAGCGCCAAGTCGTGGCGGGCGTTGCCGATTTGATCGTCAGTGTGGTGACCGCAGAGCGCCTCTCGGAGGTCGCGCGCACTTCACTCAGCGCGGCACTATCCACGGTTGACTTGACCAAGCGGCGCGCCGCCCTCGGCGCCTCGAATACCCTGGACGTCCTGCGCGTGGAGGGTGAAGCATCCCTGTCGCGCTCGCAGGTGGTGACCGCGACCGAGGCATTGATTCGAGCGCGCGAGGCACTGGGCACAGCGCTCGGCTCAGCAGAAGCCTGGGGCGTGACCCCCGACATCCAGCTGGATTCCCTGGCCGCTGACGCGCAGCGCACGTGCAGTCACGAGACGGACATTGACGCTCGCACGGACGTGCGCGCTGCTCGGGCCAACGTGGGCGTCGCCGAACGACGCCTCAAAGGCATCGACTATGCGTATCTGCCCACGGTCGATGCGGTCTCATCGGTCGACCTGTATTCACCGGTCAGTGGCATCAACAACCGCCACGAAACGTGGAGCGTCGGCGGTATTCTCAGCTGGAACCTGTACGACGGCGGCCTGCGCGGCGGTCAGCGTGACTCCGCCAAGGCCGCAGTGGACGTGGCGCAGGCGGACCTCGCAGAAACGAAGCGCGGCGCTTCGCTGCAAGTGACCCAGGCGCTACGGCAGGTCCAAGTCGCCGAGGCGGATTTGGCGGTTGCGGCCAAGACCCGCGAAATCGACTCGGAAACCGCGCGTTTGTCGAAAATCTCGTTCCTCAACGGCAGCGGAACCAGCTTCGATTTAGTGACCACGGAGAGCCTGCTTCGTGTCGCAGAGACGGACTTGGCGGTGAAAGAGTTCACCGTCACCGAAGCAAAGATCGCCGCATTGCTCGCCCTGTCGACTTGCAACCTGTAAAAAGTCCGGGCTGGCGAGCGGCCGGCGAATGCCCTTGGCGCTCGAGGGTTGCTTGCCTTTCTTGAGCCTGCGACGCCTCAACCCAGGGCGAATGGCCGGAATTTTGGGGATTTGCAACCCTACTGCCACGGCACTACGTTGGAGCCCGTGAAAAGCCAGACCGATCAGCTGTTCTATGGGCTCCTCGCGGTCACCGCGGCAGTCTTCACGTACCTGATCAGTTACGTGTTTCTGGTGGCGCCAATCGCCCAGCTTCAAGCAGGCGGGTTAGCTCAGAAGATATTCTACTTCCACGTGCCCGCCGCATACGCCATGTACCTGTGTGGCACGGTGTGTTGTGTCTCGAGCGCGCTGTATCTAGCCAATCCAACGGACACGCGTGATGCCATCGCGCGCAGCGCCGCGGAGTGCGCAGTCGTTTTCGGCTTCATGATGCTGTGCAGCGGCCCGCTGTGGGCAAAGAAGGCGTGGGGCGTGTATTGGACGTGGGACCCACGGCTGACCACTACGTTGCTCAGCGTACTCGTGTACGTGTCGGTCGTCGTGTTGCGCGCATTCGCTGGCAACGGTGAAGCTGAGCGTAAATTCGCGTCCGCGCTGGGCGTGCTCGGCACCGTGAACTTGCCAATCATTCACTATTCAGTGCTCAAGTGGGGCGGCAATCATCCCACCGTGATCGGCAAAGGCGGCGGCGGGCTGAAGTCCCCCGCGATGACCCACGCGCTGCTCATGGGCTTCGTCGCCATGACCCTGCTCGCCACCATCCTACTGTGGGCGCGCGCGCGGCTGGCGCTCTCTGTCTCCCGCGTGGCGCGTTTGGAAGAACAAGCCATCGCTACCGGCCAACTGGACTATTGATTGCTGTCGCGGCCGCGCAGCCCGGCCTTCATCGTTTTTTTGAATACATCTCATGACTCAAACGCCGTCCGATTCTGGCACGCTCACCGACCCTAGCGCGCGCTCCACCGAGTTCGTTCCCGTAACCGGCGGAGGCGAGACGACCAGCGCCGCCGCCCTGCTGATCACCGCCTATGTCGTGATGTGGGCATTACTCCTGGGTTTCGTACTCATGAGCTGGCGCCGCCAGGGCCGGGTCGAAACCCGCATTTCCGAACTCGAGAAAGCACTCTCGACTAGCGGTCCCCAGGGCAAAGCGCGAGACTGAACCCCGCGTCTCGATGACCGCTGCGCATTTCATCTTCATCCCGGGCGTGCTGCTCGTAGGGCTTGCGTTGGGCTACTCGCTCGGCGCCAAAGCAGTGCGCAGTGAGATGAACCGTTTGCGACGCCGCACCAAGGAGTAATGCCATGCTGAATTTCGGACTATCCGACGAACAACGAGCATTGGTTGATGTCGCGAAGCGTTTCGCGCGCGAGCGCATCATGCCGGTCGCCGCCGAGTGCGACCGCGAGAGCCGCTTTCCGAAGGAAGTGTTCACGGCCGCTCATGAACTGGGTCTCGTGAACATGACGGTGCCCGCCGAGTACGGCGGAGCCGGGCTGGGAGAGCTCGACAACGCGCTGATCGCCGAGCAGCTCGCGTACGGCTGCACTGGGATCCAAACCAGCTTGCTCGCGAATTCTCTGGCCCTAACGCCCATCAAGCTGGGCGGCACTGACGCCCAGAAGAAGAAGTACCTGGGCATGCTCACGGCTGAGCCGCTCTTCGCCAGCTATTGCACGACCGAGCCGAGCGGCGGCAGCGACGTCGCTGGCCTGAAAACGACGTTCAAAGCGCACGGCGATGACTATGTGTTGAACGGCGAGAAATGCTGGATCACCAACGCGAGCTTCGCGAGCTTCTACGTCGTGTTTGCGACGTCGGACCCGAGTAAGCGCCACCGCGGCATCGCCGCTTTCATCGTGGATCGCGATTCCCCCGGGCTTCGCGTCGGCAAGCACGAGGACAAGCTGGGCCAGCGCGCGAGCGACACCGCGGCAGTCCATTTCGAGGACGTAAAGGTCCCCAAAGCCAACCTACTTGCCGTCGAAGGTGAAGGCTTCAAGCTGGCAATGGAAACCTTCAACCAAACCCGCCCGGACATCGGCGCCATGGCTACCGGCCTGATGCAACGCTGCCTGGATATATCAGTGGCATACGCCAAAGAACGCAAGACCTTCGGCGTGCCAATCTCCGAACACCAGCTCGTGCAAGCCATGCTTGCGGAGATGGCCATTGGCGCGGAAGCGACACGCCTTTTGTACCAAAAAGCGGCCTGGAACCTAGACAATGGTGTCCGGGATCCGATCGTCTCAAGCTATGCCAAGGCGTATGGCGCGGACAAAGCCATGCAATCGGCGCTTGATGCTGTGCAGGTCTTCGGCGGCAACGGCTACGTCAAGGATTACCCGCCGGAGAAGCTGATGCGCGACGCCAAAGTGTTGCAGATCTACGAAGGCACGAGCCAGATCCAGCGCTTGGTGATTGCCCGCGCGTTGGTGAAATAGCGGCCGCCGAGCGGCGCTCGCCCGCTAGTGCAGCGCATGCCGCGAAGCGGACCTCGACGTACGACAACCCGGAACGGATTTCCCGGTCGTCGTACTAGCGAGCGCCGATGAACACACCGGCACTATTGGCGCGGCTGACTTGCGTGCGAATTTCCAGCTCCACTCGGTCGAGATCCGGGCCGCCTTGTCCGCGCGAGCGACGCCGCTTCAAGAACGCGAGCTTGACCAGCGCTAATTGCTTCCTGCGGCTCGAAGCGTAGCCGCCCGGGCTGCCGGCGAGAGTGCTCAAGTTCCAGAACGGCACGAGCATCCAATAGCTGACCGTGCGCGCGAGTTCCTTGGGGTGCAGGAGTCGGCCCGCTTCGTCGATCAGGCCACGCAGGACAATCGACCGGTCGCGCACCGCGAGCGCCACCACCAGCACGAAAAACAGTCCATCGAAGGTCCAGAAGACTAGGAATTTCAGGGCTAGACCCAGCCCGCCGTCGATCAGGAAGGTGACCAAGAAGTTGTGCACGAAGTGCAACCCAACCGCCGCACCCCAGCCCGCCAGCGGCGCGAATAACTTGAGGGCCGGGCTCCTGGTTTCGGAGGCCACACCGACGCCCAGGCCTGTCATCGCGGTGAAGGAAGCGTGACTCAGCCCTGCGGCGACAGTGCGCACCAGGTACAACGCCGTGAACGCTGCCGCGCCGCCCTGAGCCCCCGCACCACCGACGTACAGCACGTCTTCGGTCAGCGTGAAGCCGAGACCGATCACCCCGCCATAGATCGCGCCATCCAAAGCCCCATCGACCTCGTGCAGCCACAGCGCGGAGATCAACCAGAGCAAGAGCAGCCCGGAGCCCTTGCTCGATTCTTCCACCAAAGGCGCCACAAACGACGCGGTTGAGGATTGCACGATGGCGCTCGTCGTTGGCACACCCAAGGCCGCGCTGAGCACACCCTCCCCGACCTGATTCATGACGACGGCGACCAACGCGGCCACTACCGCGCCCCAGAAAAAGGCCACCGAGAGCAGCCAAAACGGCTCCGGCTCGTAGCGGTCCATCCCCTTGATGATCAAGAAGTAGACGAACACGGTCGGCGCGATGACCAGGAAGGCCAGGAACCACAGGACCAGCACGCGGCTACCCTATCATTTGCCCACCCCCAAAAAATGCCGAGGATTTCCCGAGCCAGACGTTTGAGCTTTCGGGGCGATGCGCTAAGTTCCCGCGCGTGTTCGGATTCTCCTTTGGCGAATTGCTCGTGATCTGCGTCGTCGCGCTGATCGCCGTCGGCCCCAAAAAGCTGCCGGGGATGCTGCACACGCTCGGTCAGTGGCTGCGTAAAATTCGGAATATCACTACAGAAGTCCGCAACCAAACCGGCATCGACGACCTGCTGCGCTCCGAGGGCTTGCACGGCGGGTTGAATGAGCTGCGTGGGCTGTTACGCGGCGGTCACGCGAACCCGTTCGAACCACCGCAGTCGCCACCGGCGCAGCACGTCACGCACACGGTGCATGAAGATCCGTACGCAAATGTGGACATCGACGTATCGCGAGAGTACCCGTTCGAAGGCGCGGATTCGTACGGTGCCCTGCCGGACGACCTACTGAACAACGATCCGCCGCAGCCCGAAGCCCCTGCTGCAGTTGACACCACCGCCGCTCCTGGGACGGCCGAGTCCGTATGAGCGCAAATCCCGACGAAAACGTGATGACGTTCTGGGAGCACCTAGAAGAGCTCCGCGGGCGTATCGTGCGCATGATTGTGGCCTTCGTCGTCGGCGGCGGCGTCGCCTGGTACTACAAGAAAAATCTGCTGATCTGGCTGACGTTGCCGTTCGTTCGCGCCTGGAAAGCCGGCCACAACGAAGGCACGGCCGCGTTGCATTTCCCCGCGCCAGCAGCGCTCTTTCTTTCCTACGTGCGCCTCGCTGCAACCGGCGGCGCAGTCTTCGCGTTACCCATCGTGCTGTACCAGATCTGGGCGTTCATCGCGCCCGGCCTGTACTCGCGGGAGAAGCGCTTCGCCATTCCGTTCGTCGTCTCGTCGTGCGGTCTGTTCGCGCTCGGCGGGTACTTTGGCTGGCGCGTGGCGTTCCCCGTTGCGTTTCAGTACTTGCTCAGCTTCAGCGGTCCACTGAGCCCGGGCTTGGATGTGCGTCCGACCGTGATGGTCAGTGACTACATCGACTTCGTGACGCACATGTTGGTCGCGTTCGGCGTCGCGTTCGAGCTGCCGGTGCTGGCCTTCTTCCTGAGCTTCGCGGGGCTCATTACCCACAAGCACCTGATCAAGTTTTTCAGGTATTTCGTGGTCGTCGCGTTCATCGTCTCCGCGGTGCTCACGCCGCCGGATCCAATGAGTCAGCTGCTGCTAGCGATCCCGCTGTGCCTCTTGTACGGCATATCGATCCTCGTGGCCTGGGCCTTTGCGCGAAAGCGAGAGGCGCCTACCGAAGGCGAGACCTGAAGCTGGCTTTGTTCTAGGCGCTCGCGTTCCAGCAGCGCACCTCGCTGTCCGTCAGTCTTCCCGCGCGTACGGCTCGCCCCGTAACAGCGTCATCGAACGATAGAGTTGCTCGAACAGCATCACGCGCGCGAGTCGATGCGGAAACGTGAAGCTCGATAAGCTCAGTCGCATGTCCGCGCGCTTAGATAGCGCTTCGGGAATGCCCTCGGCGCCGCCGATCACGAACGCAACCAAGCCTTTGCCGCGCGCTCCCCAACGCTCGAGCCGCTGCGACAGTTCCACGCTCGTCAGCCGCTCGCCGTTGACCTCCATCGCGACCACGAAGGCTCCCTCAGGAATCGCTTTGGTGAGGCCGGCGGCGTCGCGCGTCTCGATTTCCTCGCAGCGCACGTAGCGCGAGACGCGCCCCAAATAATCATTGGCGACGGCGCGCAGCTCGCGCTCTTTGATCCGCCCCTCGGCGATGACGTGCAGCTTCACCCGCTGCCGGGCGCCGACTCGGGCACGCGCAGGCGGCGCGCGTCCATCCACAAGCCGTCGATGTCGTACAGCGTGCGGGTGTCGGCTGAGAACACGTGCACCACGATGTCGACGAAGTCGATCAACACCCACTGGCCACGCGGCAAGCCTTCAACCGAGATCGCTTGCCAGCCGACCTTCGACAGCGCGCTGTCCACGCCTTCGGCAATGCTCGCGACGTGGCGATCACTCTGGCCCGTCATCAGCACCAGGAAATCGGCGTAGTCGACCTTGCCGGTGACATCGATGATCGCGACGTCGATGGCTTTCTTGTCGAGCCCAGCAGCCGCGGCCGCGAGCGCCATTTTCTGTGCATCCAGCGAAGGCCCGGCCGGGGCGCGGACCAAGCTGCGCGGGGGGTTGCTAGCCCGCAGTGGCTTTTTGAATACTTTGGTAGTCGCCTTTTTCGTCACGTATTGAAACCTCGTCTCCTAGGCGCAGTTTACCTCACGCTGGCGTCCGGCGAAAGCTCGGCACCGGCAGCAGATTCCGGCGCCACCGAAGCGGCCGTGGGGGCGTTCACCGGTGTGCCGGCATCCGCTTGCGGGGCGGGCCAGGGTGTGACGACTGGCGGCTCGTATTCAGGCGCGGGTGTGCCGGGCGGCAGCCGGCGGCCGGAGGAGCACGCCGCGACCCCCAACAGCGCGAAAACCGGCACCGCCAGCCGCACGACGTGGCGCGTCATAGCGCCACACCCGAGCCAGCGTCAGCTGCCATGCCGGTATCGCTGGGCACGCCCGCGTCCGGAGCGTCGTCGCCTTCATCGGTGTCCGGCTCCGCCAGCTCGTGCTCGTTCGGAGCGGGCGGCGCGGCGTCGGTGCCGGCGGCGCGCGCTCCCCGAGCCCCCGGCGCGGCCGACGCGATCTCGTAGCTCGCTTGCGGGGGCACGGGCTCCGCGGGCTGTGAGCGGCACGAGCAGAATGCGGACAACAGCCAGAAAGCGAGTCCCGCGCGCTCCAGACAGTACGTCATACCCAGCGTTCCTCATCGACGGCGCGCAGCGTCTCGAGCAGATCATGCTTCGGGCGATAGCCCAAGACCGAGCGCGCGAGTGCGTCGTCCACCATGCACACGTAGCGAATGAAATCGAGCTCCGGCGCGGGGAAATCAGTGACGCGCCACTTGAACAACCGGTCCACCGCCGCGCGCGCGACCCCGTGCGGCACGCTGACGGCGCTGCGTCCCAGCATCTGTAACGCCCGAGAGAGAGAAACCGGTGGCGGGCCGCCCACGTTGAAGATGCCGCGAATGCCCGGTGTGAGCGCCAGTCGAAGCGCCGCGACGACGTCATCCTGATGCACCACTTGCATCATCGGGTCGAAGCCGAGCAACCTCGGCACCACCTTGAGTCGAAGGTAGTTGCTCGGCGCGTTGCGCACCGTGCCTAGGATGTGGGAAGGCCGTAAAATGACCGCTTCTGTCGCTGCATAGCGCCAAAGATAGGACTGCGCGCACATATCCAGACCGACCAAATCACGAATTTCACTGAAGGGTCCCGCGCCGAGCAACGGCGCTTCCTCGGTCAGGAACTGCGGGTTGTCCGGGCGCGGCCCGTACACGTTGGCGCTCGACAGCAAGACGACCTTGGGCACCCGATAGCGCTCCGCGTATTCGAGCAGGTGCTGAAACGCGACCACGTTCCACGAGTGGTGATCCTCCGTGCTGTCGCGCGGGTTGTGCATCACGCCCAAGTGAACCAACGCGCGCACCCCGCCCCCACGAAAGATGTCCTTCGCGCGTCGGCTCCGCAGATCGATCTCGTGATGTTCGATGTCGCGCGGGCGATCCGGGAACGCGCGTCGGTCGAGGCCAATGACTCGCGCTTCACGGTGCAGCGCGCGGGTCAGCCGTCGCCCAAGCCTCCCGCAAATCCCCGTGATGACGATGGCGCGATCGTCTGCGCCCGATGTGGTAACCGCCACCGTCAAAGAAAGACACTCCGACGAGCCGCCAAACCGCGCCGCAGCATGTCCGAGATCGTCTGGCGAACCAGCCAGACCTTCTCGGCCAGCACCGTGTCGTCGTCGTCCGCGCCACCTTGGAAGCTCATCGGTTCACCAAAATGAACTCGATATCGGGTGGGCAAAGGCATTTGCGCGCCCGGCACGAACATCTGCGGAACGAGGGGAAATACCGGAATATCCAAGAGGCGCGCCGCCCATTTGATATTGCCGAGACTCACGTACTGCTCCTCAGCGCCAATCACGGCCACGGGCACAATCGGCGTATTGGTTTCGATCGCGAGACGCATGAAACCGAGTCCGAACGGTTCGAGCTGGTAGCGGCGGTCGAATGGCTTAGAGACACCGCGAATGCCCTCCGGAAAGGCGAGCAGCACCTCCCCCATCTCAAGCAAGCGACGTGCGTTCTCAGGCACGCCCACGACTTGGCCGACGCGATTGAAGAACGCAGACACGAACGGCAACGTCGCCGTCCAACGATCGACCATCGCGCGCACGACGCGCGGCGGGTTCGAGTCGAAAAACATCGACGAGCCGACGATCGCCGCGTCGATCGGCACTTGCCCCGAATGGTTCGCGACGAGGAGCACGCGGCCGCTCGGCACGTTACCGATCCCGAACACCTCGGTCCGGAAATACATGCGATGGAAAAAGGCCACGACCATGGCGGCGTGGCGCGCCGTGGCGACATCGAAGCCGAACGGGTCACCCCCCATGTCCACGTAGCGTTCTTTCAGGATCGCAGCGCGCTGCTCGAAGTCACGCCCGAGGAGGCGCGTTTTGAGTTCGTCGGTCGCGCGCCGCGCGGCGGCTCGCAAGCGCTCCGCAAGCGGCACCGCATTGCCCGCTACGTCCGCCAGCCGCGCCAGTGCATTCCGAGACTCCATCGCTCGCGGGAGTCTTGTCGCCTCCCGCCCGCACCGCAATCGCTTTCGAATTTTTCCAGCGGCGCGCAAAGGTCGCTCTGATTGCCGCCAGAAACGGAAACCACGTTAGGCTCGCGGGCATGCCTCGAAACCGTGTGATTCCAGCTCCGCTACAGCCCGGCTCGCGGGTTCGGGTGATCGCTCCATCGAGTCCGTTCGATCGCACGCTGGTGCTGCGTGGCATGGCTTGGTTGGGCGAGCGCTACCGCGTGGAATTCGATTGGTCGATTTTCGAGCGTGACGGGTTTCTGGCTGGTGACGATGCGCGGCGCCTGACCGAGCTCAACCGAGCCTTGTCCGACCCAGACTTGGGGGCAATCGTCGCGGCGCGCGGTGGTTACGGGCTTACGCGTATCGCGCACCTGGCGGACTACGCGGCGCTAGCTCGGCATCCGAAATGGATCGTCGGGTTCTCCGATATCACGGCGCTCCACGTCGAAGCTCAAGCGCTGGGGATCGCTTCGCTCCATGGTCCCAACGCAGCGGCCCTCGGCCGGAGCGATGCATGGACTCGTGAGCGTTTCATCCGCGCACTGGAAGCCCCGCGCGCACCCGTCGCGTACGAAGGCTTGCAGATGCGCTGCGCTGGCGTCGCGTCGGGCGTGTTGGTAGGCGGGAACTTGACGCTGCTCTTCACCTGCCAGGCAACGGGCCGCCTGCGCCTCCCCGCGGGCGCCATCCTCGTGATAGAGGACGTGACCGAGGCGTCCTATCGCATCGATCGCATGCTCAGCGCGCTACTCGCGAGCGGCGCGCTCGACCGCGTGGCAGGCGTCGTCTTAGGGGACTTCACGGAATGTCCAGAAGGCCCCCACCGCGTGCCGATACGTCAAGTACTGGATGAGCGCCTAGGCGTCCTGGGCGTGCCGGTCCTCGCGGGGCTTCGCTTCGGACACGCGCGTTACAACGAGTTCGTGCAGCTCGGCGCGCTCGCCGAACTGGACGCAACCGCTGGCCGTTTGACGCTGCGCCCGGCATAGCGGGCGCTCCGTGCGCTCAGACGTTGTCGTCCAGCAGTTCGTCTTCGTCGACAGTGAGCTCATCTTCGTCAGACAGGCTCGGCGGCCGCTCGGCGGGCGCGGGCGCGGGCGCGGGTGGCTTGCCCGCGGCACGCGAACCGGGCGGAGGCGGAGGAGCCGGGCGCGCGCCACCTCGCGGCGCCGGCGGCGCCGGGCGCGCACCAGCGGTTGCACCCTCGCGAGGCGGAGGCAGCGGTGGCCGCATTGACGACGCGGGCGGCGCTGGAGACCGCTTCCCCGCGGGCTTTGGCGGCGGGCCCTTCTGCTCGGGCAGCGGCGGCGGGAACGATGGCGAAGACGCCCGTCCCGCTTGTTCGGCTTCCGGCGCTGCGCCGTTCGTCAGCGGCGGAACACCAACCGGCGGGATGGCGCTCGCCGGCAGCGGCGGCGGCTGACGAGAGGTACTCGGTCGCGACGCGACCGGTTGCGACGGCCGCTCCTCGGGCCCGGGCGGCGCCTCGCCGAGCGGCGGCATCATCTCGGTCACCGGATCGGTGGGCTCGGTCACCGGATCGGTGGGGACCGGTGCGGCTCCTTCAGCGGCCGCAGCCTCGGCGATCGCGACGGCTCCGCCACTGTCATCCTCGTCGCTAACGGCGGGCTCGGCCGCCGGCTCGCTTTCAGAGTCGGACTCCGCGGAGGCAGCCGGTTCGGCAGCTGCTTCCGACTCCGAGCTCGTCTCGGGATTGACCGCTTCGGCCCCCAATTGCGGTGGGGGCGGCGGCACGTCACCGCTAGGTGCAGGAGGCTCCGAGAGCGCGGGTTCGATGTCAACAGCCTCGGTACGCGCGGGCTCCTCTACGGCCGGTTCGAGCTCGGCTTTGCGTTCGTCGAGCGCCGGTTCGTCGAGCGCCGGTTCGTCGAGCGCCGGTTCGAGCTCGGCTTTGCGTTCCTCGCGCGCCGGTTCGTCGACCGTTGCGGCCTTCGCGTCTGCGGGCTTCGCAGGAGGCGTAGCCTTACCGGATTGCGCTGCGGGCTTTGGAGCTTCCGCCGGTGGCTCGGAGGGCAGCCGCTTGAGCATGTTCGCCTTCGCGCGATCTAGCCCTTCGGCGGCTTCTGGATCGCCGGCTTTCATGCGCAACACGCGGCGCCAAGCGTCCGCTGCTTCGCGCGGATCCGTGAGCTTTTCCTCCCACAGCCGCGCCACTTTGCGCGCGAGCTCAGCGCGCGCAGCAGTCTCTTTGCCGCGCAGGATTTGATCTTCGTACAGCTGAACCATGCCGCGGTAGTCGTCCAGCTCGGTGTACAGCGCGGAGAGCTGATCCATCACGACACCATCTGCCGGCGACAAGTCGTGCAAACGCTTGAGATCGGCCGCCGCGCCCTGCGGGTCAGACAGCTTCTCGCGTCGAACCGCGGCACGACGCGCGAGGAGCTTGCGCACCAGCGGCCCGTCGAACACTTCCTCGAGCGCGCGGCTGAGCACGGTTTCAGCGCGCTTGGGCTCACCGAGTTCGTCCGCCAAGCGCTCCAACGCTGCCAGTGGCTCGTCGTCCACATGGCTCACGATGGCGTCACCCAGCCACGCAAACGCCTGCTCGGTATCCTTCAGCTCGCGGTGTGCGAGCTCCGCGGCGCGCGCCAGCAGGAGGCCGCGCGTGCGCCCACCGTCGCGCGAGCCTTGCCCGCCGTTGGCCAGCGCCTCGGCCAAAGTCCGCCGCAGCTTGTCGGTATGCTGAGCGGCATCAGAGCTGCGAGCCACCGTCACCAGCAAGTTCAGCGTGTCGTCCTGCAGCGCGCCGCCCAGCGCGACGTCCAAGAAGCCGCGCGCTTTGTCGAACGCGCCATGGTCTGCGGCCACCGCGGCGGCGCGGGCGAGCGACGCTAGCTTGTCCGACGGCGCCTTGCAGCGCGTGATCTGACGTCCGTAGATCTCGATGATCCGCGGCACAGAATCAGTGAGCTTCGCCAACCGTGCCAAGAGCGGCTCTACCTCAGAGGGCGGAACGCTGGTCAGCGCTTGCTCGCCATGGTTGACGGCCTCACCGGGTTCGACTCCGACCCCCGCGAGCACTTCGGCTTGACGTACCATTTGCTCCGCGCGCGCGGAGCCGCTGAGGTCCTGCACCATCAAGTCATGGGCGATGCCTAGCGCATCGAGGTCCTTGAGTTTGATCGCAATTTCCTCGAGTTTCTGGGCGATTTCCGGGGTGGTGCCGCGAGTGCGAGCCAGTTCCTTGGCGACACCGGCCGCGTCGGCATCACGCCCCACTTCTACGAAACGATCGAATGCGCCGCGCAGCGACGCATTGCGCGCGGGACTCGCAGCTGCCGCCGCGTACCACTCAACCAGCTTCGTGGCGACAACGCCCTTCCAGCCGAGTTCATCCCCTAAGCGCACGTACTCTTGACGACACGCTTCATCGCCCGCATCCGCCACTTGCATCAGCGCTGCCAAGGCCTCGTCGCTCTTCTTGACCTTCTCGTGGAGGATCTCGGCGATTCGGCGAGTCATCCGACTCACCTCTTCTTCGTCACCCTCGACCTCGATCAACTCGGCCAAGTGCTTGGCGACGCGCGGCCAATCTTCGAGCTTTTCACACAGCTCGGCGAGCCGCGCGACCACATCGAAATTCTCCGGCTCGAGCTCACGCACCAGATCGAAAGCGCCGACTGCGGCCTGCGGATCTTCGAGCGTGTCCTGATACAGCTCAGCCAGACTCTCGGCGACTTTGAGCTTTTCCGCCTTGTCTTCCAGAACCTTTAGCCGACGCTCCCACGCCACCGCGACGCCCTTGGGCTCATCCAAGCGCTGATACAATTCGGCAATCTTGGCCAACGCTGCGTCGTGCTTGGGATCCAAATCCTTCAGTACACGCTCGTAGAGTTCGATTGCGCCCTTGAAGTCGTCCAGGCCGTCGCTCTTGATTGCGGCCTGACGGAGCAACACCGGAATCTGATCTGCCGGCTCCTTCGACGCGCGCTCGATGCGCTGCAGCAACCCGAGCGCGTCCTTGAACTCTGCGCGTTGCTCGGCGTCATCCGCTAGTGTGTTGAGCGCCTCTGGGTCGTCACCGTCCTCCAGGAGGGCGTGCAAGGTTTGCCGTGCGGCGTCCGGGTCGCCCAGGGTTTCTCGCTGAATCTTCGCCGCACGCTTGCGCAGGACCGCGCGTAGCCCGCGGTCCTCGAGCTTCTCCGCGCGACGCAGCAAGAACCCCGTCAGCTCTTCGTTGCGCGCAGCCTCGACGTAACGCTGCTCGAGATCTGCCGCGTAAACGTCGTTGGCCGGCGCGAGCTCGGTGGCCTGTTCGAGTCGAAGCACGGAGCTCGATTCGTCACCGGCTCGCGACAAGTACCCGGCCTCGGTCGCGAGCAGAGCGGCCTTCTCGGGAGCGGCTTCTGTGAGTTGCGCGCGCTCGTCGGTCGCCGTGGCAGCTTGATCCCATGCCTCCGCTGCGACGAAGCAACGCTCTGCAGACTCCCACAATTTCGGGCGTTTCAGCAGCGAAGCGGCCTCCGCAAATGCCTCACCAGCGGGCAGCGATTCACCCGCCGCTTCACGTAGCTCCGCCAGCTTCTGCAGGAGCGGCCCGCGCTTCGCGTCGCCGCTCACCGCGTCGATATTTTCCGCAATCACCTGCAGAGCGCGATCCCGGTGGTCGGCCTTCTCGAAGAAAGAAACCGCCGTCGTGATCGCCTCCTCGTCGCCCGTCGCCAGCGAGGCGATGCGCGCCCAGGCTTCACCAGTGGCGAGCGGATCTTTGCGCTTCTGTTCGTGCAGCTTGGCGAGCGCTTTCTCCAGCGAAATGCGCGCCTCAATGTCGAGCGTCTGCTCAGCTTCCTCTGCTTGCAGAATAGCCAGTTCGTCCCAACGCGTTTGCTTCTCCAGCAAACGCTTGAGCTGGCTGCGCGCCGGTTCGTCGTCCGAATCAAGCACCAGAAGCGCTTTTAGGCTGCCGATCGCGCCTTCGACGTCGCGCAGCTGCGTCTCGGATAGCCCAACGACCTCACGCAGCCAGCCCTGGCGCAGGTCGGTTTCCGCGTCCTCATGCGATCCGGCGGCCAGCAAGATGTCGCGCAGATCTTGATACTTCTTAGTCTGACGCAGGAACGGCTCGAGGAACCCAATGGCTTCCACGTTCGCGTGCTCGATCGTCAGCACTTCACGGTACTTCGCAGCGGCATCATTGCGCTTGGCTTTGCGTGCCAACGCTTGCGCTACTTCCAGCAGCGCTTGCACGCGTTCCGAGTCATCCGCATTGGGCGGCGGAGCGAGCGCATCCAGCAGCGACTCATCCCCGCCCGCAGCCATCGTTTCCGAGACGAGCTTGCGCGCCTCGGTCGCTAGCGCGCCTTCAGGACTGATCCTTAGGTAAGCGGCCGCACGCGGCGCGACCTCAGCCGAACGGTTCAGCTGATCCGCGTAATACATCGCAAGTTGGACCGCGCGGTCGTGCCCCGCGACGAGTTCCAAAGCACACAGCGAGTACGACAGGCCGTGCTCGCCGGGATATTCCTCGGCGAGTTCGACGAATAGGCCCGCGGCTTCGGTGAGCTCGGCTTCCGGTACCTTTTGACCGGCCTGAACCCGCTCCAGCACCACGCTGCCGAGCTGCTGCTTGAGCGTTGCATCGGAGCCACCTTCGAGCGAGCGCGCGCGCCGGTACGCTTGCGCAGCACCGACGAAATCGAGCGCGTTCTTCCGGACATCCCCCTCGTCTTGATAGAGCGCGATGTGGCGCTCGGGATCACTAACGAGCTCTTGCTCGAGCTCGAAATACGGGACGGCGTCCGACCACTGGCCAGCGGCCTTGTGCAACTCGCGAATCGCGTAAATCGAGTACTGACTCGAAGCGTCGAATTCGATCGCGCGCCGATAAGCGTCGATCGCCTTCTTGGGCTGATCCAGCGGCGGGTTCTGCCAAAGCTGGCCAAGCTCCTCGTGCAGTGCCGCGACTTGGCTGCGCAAATTCGGGTCTTGCTCGGAGAGCTGAGCCAGGGCCTTCGCGCGGCGCTCGAGCAACGCGACCAATGCCTTGCTGTCGCCCTTCTCGCGATACAACTCCGCGAGACGCTCGGCCGGCGTCGCCTGCGTCGGGTCGCGATCGATCGCGATCATCAACGCACGAGCTGCGCGATGCGCGTCGCCCAGAGTTGTCGACCAAACGTTCGCGGCCTCCGTCAACCAATGGCACGCAAACGCGGGATCGCTCGTCGCGGTGCCGACCTTTTCCAGCAGCATGGCGTACGACTTCGGATCGCTCTGCCCGGCGTGATGGGCATAGGTGATCGTCTCCTGGTCGTGCGGGTTTTGGACCAGACGCTGAACCAGCGTCTCCATTTCACGAGGGTCCATATTGTGTCGAAGCTAACACGCGCCCAGAGACCCGCAACGCGCAATCCCCGTCCGTTTTGTATGATTTTTCACGCATGGCGATCACGCCTCACAACACTTGATCGAGCACCCTGCCCGGCCGCCGAGTTGGCCAAGGACGGTATACGGAGCGCAGCCGCTTTCGCTTGGCGAAGCCCGTTACTCGAAACGGCCGTAGCGCTCGTTGCCTTTTTTCTGCAGAGCCGGCTTGGTGCCCGCGTGCGGGTGGCTGCCATGCTTCGCCGAAGGCGCCCCCGCGGCACTAGCAGTCGCTTGTGTCAGCGGCGTCGCGCTGGAATTTTCCAGCGGGCTAACAGCCGCCGGCGACCCAGGCGTCGCTGAGCTACCCGCGACGACTGGGGCCGCGACGGCACCGGAACTGACCTGAGAATTGGGCTCGGCCCGCAGATGCTTGGGCCTCAAGACGAGGAACGTGAAGATCAACGATAGCCCCAAAAATGCGGCCGCAAACAGCAGCGGAGCGTGCCGTTTCTTCAGCGTTTTTTCTCGGCTACCCAGGGTCAAGCGTGGGCCGCTCTCGAGTGCACGTACACTCACTTCGGCAGCATCCAGCTCCGCGATCAGCTCCTCCGCGGAGCCAGGTCGCTCTGCTGGGGACTTGGCCAATACGCGCCGGAGTAAGGCCTCGATGCTCTCGGGCACGTTGACCTCGGGCGTCATGTCCCGAAAATGCAGCGGCTCATCCTTGATGTGCCGAGCCATCACCACGACCGCGTCGTCGTCCACAAACGGCGCGCGGCCACTCAACATCTGATACAGCAGCACTCCCAAGGAATACAGATCGCTGCGTGCGTCGAGCGGCGATCCCTGAGCCTGCTCCGGGGACATGTAGCGAGGGGTGCCGAACACCGTACCGGCCTGCGTTTCGAGCTGGTCCATCGGGGTTTCGTGGTCGTCCCGAGACCACTTGGCGATGCCGAAATCCAATACCTTACAGACCTCTTGTTCACCCACCCCGGCGCCGCCCGGCACCCGGCACAAGAACAGATTGTCGGGCTTCAGATCGCGATGAATGATGCCCTTCGTGTGGGCTTCGGCGAGCGACTTCAGCGCGTCGCGCGTGAACCGTAGCGCATCGAACCAATCGAAGCGCCCGACGCGACGTAGGCGCTCGCCCAGCGTTTCGCCTTCGAGCATCTCCATCGCCAAGAACCAAGACCCGTCTTCGGCTTCACCGAAATCGAAAGCGGTGACCGTGTAAGGGCTGACCAGGGCGCTAATCGCGCGCGCCTCGCGCTCGAAACGGCCTTTTGTCTCCGGATCGTGCGCGCGATCGCGCCGCACCAACTTGAGCGCAACGTCACGTCCGACCGCCTCTTGTCGAGCGCGATACACCGCGCCCATCGAGCCACGGCCCAAGCGCGCGAGGATGGTGAACCGCCCCGCGATAGTCGTGCCGAGCAGCGGGTCCGAACCGTTCCGGAGATCCACGAAGGGCAAGCCGTGGTCCGGGCAACGCGGTAAATCTGCACCGCTGGCGACGAGCCCAGGGAATGCCGCCTGCGGTTTGCGGCAACGCGGGCAAGCGCGCTGACCTCCGCTACTCGACGGTGGGATCGTCGTTTCTGCGGCGACGGCGGTCATCGGGGGACGCGCTCGGCGTCAATGCCTCACGCTTGGATCGTTCATTACTCGGACCCGCTCGCCTGGCAAGCCCGCATTGCGCGATGAAACCGCAGGAATTTTCGCGCCACGTCAACGTACCTCACGAATCACGGTGGAATCCGATGGGTCGCGCGCTGCCCATGCGCCAGGCCCTGGTACTGAATACTGACTCCCTCTCAACGTGCCCGTGCCCGAAAACCGGGCACCGCGGCCCAACCGCACTCCGCACTGGCGCATGCGAGCCACCACGAGGCGACCCACAAAAAACCGAGAAAGAGGAGAGGGCGATCGGGCACGGGCACGGGCACGTTGAAGGGACACGCAACGGACACCCACGCGCACGTACATGCGCGCCCCGATCAATAGTGAAAAACGAGCCAAGCCGCCGAAATCCGCGGGGACCGAAACGGCAACGCAGCGCGTTGTGGGGCGTCCGCGTAGCGGCCGAAGTACAGCGCGGCTGACCCCACGCCAGCGAGCAGCGTCGTTGAAAACGCTAGGTCCGCGACGAGCGCGGCGTCCCGAGCCCGCCCAGCCCGGCTCTGGAGCGCCTGCAGCGAGCCCGTCGTGTCACCGTCAAGGGTGAGAGCCCGAACGGCAAACACAGAACCCACGAGCAACGAGGCAATCGTCAGGCCGGCGGTAGCGCCGACCCAAGCATCGAAGCGCCCGCGCTGACGCAGGACCGGACACGGCACGACCGGTGCAACCGCGCCCTTGGCGTGCGCGAGCAGCTCGACCCGCGCGCCTTCCAAACGTTCGATGGTTTGCGCCGCGCGCTCGAGTTCCACCGGGTCCTTCTCCATCCCCTGAAACCGTTGCAGAGACTGGACCGCGCCGTCGAGATCCCCCAGCTTCTCCTGCACGAGGGCGAGGTTGAACACCAGGTCCTTTCCACCCGGATCGCGGTCGAGCGCGGCGCCTAGCTCTTGGGCGGCGAGGCGGTATTTGCCCGCGCGATACCAGTCCAATGCGCGCGCAAAGTGTTCGTGCGCTGCGGCGTCCCCCGGAGCCGGCGCGGCATCAGTCAGCCCGCGATCAGTGCTCGGCGTCGCCGGCACGCCATTTTGGGCGCGCGCGTGGACCGCAAGAAACAACACTGCCACCGCCGGAAACACGCTGAAACGCATGCGCCAGCGAGCATACCTCAACTCGCCCGCCGGGCGGCGCTATACTCGCCCGATGGATAGCCCGCCGTTCGGCGCGCCGTGGGCACCGCGCGAGCACACCAAGACCAACGGCACATCCGTATTTGCGCTGACGGCGAGCTTGCTCGGCTTCGTGTGCTTCATGGGCGTGGGCGGCGTGCTCGGAGTGATCCTCGGGCTCATCGCGCGCGGCGAGATCGCTCGCTCGGAAGGTCGCCAAGGCGGGCGCGCTTTGGCCAATGCCGCCATCGTCATCGGCACGCTGAATGTGTGCCTCACGGTGGTCGGATTCGCTGTGGGCATCGCCTACCTCGTCAACGAAGCGCCGAAGACCGCACGCCGAAGCCCGCCGGCCCTGACCGCTCCCTCTTGGGCACCGCGCGTGGCCGCTCCCCGCCCGGCGAAACCGGCCGCCCCGGGCGCGCGCTCGACACGCGAGAGTGGCAGCCAAGTCACGACCCTCGGCACCCTTACCTTGGCCGACATTTCGGATGATTTCGAGACTGAACTCGATAAGCAGCGCCGCGCCGCAACCGCCAGCCGGGAAACGCTCGTGCTGTGGCTCACTGTGGCCGGCTGCAAACCGTGTGACGGTGTCGCGGCAGCGCTGACGAGCCCGATTGCGCAGAAGACCCTGGCGAAAGTACGCTTCGTCCGAGTCGATCGCGACGAGTTCCAGGTCGAGCTCGAGCGCCTGGGTATCCCCACTGAAAAAATCCCGGGGTTTGTCCTTTTGGACGCACACGATCACCCCCTGGACTTCATTCACGGTGGTGAGTGGGACGCCGACACTCCCGCCAACATCGCGCCGATATTGGGAAAATTCGTGCATGGCAGCTACCCACAGCGGCGCCACAGGTGGCACGGCCCAGCACGCGAGGACGAAACACCCATCTAGCTGGCCGAGCGCGCCAAGCCGCTCCCGCGCCGTGGAATTTTGGTACTATCCGCGGCCCTGAATGACGAGCGCTCAACATCTGGTCACGCCTCTCCCCGTCGGTGCTTCCGTTGTCCCCGGTACCCTTCGTGCTCGCCTCGAGGAGCTGCGCGCGCGGGGCAACCAACTCAATCTGAATCAAGCAATCGGCGTCATCGTGCCCCTTTGCGTGCAAGCAGCCGAGCTGCACCGCGCGGGCCATCGCCTGTACCTGCATCCTTCAAGCTTGCGCGAAGATGAGTACGGCCTTTATCAAGTCTCCCTGGCGCACGCCCAGCAACCGCCGCTCCTGCCGCGCGACAAGGCGTGCATGGCGCCGGAGGAGCGCGGCGGCGCCCCGGGCACTGCACGCGCGAGCGTGTTCGCCCTCGGGGCGATTTTGTATGAATTACTGACGGGCCTGAGTGTGGGACCCGGCATGCGCCGGCCCAGTGAGGTCGTGCCGAGCCTGTCCCCTGAGTTCGAGGGAATGCTGGCAAAAGCGCTGGTTTCCGACCCGGCTCACCGCCCCGATGACTTGAACGCTTTGGCGCAGGCGCTGCATCAATTCGCGCCCCCCGGCAGCGTCACCCCGCCTCCGCCTGCGGACACCTCGCACCTCGATCACGACACCGGTTTCGATGTCGATGTGTCGATGTCGATGTTGCCACCCGTCCCGAAGGGGAGCGCGAGCCCCTACGATCTCGGCGCGGGGTCACAGCCACGCGCACGCGCGGGGGACGCCACCAGTGAGCTCGCAACGCTGAAGGCACGGCTGGAGAGCGATCCCCGACCGCGTTACGTGGTCGTGAAAGACGGCATGGACCACGGCCCGTTCAGCGCGGTCGAGCTCTTGCAACAAATTGCGACGCACACCTTCCTCGATGCGGACGTCGTCCGGGACTCACTCAGCCAAGACGAGCGCGCCATCAAGGACTGGGAGGAGTTCGCGCCGTTCGCGGAGAATGCCCGTCTTTCTCGCGATATCACCGCGGAAAAGGCGGCCATTGAGCGTGTCGTGGTGCAGGAATCTCGCAGCACCCGCGGCAAGACCTTGATCGGCGTGCTCGGGGTCGGCGCGTTGCTTGTCGTCGCCGGTTTGTGGTTCCTGAAGAGCGTCGTCAGTAAGAGGGACGAGCTCGTAGTGCAGGTCGACTCGCAATCGAACATCGAGACCGACGCGGGCCTCAATTCGAGCAAGTCCCACAAGGGCGGAGGCGCTGGCCACGTCGTCGGTCATAGCGGCGCGTTCCCGATCTTGGGCGGCGGTCAGAGCTGCGAGGCCGCGCAGGCCTCATACGTCGAGGAAATGAGCGTTGGAGGGCCGCGCGGTCAGGCGGACATCACGGGCGGCCAGTACGCCTCGGTGCTGAATCGCGGCAGCTACTTCGCGCATTGCGGAGCGCCGGACTCGTCCAGCATCAGCATTTGTGCGGCCGTTCAGAACGGCCGCGCGGTCGGCGTGACCGTGATCCTCAAGCCTCGCAATCACGGCGTCGAGGGCTGCATCGCGGCCAGCGTGCGCGGGCTCGGCTTCCCGAGCAATCCGAAGCTCGACGTCACGCACACGAGTTTCTGAGCCGAGGCGACGCAACCGGGGTGGGACAACGCGACATGAACCAAACAGGAAATCGTGGGCTGCGCTGGCTGCGGCGTTCGCTCGGCTTGGGCAACCTGCTGTGGCTGGTCGCCTGCAACGTTCCGATTGCGATCGGCCTCGACGAGAACGACGCCAATCACGCGGTCGTGGCGCTCGAAAAGAGCGGCGTCGCCGCGGACAAGGAGCGCGATCCGGACAGCGAGGGCCATTGGCGCGTGAGCGTTGCTCGCGATGACGCTTCCAGCGCGGCCGGGATCTTGAGCTCGGAGAGCCTGCCGCCGCCGGCCAGCCCGGGCCTACTGGATACGCTCGGGCAAAGCTCAATCGTGCCTAGCCGGGCCTCCGAACAAGCCAAATTCGTGGCCGGCGTGGCCGGGGAACTCGAGCGCTCGCTGCGCAGCCTCGATGGTGTGGTGTCGGTGCGCGTGCACCTGGCAATCCCGGTGCAAGACGCGTTCGCCCCCGACGAAGCGCCGACTCCCCCGTCAGCGTCGGTGCTGCTCCGGCATCGGGGCGCGACGCCACCCATCGCAAGCAATGATGTGCAGCGTCTGGTGGCGGGCGCGGTACCCGGGCTCGCGCCTGCGCAGGTGTCAGTCGTCGCCCTGCCAGTTCCCGCAATGGGGCGCCCACCAGAACGCGAACTCTCTCGCTTCGGCCCGGTCACGGTCACGCGCAGCTCGGTATTCCCGCTGCGCGGCATCGTGGGCAGCGCCCTGCTCTTGAATTTGGCTCTTTTGGGCGCGTTATTTTGGGTTTGGACGCGCGCACGTCGCGCTGAATCCAGCCTCGCTGAGCAGCGCGCCAGCGACGCACAGGGCGCTCGTTGATCCGCCTCGAGGGCATCTGCAAGACGTTCGACCGCGCGGTGTTGACAGAGGTCGACCTGAATGTGCCGGAGCGTTGTCTGTTCGGGTTGATCGGTCCCGGTGCCTCCGGGAAAAGCCTGCTGCTGCGCATGATCACCGGACTGATGCGCCCGGACCGCGGCAAAGTCACGGTCGACGGGCAAGACGTACTGGCGATGGGCGATATGCAGCTGCACGAGTTCCGCAAAGGCATCGGCATGCTGTTCCAGAACAACGCCTTGTTCGATTTCATGACAGTGGCCGAAAACATCGCTTTTCCGCTGCGCAGGCTGTTCGATCTGCCCGATCCCGAGATTGCCGAACGCGTCGCGGAGCGGCTCGGGCGCGTCGATCTTCCGGGCTTCGAAGCGCGCCTGCCAGCGGGGCTGAGCGGCGGTCAGAAGAAACGCGTGGGCGTTGCGCGCGCGACGGTGACGCGCGCCCCGATCATCTTATACGACGAGCCCGCCGCCGGTCTCGACCCAGTGACCAGCCAAAAGATCTTCGATTTGCTGCGCGCTGAACAGCGTGCTGCAAACTCAACGGTGGTCATGGTCTCCAGCGATCTCGATCGACTGCTCACCGTAACGGACCGCGTGGGCATGATGCTGGGCGGCCGTATGATCTTCGAGGGAACCACGCAAGAGGCACAAAATGCCTCGGATCCGCGCGTGCATCAGTTCGTTCACGGCGCACTGGACGGCCCACTCTAACTTGCGATCTGCTCGCTCAAGAAGCGATAGCTCCGTTCGATAGCGACGAATGCGTCATCGAAGTCCTGGTCCTGCTCCACGATGAACCAGCGGCACCCGGAGCGCTCCGCGGCGGACACGATGCGCTGGAAATCCAGATTTCCCTCCCCCAGCGCCGCCATGCGTGCGCCGCGCTCTTCGCGCACCGCGTAATCCTTCAGGTGAATCAGTGGCAGGCGCCCGGACATCTTTTCGCACCAGCGCACCGGGTCGGCGCCACCCGCCTGCACCCAATAAGTGTCCAACTCCGCCTGCACCAGAGCCGGATCCGTGCTTTGAAACAGCAGATCGAGCAGCGTTTGCCCGTCCACCTTGCGGAATTCTAGGTCATGGTTGTGGTACGCGAGCACCATGCCGGCGGCCTTCAAGACGGCCCCTGCCCGGTTCAGCCCCGCCGCCAGCAGCTCGACATCCGCGCGGGAATTCAGAGCCGAGTGCGGCATGGGGTACGCCGTGAGCGTGCAGCCGAGCGTACCGAGGCGCTCCACGACCGCATCTGGGCGCTCCAGGATGTCCAGCGCCGGCTCATGGGTAGCGCACACGGTCAGCCCCTCAGCATCCGTCATGCGCCGAATATCCCGCGCCGGGATCGGCCCCACGCCGCTGATTTGCACCGCACGGTAGCCAATCTCGCGCACGCGCCGCATGCTCACGGCGAAGGCCTCCGGCGTCCGCAGGTGTTCGCGAAGCGTGTAGCATTGTACGGCGATTTGCGCGGTTTTCATGGTGTTCTTGGGCTTTCCCGAGCTTAGCACCAGGCAGCCGGGGCAGTCTGCGGGGCGCGGGCGCACTTTCTGGGTGTGTCCGGCCGCACAGGGCGTAGACTCGCGCACCGATGTCGGCCGACACGAGCGCGCAGGCTTCGCCCTCAACAGCATTTTCGCAGTGGGCCAACGAGAGCGTGACGCTGCTCGGTGGCCTGGGCGTGCTCCTGGCCGAGATCGTCCGCCGCACCCTGCGTCGCGATTTCGATCGCAGTGAGCTGCTCCGCAATCTGTACCGAATGGGCATCAAGTCGGTGCCCATTGTGACGGTCACGGCGCTCTTCACCGGCGGCATCATGGTGATCCAGGCGGCGCCCATCGTGCAGCGCTACGGCGCGTACGGCCTGCTCGGCTGGGGCGCCGGATTCGGTACCCTGCGCGAGATCGCCCCGCTGCTCACCGCACTGATGATCAACGGCCGCGTGGGCGCCAACAACACCGCTGAGCTCGGCACCATGGCTGTCACCGAGCAGATCGACGCCCTGCGCGCCCTAGCCATCAATCCGGTCGGGTTCCTGGTCGCGCCACGCTTCCTGAGCATTGTCGTCACCCTATTTTTGTCGACGATTTTCTCTGACGCGCTCGCGCTTTTCGGCGCTGCCTACGCCGGCTGGGGCTTTCTCGGCGTGGAGCCCGGCGTGTTTTATCGCGGCCTCACCACAGGGCTGCTCGGGTTCGGGGACGTCGCGCACGGCTTGGAGAAGAGCATCGTGTTTGGCGTGGTGATCGGCTTGTCCAGCTGCCACTTCGGACTGTCCACGCGCGGCGGCGCACCCGGCGTGGGGCGCGCGGTGAACGCCACGGTCGTGGTCAGCGCAGCCGGCATCTTCGTGCTCGACTACCTGCTCTCCTTCGCGTTGGCATGACGTCATCGACCGAACCCAATCCGCTGACCTTGGCCAACGCGCGCTCGCCCTTTGCGGCGGCGCTCGGGCGCGTGGTGCTCGAGCAGCTGGAAGAAGTCCGCGATTTGTATCGGGTGTTCGTGCTCACCCTGCACTACTCGGTGCGCGGGGAGGCCAATCGCCCCGCGTTTTTTCGGCAAATGTACGAAATCGGCAATCGCTCGTTGGCGTTTTTGTCCATCGTAATGGGCTTCATCGGCATGATCTTGGTGTACCAAGGCGGCCTGCAAACCCAGCGCGTGGTGCCGGATCTGTCCTTGCTCGGCGCCACCTTCTTGCAGCTCCTGGTGCGCGACTTAGCGGCCAGCATTTGCGCGCTCATGCTCGCCACGCGCGTCGGCGCGGGCATCGCCGCAGAAATCGGCTCGATGGTCGTGACCGAGCAAGTCGACGCCCTGCGCATGTGCGCCACCGACCCCGTAGATTACCTGATTCGCCCGCGTTTTCTGGCTTGTTTATCGATGTTTGGAGCGCTCGTGGTGATCGCCGCTGGAGTGGCATTCCTGGCCGGAATGTGGACGGCGTACGCTTTCTTCGGCATCAACCCGCACACGTTTGCCAACGTGAGCATGGTCAGCGTCGGGGACCTGACCATTGGGCTGACCAAGTGCCTCGCCTACGGCGCCGCAATCCCCGTGATCAGCGGGTATTGCGGCTTGACGGCATTCGGCGGCTCCGAAGGCGTAGGCGCTGCCACAACGCGCGCTGTCGTGAACTCGTCGCTCGCGGTGATCATGCTGAACTTCGTGATCAGCGGCGCGGGCTATTTGATCTTCGGGTGAGTCTTGACGATCACGCCGCCGGGGAGGACGGCGCACCAACCGTAGCAGCACTGCGGCAGCTTCTTGTCGCGGCGTTCCTGGGTCGTGAGCCGCGCGTCTAAGTACGCGGACACGGGTGACGCGAAGGCGACGCCATCCGGCGGTTTTACGGCGACTGGACACAGGTTGAACGGCGCGGCCGCGGGCGTCGAGGTGCCACCCTCGGGCTCGGCCATGCAGAAGTGTTCGGGATCCCCGGTGGCGTCGCGGCACGCGGAAGGCCCCGCTTTACTGGGGTCGGAAAGCTTCACCTTGGCGCACCAGCCGTAGCAGCAGGCATGACCGGGGTGCCGACGCTCGCGCGTGTAGGCGGTGCGGCTCTCGTCGAACACCGCAACCTTGCGCAGCGGCGGGTACTTCCCAGGCCGGATGTCCGTCGCAGCCGGGCAAGTATCGTAGGGCACAGGGGCAGGCCGCGACGAAGTCAACGGCAAGAGGTCGTCGCAGAAATACTCGCGGACCTCATCTTCCCCACACGGCACGACGGGTTCAATGAGGTCACCGGACGCATCACGCAGCGGCTCGGACGGCGAGCCGCCGCCACAGGCAACCGCCGCTCCCCACACGAACGCGAACAACGCTCCCCCTCGAAGACGCCGCGCGACCTGGCCGAAATGAGCCACTATCTCTTCGCGTACACCGTTTTCCCGCCCCAAGTCAAGTGCGCGAGGGTGCTTGCCCGCCGCCGGTTCGTCACTCTGCCTTCCGGGGATTCTCCCCCGAACCCGCGGAATTGAATTCAGCGCGGCCCCACCCTCGAGTTGAGGGGCCCGACCCCAAACGACGGCGCGTAGCATCGAGTTGAGTAGAGCGGGCATCAGCTGTAGCGCTTGCCCCGAAGACGCGCTCTAGTCACGAGCCGGCTCATGATCTCCTTTCGCGCTGTGTCCAAATCTTTCGGGGACAAGCAGGTGCTGCACGAGGTGAGCTTTGACGTGAACCCGGGCGAGGTGTTCTTCATCATCGGCGCATCCGGCGTCGGCAAGAGCGTCTTGATCAAACACTTGATTGGCTTGCTCCGCCTTGACGCTGGGGAAATCTGGCTGGAAGGCGAAGAAGTCAGCCAATTCGACGAGGAGCGCATGTACCCGGTGCGTAAGAAATGCGCGATGGTGTTCCAGCACTCCACGCTCTTCGACTCGATGACCTGCGCGGAAAACGTGGCCTTGCCACTGCGTAAACACCAAGGGCTGCGCGACCAGGAGGCACTCAGTGAGGCCCATCGCCTTCTGGACCGCGTCAAAATGCGAGACTTTGCCGACCGCTTCCCCAGTGAGCTCGGCGACGGCATGAAGAAGCGCGTCGCGATCGCGCGCGCACTCACGCTCTCCCCGCGCTACGTCTTGTTCGACGAGCCAACGACCAGCCTCGACCCCGTGAGCGCGCGGCGCGTGGACCAGCTGATTCGCGAGCTTTCTGATACCCTAGGCGTGACGAGCGTGGTCGTTTCCCATGATTTGACGTCGATCTTCAGCATCGCCGACCGCATCGTCATGCTGTACAAAGGAAGGGTGAAATTAGTGGGTACGCCGGGCGATTTCAAAGACAGCACGGACGGCGTGATCCAACAGTTCATCAACGGGCGCGCCGAAGGGCCGATGGAAGCGTGAGCGGGAAATGAGCCAGCGGTCGATCGAAGTCAAAGTGGGGTTTCTGATCCTAGTTGCGCTGGGCTTGCTCGCCGGCTTTGTGGTCGTGATGGGCGGGCTGAGCCTGCAGCCCACCATGACCGTGTACGTCAGCTTTCAGAATCCGGGTGGCCTGCAGTCCGGTGCTCCAATTCGCATCGCTGGGGTCAAAGTCGGTCGCGTGAGCGATCTGGAATTTCGCGGCGGCATGGTGGACCCGCAGACCCATCAGCCTGAAGCAATCATCCGCGCGGTAGCCAAGATCGAGCGCCGCTATAAGAGCGCAATTCACGATAATTCCCGGTGGTTCGTGACCAGTCAGGGCGTGCTCGGGGAAATGTTCTTGGCCATCGAACCCGGCTCCAACGACCGCCCGCTACTCAATGACGGCGCCACCGTCACTGGCATCAGCCCGCCTCGCTTGGATCTCCTGCTCAGCGAAAGCTACGAGCTGCTTCACAAGGCGTATCTCGGCATCACCAACAACGAGCAACAGATCAGCGAGACGTTCGACGGTCTGCATCGCACTCTGCACGCGACCGGTGATTTCTTCGAGCACAATCAGGGCAAGCTCGATCACATCGTCGGCAATTTGGACACGCTCTCCGGGGATGCCAGCGATACGCTCAAGGCCGCCCGCGCGCGCTACGTGGATAACCCGCAGATTGCCCGCATTTTCAACAATGTCGAGCGCATGACCACGACGCTGGATCAGAACCTGGAACCGCTCATGGTCGACGGCAGAGCGACGCTATCGGACGCGAAGAAGCTCACTCATGCGCTCGCCAGTGACGACCAGGTGCAGCACTACCAACGCATCACCCAGAATCTGACCGACGCGAGCGGGCAAGCCAAGGCCATCGCGGGGGATGCCCAAGCGCTGGTGGATCGCGTAAAGGCCGGCAAGGGCACCGTCGGCGCGCTCGTGATGGACGACGCCCTATACGACGACCTGCAGGAAATGCTCCGCGATCTGAAGCACAACCCGTGGAAGTTTTTCTGGAAGCAATGAGGCGCGCGCCTTTCGACGCACGCAGGATTCGACTGATTTAGCTCGCGGTACCGGCAGCGCCACCCGCCGCAGCGCCAGCGTTGGCACCCCCGCCAGCAGTCGCCGCGCCGGTGCTGCCGCCGCTCGCAGCTCCGCCTGCCGCGGGAGCTCCGCCTGCCGCGGGAGCTCCGCCTGCCGCGGCGCCTGCTTCGCCTCCGGCGGCGGGCGCAGCTGCCTCCATCGGCGCGCCGTCGACCATCGAGACAATCAAGGTCAAGTCAGTGCTGCACACACGCTTGCTGGAGCCTTCTGCCTCCGGGACGCACGCGAACCCGGGCTTGCAGTCATCGGCTCGGAAACAAACCACGCCGTTGCCCTCCTGCTTCTGCGGCCCACCGCAAGCTGCGACCACGACGACCCCGAGCCCGATCAGCGCGGCTGCGCGCAGCACGGCCAAGCGTCGGTTTCCAGCGCGCTCCATCCGAATCGAGGCTACTGGATCCCCCCAGGCGGTCAAGCCCGGGGAGTGGCTACTCGAGCTCCACCAACACGTCGCCCTCTTCGACGGCTTGGCCCTCGGCGACGAGGATGCGCGCCACGCGCCCCGCCTGCGGCGCCTCGACGGGCATCTCCATCTTCATGGACTCCAAAATCACCAGCGTTTGCTCGCTGGCGACTGCGTCGCCTACCTTCACTTCGATCTTCCACACCGTGCCCGTGATGTGCGCCGGGACCTGAACCGCCATGGCCCGACTGTACACCGCAACCGGCAGTGCCACCGCCTTCGCGGCACGCTGGGCACTCTTACCCACATACGCGCACACAGACATTATTCGCGATTGTGGCCAAGGAACAGTGAGGCGTTCGAGTCGAACTGGGCAATCCGCCCGCATCCTACAATTGTGCTGAGAATATCTGGGCTAAGCCCAGCGACTGATCTAGGTTTCCCGGGCTGCATTCGGCGCGCGAATGCTTGACGAAGCCTTTACCGGATTGGTATGCGCGTGGTGTAACGTGAAGCGCCGACTCTGCGCGACGGATTGAGGGACACTCGAATATGGCCGAACAGAAGGAAAGCTCGGTTCTCTTCTCGCTCAAAGAATTGATGAGCCTGGAAGAGAATCGGATCAAAGAAGAAGAGGCCGACAAAGAGGCCGTCGCGCGCGCCGAGGCTGAAGCCAAAGCCAGCGCCGAGCGGGCCGCCCGCGACGCCGAAGAGCGTCGCCTCCGAGCCGAAGAAGAGGCTCGCCGCACCGAAGAGCAGCGCCGCAAAGAAGAGGCCGCGCGCCTCGAAGCCATCCGCCACGGCGAACTTGAGAAAGCTCGCTCGGAAACCGAGCATCGCTCGCGCATGGAAGCCCTTGCCGTGCAGCAGGCCCACGAGCAGCAGCTAGTCGCCTTGCAAAGCGATCAGGGCAAAAAACGGCTCAAAATCATCGTCGGCGTGATCTCTGCCGTGCTGGTCATCGGCGGTATCGCGATCGGCATCGTGATGTCGAAGAACGCCGAGGCTCAGCGCCAGAAGGACGCGATCACCGCTCGCGCCCAGGCGGACGCGCAGCAGCAACTGACCGCCCTCAAGGCTCAGTACGACGAAGCGCAGCAGCACCAGGAAGAGCTGGAGAAGCAGCGCGACAGCGCCAAGGACGAAGCCACCCGCGCGCGCCTCGAGGCCGAACTGTCCAAGGCCAAGACCGACACCGTAAACGCCCAAAAAGCGGTTCAGTCCGGCGCTCGCCCTGCCGCCGCTAGTCCGAAGCCTGGCGGCGCGAAACCGTGTAGCTGTCCGGCGGGCGATCCGCTGTGCTCGTGTCTGTGAGTTCGGGGCGTCATCCCGCGCGAGCCAGGCTCGCTTACGCCCTGGATTTTCCGTCATTCGCCCAAGCAGAGCAAGGCGCCGAGCGTGTCGCTGACGCGGTCGGCGTGCTCAAGATCGGCCTGGAGCTGTTCGTGAGTGAAGGACCTCGTGTGATCGAGCTCGGTCGCCGCCTCGGCTGTGACGTGTTCCTCGATCTGAAATTGCACGACATTCCGGAAACAGTGGAGCGTGCCGTCGCGGCTGCAGCGAACCACGGCGTGCGTTACCTCACCCTTCACGCAGCGGGAGGCCCGAAGATGTTGGCAGCCGCCGCCCGCCGCGCGGAGCGCGAAAATACCGGGCTGACGTTGCTGGCAATCACTGTGCTCACCTCCTTGGATAGCTCGGATCTGCAGGCCACCGGAGTGGCGGCGGATCCGAGCCAACAGGCGCTGCGTCTCGCCCAGCTCGCGCACGCCCAGGGGATCCCCGGAATGGTGTGTTCCGCGGTGGAAGTATCCGCGCTGCGCGCCGCCCTTGGCCCCCAAGCAGTGCTCGTTACCCCAGGCATTCGCCCCCAAGACAGCGCCGGTTCGGACGATCAAAAGCGCACCGGAACCCCAGCCTTTGCGATTCGCGCTGGCGCCAGCTTGCTGGTCGTCGGGCGGCCGATTCGCGACGCAGCAGACCCCGCGGCAGCCGCGCGTGCCATCAGTGATGAGATCCAACGTGCGTCAACAGTGGCCTAAACGCGCGCCCCGCGGCGCCCCGACACCCCCAGCCGGGCTCGAAGGGTTCCGTCTGGTCGCCGGTTTGCAGCCGGTTCGTGAAGCGATTCGCGTGCATCGCTCTGCGATGCGGCGCGTGGCGCTCGAGGAGAAGGACAGCCCCACTTTGGAGGCCCTGGGCCGGTTCGCGACGGATCAAGGCGTGCCCGAGGTCGTCCGCGTGCCCCGCACCGAACTCGACCGTTGGACTGACGGCGGACAGCACCAGGGGGTCACTGCTTGGGCCCCGGAGCTCACCCTGCTGCCCCTCGAAGACCTGCTGGCTGACCCGCACCTGCTGGCGCTCGCGCTGGATGGCATCCAGGATCCTCAGAACTTTGGCGCCGTGATCCGCTCGGCTGTCGGTGTGGCCGACGCCGCCGTGCTTTGGGGCGAACACTCGTCCGCGCCGCTGAGCCCGGCTACCGGGCGAGCCTCCGCGGGTGCGATCGAGCACGCGCGCTTGTGTCGGGTACCCTCGTTGGTCGGCGCGCTCACCGCCGCTCGCGAGCGCGGCATCTCCGTGGTCGGTTTGGACGCTCACGCCCCACAGCGGGTCGGCGAACTAGATCTCGATGGCCCGACCATCCTCGTGGTCGGCAACGAGCACGAGGGCATTGGGCGCGGTGTTCGCCGCGCCTGCAGCGCCGTTGGCCGCCTCACTGCGAGCGGTCGCATCGACTCTTTGAACGCCTCTGTCGCCGCCGCGCTTGCGCTTCATGAAGCGGCCATTAGTCGTTTAAAAACAACTACTTAGAATTCGTTTTTTCAGGTTCTTCCTGAGCGTACAGGAAACTACTGAAAAAACGTACAGCGTCGAGCGCGCCGAACTCTATTCAATGGAACGCGAGTAGCACGCCAACGCCGGTGCATAAATACGAGTCATCGTAAGTACTTGCGTAACCGCCGTGCACTCCATCCCCGAGCAATTCGGGGTTTGGATCATGCATCACTTCAAGGGTGCGAAGCCGGCAGCCCCAGCGCGCGCCGAAACGCTGCTTTCGCCGCCTGAATTTGCACAATGGTGGTGGTCTCGCCGAGGCTGACGCGAACCGCGGCGCGAGCGCGTTCGCGTCCGACCATTGCCCTGATCACCAACGACGGCTCGGTCGTGCCCGCGCTACAGGCACTGCCGCTTGAGACACACACACCGAGCAAATCGAGTGCCGCGACGAGCTCGTCGCTCGACACGCCTTCGAACGATAGGTTCGACACATGCGGGAGCCGCGGCACGCCCTGCCCGTTCACCTGCGCAACGCCGGCGAAGGCTTGCTCGAAATCATCACGCAAGCCCGCGAGCGGCGCGTAGCGCTGCGCGCCCGTCTCGGCTCGCTGCAAAGCGACGAGGAAGCCCGCAGCTGCGACCGGGTCGACCGTACCCGGTCGCAGCCCGCGCTCCTGGCTGCCGCCAACCAGAACGGGCTTGGGCGCACGCGCGCCGCGGAAGGCCAACGCCCCGAGCCCCTTCGGACCGCGGATCTTGTGTGCGGCGACGGCGAGCGAATCGGCAAAGCGCCAAGTTTCGGCCGGCAGCTTACCCAGCGCTTGAACCGCGTCGACGTGCACAGTGGCTCCGAGCTCGTGAGCCGCGAGCGCGACCTCTTCTAGAGGCTGCAAGACACCCGTTTCATGATTGGCGGCCATCAGCGCCGCTACCGAGCCGCGCGGTAGGCGCTCCAGCGCGCTTCTATATGCCCCCGCCTCGAGGCGCCCTGATGGCGGCACGGGCACCCACTCTACGGGGATCGCGCGAGCTTCCAGCTGCTCCGCGACGCGCGTGACAGAGGGATGCTCCAAGCGGCTCAACGCCAGGCCGACCACACCGCTCAAAGCCAGGTTGTTCGCTTCGGTCCCCCCCGAGGTGAAGAGCACGTCGCGCGGGTGAACTGCGCAAATCTCGGCCAATTTTTCGCGAGTATCTTCGACCAAAGCGCGTGCCTGACGGCCCACGCGGTGCGTGCTCGCGGGGTTACCCCAAGCCTGTTCGGCGGCGCGCGCCATCGCCGCCAGCACCTCCGGGTGCGGCGGTGTGGTCGCGTTCCAATCGAGATACAGGCTGTCGCAACTCATGCCGGGCGCGACGGCGGCTCACTGCCCGAGATTCGCCCCGGCGGCAGGACGAAATAGAACGCCGCCCCGTTCAGCGGAACGCCGACGATCTCCTCACCGCCCGGAGAAGCCAACCGCACGTCGCCGCCGTGGCCGAGTGCGACGCCACGGACGACCGCCAGCCCGACGCCCGTGCCGCCGAAGGCCCGGGTCGGCGAACCGTCCACCTGGTAAAACGGCTCGAACAGCCGCGATGCCTTCTCGTATGGAACGCCTGGGCCCGTGTCGGCGATGCACAGCTCCAGGTGCCCGGTGTTCAGATGCCGCGCGCGAACGCCGACGGTGCCGCCGTCCGGCGTGAATTTAGCCGCATTGTCCAGCAGCTGATCGATGGCGCGTCCGAGTCGTTCCACATCCCCGTAGCCGACCAAAGTACCGCGTTTCGGTAAGTCCGCGACGAGGCGGAGACGGCCGTCGTTGAGGCCGGGCTGCCGAGCAATCGCTTGCCGCACCAGGTCCGCCAGATCGAACTCGCGCTGCGCGAAACGCATGCGCCCGGTCTCGAGAGCCGTGACATCGAGCAGGTTGTCGATCAGGCGGCGCAGGCGTAGCACGCAGTCGGACATCGCCCGCAGCGCTTTGACCTGCGGCGTCGCCAGATCACCCAGCTCCCCATCGATGAGGAGTTTCAAATAGCCCACGATCGGAGTCATGGGCGTGGCAAGCTCGTGGGAAATATTGCGGTAGAACTCTTTTTTGGCCTGATCCACGCCCAACAGCCGCTGATTGGCGGCGGATAGCTCGGAGATCTTCTCTTCCAGGTGCGAAACGATGCGTTGGCTCTGCAGCCGTAGATGCTCGCCTGTTGCGTCGGGCGAAGTGCTCTCGCGCCGACCGTCCAAGTAGCCGCGCAGCTTGTCCGCGAACGAACGCGCGTCGATCGGCTTTTGCAAGAAGCCGTCGCACCCGACCGCCAAACTCGTGTCGCGGTCCCCTTCGGCCGTGATCGCAACGATCGGCACGCCGCGCAGCTTGGGTTCGGAGCGCAGGCGCAGCGTCACCTCGTAGCCGTCGAGCCCTGGAATGGCGATGTCCACGAGGACCAAGTCAGGTCGATGTAGCAGCGCGAGACGAATGCCCTCAAGCCCATCCGCTGCGTCCGTTACTTCAAACCCGGCCGGCGTGAGCAGCTTTCGGACCAGCAAGCGATTCGCGGGATCGTCCTCAATGTGGAGGATTTTCGGCATCGACCCGGACTATGGGCCAGGCTTGCCGCAGTCGGCAAGGAATCGCTAGCGCAAAGCTTGCCGAAAGCGGAACGAGTTCGCGTTTTTTCAGCGCACGCCGACTCCGCTTGGCACCCCGGCGCGGGCTCGACCGTGGTAGGCCTTGAATTCGCTCCGAGTCCGCAATTATCTAGGCGCCTGTCCATGTCTGCCCGCCGCTTGCTCTCCTCCCATTCGACTTGCCGGGTATTCACTCGCCTCGTTCCGATGGATACTCCAGCTGACCTCGAAATCATTCGGCGGATGGAGTAGCGCGTGGCGGACGCCCCCTTGAAGCGAATCTTGATCGCCGAAGACGATCCAGCGATCTGCGCCATGTTGCACAAGGTTCTGTCGCAGCACTACGACGTGGCGACCACGAGCGACGGCAAGTCCGCACTTGCGCTCGCCGGCAAAGCGCCTACGCCGGACCTGCTGCTGCTCGACGTAATGATGCCAGGCTTGGATGGACACGCAGTGGCTTCCGCGGTTCGCCAGCTGCCCGGGTTGAAGAGCATTCCGATCATTTTCCTGACCGCCAAGACGGGGCCGGCGGAAGTCATCAAAGGCATTCAGTCGGGCGCGCGCCATTACATCACCAAGCCGTTCAAGATTGACGACTTGGTGATGCGCGTGAAGAAAGTGCTCGGCGGCTGAGCCGCTGCGAACATTTTTCGTTTTTAGTGCACCATCAATCGGCCGGCGGAATGGTTGCCCGGGAAATCTAGCGTCCCCGCAACAACACAATACCGTGTGATTCCAGGTACCTGCCTGCGTCGAGGCCGCTACGGTTGCAGTCCCGCGGTAGTGCCCTGACACAACAGAATAAGTCTGCTTCGGCTAACGTATATCTAATCAGGCCCTCTCGCATGGCCGCTTGCTTTCCTGTGTCAGGCAAAGGATGAGAGACTCTTGGCACTCATTATCGGGAGAATGAAGATGCAACAGACTAAGTCTTATTGGCGGTTGGCGTTGGTTGCGGGCGTGGTGAGCGCGTTCGTCGGAGCCGCCTGTACCGTCACCACGAACTCGGGCGACGGAGTGGGTGACGCCGGGGAAGGCAATATCGCCGGTTCCTCTGGCGCGGGCACGGCGGGCACGGCGGGCACCGGCACGGCGGGCACGGCGGGTGTTGGCGAGGGCGGCGCGGGTGCAACCCCGTACTCTTGTGACTCCGGTGACGCTGGCGCCACGGGCACGCCAGACGCAAACGCCTGTGAAATGACGACCGGCCAGGGCGACTGCGACAAGTGCGTCCGCACGAGCTGCTGCACGGAGTACTCGGCCTGCTACGCGACCGACCCGGGCAACCAGTGCGGCTACGGCGGCCCGAATAACGACGGCGAGTTCGTCTTTTACCAGAGCTGCCTCCTCGACGCGATCGCCAAGAACGGTTCGCTCCAGGACAGCGACGCAGAAACCTGCGCCAACAGCTCCGCCACCAGCAAGGACCTGATGGGTTCACAAGACTGTGGCTCGGTGCTCGGCACCGCTACCAGCGAGTTGATCGCTTGCGTTGCTCAGAACTGTAACACCGCCTGCTACGGGCTCTGAACCGAGCGGCCTTCGCTGGTTCTCGCGACGGCGCTCGAGCAATCGGGCGCCGTTCTGCGTTTGTGGGCTTGAATCCGAAGCGGCTCGCGGGAGGCCGCCGCCAAATCACGGTCCGAGGCGATTTTTCTGGCCGAGAGCGGGCAGCGTGGGGTGGCGTGTGTTACGGTTGCCACCGAATGATGGTCGTTGGTTGCGCTGGTTTCGCGGTACCCGCGACTCGCTATTTCAAAGAATACCTATTTGTCGAAGTGCAGGAGACGCACTTGGCCGTTCCCGGCCCAGGCACCGTGCGCCGTTGGCGACGTGAAGCGCCTCCCGGTTTCGAGTTCGCCTTGCTCGGCCCGCGCGAGATTGGGCAGGAGGGCTTCCGTGACGGCAAGGTGATCGAAACCGCGCTGAAGACGCTCGGTGAGGTCGCCAAGGAACTGCTCGCCAAGACAGCAGTCTTCATGGCCCCCTCGGATTTTCCGCATTCGCGCGCTAACCGCGCGGCTTTGCGGGATTTTCTGAAGAACGTGAGCAAGCAGTTCGAAACCATCGTGTTCGACCCCGGCCCCGCCTGGAACCCGGAGGAATCGGACGACTTGGCTGAGGAGACGCAGACCCTTGCCTCTCGCGACCCGCTGCACCACGGTCTCTCGAAGCGCAAGGCGGCGTACTACCGCATGCCTGGCCCAGCCGGTCACAAGTCGCGCTACGAGGACCCAGCCATCGAGAGGCTCGGGGCCCTCGCCCTTGCCGGTGGCGACCAGCAGGGCACGTACGTGTTCACGAACGTGGACATGTTCGCGGATGCCAAGCGGTTCAAGCGGGTCATCGGAGTTCCCTAGTACCTCGGTTCGGATGTGCGTTCCGGGTTTCCCGCGGCCCTCGAGGGTGAGCGGGGCAGAAACCCTCTGTCTCGACAGTACGACAACCCGGAACGGAGTCCGGGTCGTCGTACTAGTGAACTCACGGGGTTGGCTGAGCAGACTTCCTGTATCAGCCGAGCCCCCGCGGCGCGCTTCCCTACGGTGCTTCGTCGGCCGGTTCAGGTAGCCCCATCGCCGCGCGGGCTGCCGCGCGCCCCGCGCGTTCGGCCGCAGCCCTGAGGGCCAGGTCATACGCGGCGCTGTCCGCGCGCGGGTCCGCGTCACCCGTCAGCTGGACCGCGCGTCGCAAATCTCCGGTATCGACCGTCGCCTCTTGGTTGTCGGCCGCGAACACGCGGGCGCGCACCACCACCGCGACACTCATGCCCCCCGCCTGAGGCTGGCCACCTTGCACGTGAATGCCCCGCGAGCCCTCGTCGACCCGCAGCACGTCAAGCACCAGGTGTGGAAACGCGAGGTCGGAGCCGAGTTGGCCTGCGGCGGCCAACTCGGAACGGGCACCACTGGCCACTGCTTGCACCGCCAGCGGCTCAGGCACCAACGTCTGCCCAACCCGTACCGCGAAGTGTGGCCTCCCAGAAGTCGCGTTGACGGCCCGGTAACCGCACCCGCCGGCGAGCGCTGCCCACAGGCCAGCACTCAAACAAAACCTGAGACTCCTCGGCAACTTACAGCTCAAGTTTCACGGGAAACAACAAGCTATCCACAACGCTTCGCTCGTTCAGCAGGTCGGAGCCAAGCGGGCGCCAGGTGTGCAGGGCTCGAGCGAGCGCCGAAGTTGGATTGTCCTGCCGTGACGCTGCGCTCGGGCGCAGCGGGTAGCCAAGTGGATGGACCCGAAGCACGCTCAAGCCACGATGAAGTTGAGGATTTTCCCGGGCACGTAGACCAGCTTCTTGAGTGCCTTCCCTTCCAGGAACTTACTCACGTTGGGGTCCGCCAGCGCGGCGGCGCGCGCCGCGGCTTCATCGGCATCACGCGGGAGCGCCGCGCGGCCACGGACCTTGCCGTTTACCTGCACCGCGATCTCCAGCACGTCGTCCACGCACAGGGAGGGGTCGAAACTGGGCCAGGGTGCGTTCGCGATCGATGGGGGGTGGCCCAGTTGGGCCCACAGCTCCTCCGCGAGGTGCGGAGCGAACGGGGACAGGCAGAGCACCAGCTTCTCAACTGCCTCGCGCGGCGGCTGTTCGAAGCCGTTGAGGTGATTGACCAGGATCATCATGGCGCTCACCGCCGTGTTGAGGCGCAGGGCCACGATGTCCTCGCCGACCTTCTGCACGGTGCGATGCACCAGCTTGGCGGTCTCCAAATCGAGAGCGGCGTCCGTTCGTGGGCGGGACGCGATGTGGTGCACGCGATCCAGGAATCGGCGCACGCCTTGGATACCACTGGATTGCCAAGGCTTGGCCTGCTCCAGGGGCCCCATGAACATCTCGTACAGGCGCAGGCTATCGGCGCCGAACTCCTCGACCACGCCGTCCGGGCTGACGGAATTCCCGCGGGATTTTGCCATTTTTTCGGCAATCCCGAGCAGCCGAACACCGTGCTGGCGATGCACGGGCCTGCCTTCGCGGACTTCGATCTCGGCTTCCTTCGCCCAGCGAACTTCGACTTTCTCGCCCGTGGCAGACAAGCGAAGATCGCCATCCGCATCGGCGGTAATGCCGGTTTCATCCCCTGGCAGGGCACGGGCGAGAGCGCCCCCCTCCCCGACCACCGCGTAGAAGCGGTATGCCATGCCCAGGATGATACCTTGGTGCACCAGCTTCTGGAACGGCTCAGGGTCCGTCACGACGCCGGCGTCGAACAGCACTTTATGCCAAAACCGCGCATAAAGCAGGTGCAAGACGGCGTGTTCGGACCCACCGACGTACAAGTCGACCGGCATCCAAGCGTCGTACGCTTCCTTCGAAAACGGCTCTTTGGCGTTGGTTGGATCCAGGAAGCGCAGGTAGTACCAACATGACCCCGCCCACTGCGGCATCGTGTTGGTCTCGCGGGCGAACCATTGGCCGTCTTTTTGAAAGAAGCGCCAATCCAGGGCGCGGACCAGCGGCCCCTGTGGATCACCCGGGCGGTAATCCTCAAGCTCCGGGAGCAGTAGCGGCAGCTCGCTGTCCGCCACGGCAATCGGCGTTTTGTAGTCGATTTCGTGGGGATCTCCGCGGCGCGGGTCACCGGTCGTGGTGACCGGGAAGTAGATGGGAATCGGCTCGCCCCAGTAGCGTTGACGACTGAACACCCAATCGCGCAGCTTGTAGTTCACGCGCCGGCGACCGATGCCTTCGGCCTCCAAGAAAGCGATCACATTGCTCTTCGCTTGGCTCGTGGGTTGACCGTCGAACTGACCCGAGCGCACCGCAATGCCGTCGTCAGTGAAGGGTGCGTCGACGGTGTCCGAGAGTGAGCCGTCCTTGCTCACGACCTGGACGACCGGCAATGCGAACTTCTTGGCGAACTCGAAATCCCGCTCGTCATGGCCTGGGACTGCCATGATTGCGCCGGTGCCGTAGGCGCCGAGCACGTAGTCCGCCGTGTAGATCGGGATTTCGCGCCCGGTGAGCGGGTTCGTGGCGTGTGCGCCCAGGGGGATGCCGGTTTTTTCCTTGTTCAGCGCAGTGCGCTCCATGTCGCTCTTGCGGGACGCTGTTTGGACATAAGCGGCGACCGTGGCGCGTTGCTCGGCACCAGCAATCGTCAGCGTCAGCGGATGATCGGGCGCGATGACCATGTACGTCGCGCCGAACAGGGTGTCGGGGCGCGTGGTGTACACGGTCAGCTTTTCGGTGCGACCGCTGACCAGAAAGTCCACCTCGGCACCTTCGCTGCGGCCGATCCAGTCCCGTTGCTTTTGCTTGGTCTCGGGCCAGTCGAGCGGCTCGAGCTCACTCGACAGGCGATCCGCGTAAGCGGTGATGCGCAGCTGCCATTGGCGCAGGGGCTGCCGGACGACCGGGTAATTGCCCCGCTCGCTTTTCCCGTCAACGACCTCTTCATTGGCCAGCACCGTGCCCAGTTGGGGGCACCAATTGACGGGGATTTCAGCCTGAAATGCCAAGCCACGCGAAAACAGCTGCAGGAAGATCCATTGCGTCCAGCGGAAATACGTGGGGTCGGTGGTGTTGATTTCGCGCGACCAGTCGTACGCAAAACCGAGCGACTTCAGCTGGCGTTTGAAGGTGGCGATATTGCGCGCGGTTGTGCTCGCGGGCGGCGTGCCGGTCTCGATGGCGTGCTGCTCGGCGGGCAGGCCGAAGGCGTCCCAGCCCATCGGGTGCAGCACATCAAAGCCGTTCATGCGCTTGTAGCGCGCGACGATGTCCGTCGCGGTGTACCCCTCCGGATGCCCCACGTGCAGGCCGGTGCCCGACGGGTACGGGAACATGTCGAGCACGTAGTACTTGGGGTGACCGGCGCGGCGCTCCGCCTTGAAGGTCTGGTGAGCGGCCCAATACTCCTGCCAGCGCGGCTCGATTTGCTTGTGGTCGTAAGCCATGAGGCTCGCTCCCATAGCAGAAATCGGGCTTCACGGCAGACCTAGCGCGCCGGTTCGCCCGGCTTTTTGGCAGCCCGAGCGCGTGCCTTCGCGGGCTGGGCGGCTTTCGAGATTTTCTGGGCCAGCCGCGCACGCCGGCGTTCCGCTCGCTCGGAGTCTTCACTCGTCCCCTGCAGAGCCCAGCCCAGCGCACTGATTGGGGCGCGCACGTGATGCTCGTACAGCTTGGCCAGTTCGAGGCGAACCGCAGGGTCGTCGACTTCGGCGGCGAAGGCTTCGAAATGCGCGAGGGCTTGTGTGCGATCGCCGCGGGCTTTGGCGATTTCGCCGTGCGCGCGACGCGCTTCAGGCCCTGCCCCGCGCTCCAGCGCGATCGCTGCGGCGCGCTCGGCTTCGTCGAAAGCCCGCGCGCGCTTCAGCGTTCGAGCCAGACCAAGCAAATCACGCTCGTGCAGCATGTCGAACGGTTCACCGTACAAGCCCACCAGGGCGGCCATCGAAACCACGTCCCGGGCGTTGTGTTCCACGACTGCTTCGAGCGCGCTCTCGTCCCCGCTCCGCAGGAAGTGCGCGTAGCGAGGCGCAATATCGACCCCGGCGATGTCGGGCCCGCGCACGAAGCCCAGCACCTCGCTCTCTAGGCTGATCAAGCGACACGCGCCCAACCGGCCCTTGTGCAGGCGTCGCGCCACGTGAAGCAAATCCAAGTGCGCGCGCTCGGGTAGCTTGGGCCGGTGATTCATCACCATCCGCCCGTTCAAAAGCGGCAAATCAAAGGCTTTGCCGTTGTACGACACGAGCAGATCCGAGGCTTCGAGCCGTTCGGCAAAAGCCTCCAGCAGCGGCAATTCTTCGGCCGGACTGCGCAGCAATAGCTGTTCCGAATGCAGCCGCAACTCGTCGTCGAACCAGGCCAAGCCGACCAGGAACGCGAGCACCCCGGCGCCGCCGCCGAGGCCGGTGGTCTCGGTGTCGAAGTACAGCGCACGCCTAGGGTCCGCCGCCGAAACGCGCGGATCGAGCGCCAGCAACCCGAGCAGCTCGGCGCGCGAGGTCGCCGCGGCGTCGACCGGCATTCGGCCGACATGGTGAGATGGCTCCAGCACTTGGTGCCGGCGGAACAGCGGCCCGCTCTCGCGCTCCTCGCGCACGAAGGGCAACACCCAACCCAGATTTGCGTCGTCCGCCTGGACTGGAGCTGGGCGGGGGCGCGGCTCCGGTCCTGATTGCTCCAGAATTCCCGCCATTTTCTCGCGCAAGCCAGCCAGCGTGCTGGCGCGATTGGGCGCGGCCGGCGAAGCAGGCTCAGGCGCGCTCGGCAAAGGCTCGGCCGGCTTTGGCTGAGGCAACGTGGCGAGCTTGCTCTTGAAGTCCATCTTAGCGCGTCAGCGTGCCGTCTGGGGCGACACCAGCAGGGGCAACGAAGGCCGCGGCAGACGCCTGCACCAAGCACGGCAGCGCGAAAATCGCGTAGATCACCTGGGCTCGAGGCTTCACGTGCTTCGGTTTTAGCCTCGTGCGGGAAAAGCACCAGCGGCGAAACTTGCGAGCCGCGTTTCTCTGCCCTCCGGGCAGGGCTGGCGTACCTTTCGGCGGTGAGAGTCTTTGGACTGACCGGCGGCATTGGCTCCGGCAAGAGCGAGGTGGCTCGCTGCCTGCGTGAGCGCGGGCTGCCCGTCGTGAATGCCGACCAACTGGCACGCCTTGCGGTGGTCCCGGGCAGCGCGGGGCTGGCCGGTATCGTCAAGGCGTTCGGCCCGGAAGTGCTCAGCGCGTCCGGCGAGCTGGATCGCGCACGGCTCGCGCAACGCGCGTTTTCCAACGCGGATGCGCGACGAACTCTGGACAGCATCGTGCATCCGCTCGTGCGCGACTTGGCGGCGGCGCACTTCGCCGAGCTAGCCGAGCAGGGCGAGCTGCTCGCGTGTTACGAAGTGCCGCTTTTGTACGAGGTCGGGCTGGACAAGACGTACACCCCGGTCGTCGTGGTCAGCGCTCCGGGAGCGCTGCTGCGAAGCCGTTTGGAGGCGCGCGACGGGCTGAGCCCGGAGCAGGTCGAAGCGCGAATTGCGGCGCAAATGCAGGTCGCTGAGAAGGTACGCCGGGCCGACTACGTGCTCGAGAACGACGGCTCCTTAGCGCAGCTACGCGAACGCACGAACCTCGTGTTCGACGCGCTGTGCGCGGTCGTTGGTGTGCCGGCCGCGCGCTATCCCAGCGAACCGCTCAGCTGATCAACGTGCGCGAGGCACGCGTGAGTCGGGCGCGCGCCGCGATCAACGTGTTCTCGAGCAGCATGGCGATGGTCATCGGTCCGACGCCACCTGGCACGGGTGTGATCGCGGATGCCACGGCGACCGCCGATTCAAAATCAACATCACCGCACAGCTTGCCGGCTTCGTCTCGATTCATGCCCACGTCGATCACGACCGCGCCCGGCTTGATCCACGAGCCCGGGATCATTTTGGTGCGTCCAACCGCCGCGACCAGGATGTCCGCTTCGCGGCAAACCGCGGCTAAATCCCGTGTTTTCGAGTGGGCCAGCGTGACGGTCGCGTTCGCCGCCAGGAGCAGACCGGCGATCGGCTTGCCCACCAAGTTGCTGCGCCCGACCACGACGGCCTTCGCGCCGTCGACCTTCGTCCCGGATTCCGCGATCAAGCGCATGCAGCCACGCGGGGTGCAGGGCACGAGCCCCACGACGCCAGCCCACAGCGCGCCGATGCTTTCCGGATGTAGACCGTCTACGTCTTTCGAGGGGGCGGTGGCTTCGACCACCTTCTGCTGGCGGATGCCGTTCGGGACGGGGAACTGCACCAAGATGCCGTCGACTTCGCCCGACTGATTCAGCTCTCGAACGAGGCCGAGCAAGGCCTCTTCAGTGGTGGCGCTGGGCAGGCGGTGCACGCGACCGGCAATGCCCACCTCAGCCGCCGCCTTCTCTTTGTTGCGCACGTACACAGTGGACGCCGGATCTTCGCCCACCAGTACGACGTGCAAGCCGGGAACGCGGCCGTATTGGGCCCTAAAGGCCTCCACACCGCGCGCCACTTCGTCGCGCACCAATTTCGAGATCGCTTTGCCGTCGATGAGGGTCGCCACGACCGAACGCGTATCAGAGCGGCACGCGCGGCGCCAGCTCAGCTCAGAGCTGTACGTTCACGGTCGCAATGGTCGCGGCTCCCTCAACCGACTTGACCAGGAAAGTGCCCCCCGAAATAGCCGGCGCGGTTGCCGTCGCCGGGCGGGTCACGGTGACCGCCTGAGTGCCGTTGTTGGCGAGCGCCGCGTCGACGTTGCCGAACACCACGAGCCCGCTCGCGTTGGTGACGGCCGTGCCGTCATCCAGCACCCAGCCGCTAGCGGCTGCATAGGCTGCAACTTGTGCGGATGCCATGCTCACGTGCAAACCCGCAACCGGCGAATTGGTGCCCACGCTCTGGAAAAACAGCGCGACCTGCCCGAAATTCGGGCTGCGCTGAGCGGTGACGCTGGTGAACAGTGCGTCGAGCGTAGGACCAGAGATCACAGCCAAGTTCGCGGTGGAGTCGTTATTGGTGGCGACCGGTTGATACGTCAGCAGCGCGTCACCCTGCGCGTCGTCGGGCTTCACGCTCACCCAGTTGGCACCTTCCTGCGCGACTCCAGCCAGCTCGTAGGGGTCGGTGCCGTTCCAGGGTGCCGTTACTGCCGTTCCCGTCGCGCCATCGGCGGACACGACGGCGGTGTTCGTGAAGGGCGTGGCGTTCACGAAGGTCTGATCGGTCAGAAGCGCCACATTGCCGGTCAGCATGCCGGTGCCGGCGTCTGTCACGGTGCTCGAGGCGCCGGCGGTGCCCATAATCGGCGAGCCCAGGCCAACGCCGGTGGTCGGCTTGCAGTTGACCTCGCAGCCTTCGGCGAAGGGCGGGTGGTCATCTTGGTTTTGGCAGCCCAGCGCGCTCAGGCCAATGGCCAGCGCCACCGACGTGGGCACGCAGAAACGACGCCCGAACCCGACCGTACCCTGTGCTCGCGCGCTGAAGCTCACCCGCGCAGTCTACGCGCGCGTCGGGGCCTGGGCCAATCTCCGAGACAAGAAGCGATGACCGCCGATAACCGCCGCAATCAGCAGCAAGCCAATCAACTGCGAGGTGCTGAGCCCAAAAAGGCCGCCGCGGTCGTCATTGCGCAGGAATTCGAGCCCGAAGCGCACGGCTGCGTACAACGCGACGAACGCCAAAAAGACCTGGCCGTCGTAGCGCTTACGGCCGTGGACGTACAAAATCAGCAGGGCCGCGATCGCGAAGGAAGCTCCGGACTCGTAAATCTGAGTGGGGTGAATGCTGAGCGAAGACTCCCCCACGGACTTGAGGAGACCAGCCTTGAACTCGGATTCGCTCGCTGGACTGTTGGGGGGAAAGACCAGACCGAGGCTGGACGTCGTCGGCTTGCCGAAGCAACAGCCGGCCAGCAAGCAGCCCATGCGCCCAAAACCCAGGCCGATTGGGACCACCATGCCGGCCATGTCCGCGGCCTTCCAAAACGGAAAGCGGTCGGCCCGGAGCAGGTACCAAGCGGCCACCGTGCTGCCCA
>JBDTJC010000043.1:0-24193 GCA_039936055.1 Polyangiaceae bacterium | reverse complement strand
TGGTGGATGACTTCTTCGTCAAGGTCATGGCCGAAAGCCAGACCGGCTGGCGCAAGACCATCGCCAACGCCGCGCTGCAGGGCATCCCAACGCCCGCGATGAGCTCCGCGCTCGCGTTCTACGACGGGTACCGTCGTGATCGCCTGCCGGCGAACTTGGTGCAGGCGCAACGCGACTACTTCGGCGCGCACACCTACGAGCGCACCGACAAGAAGCGCGGTGAGTTCTTCCACACGAACTGGACCGGCCGCGGCGGTAACGTCAGCTCGCGCACGTACAACGCTTAGTCTGTTGTGCGCGTAAAGAGGGCCGGTTTTCTCGCAAAAACTGGCCTTTTTTTCAACTCAGGACGGCGCGAGGACCGGCACGAGCTCCAGCACTGCCCAGTCTTCTTCTTGGGCACTCTGGTGCACACGAAAAGCGGGCGCGAAGGCGGCACTCGTCTCGCTGGCGCGGTCCGCCAGGAAGCCCGTCAAGATCAGGCGCTGGGCGCCGCCCGACACGCGCACTAGCTCACCCGCAACGGCGAGCAGCGTCGGCGCTTCGAGATTCGCCACTACTAGTTCCCAGCGCGGCTCGCCGAGCTCGCTCGGTAGCGCGAACGTGGCGCGTGCCTCCAGCCCATTCAACATCGCGTTGCGCTGCGCGGCCGCGACGGACACCGGGTCGATGTCCACGCCAAACGCCTCGCTGGCACCCGACAACAACGCGACGAACGCGAGCACCCCCGTGCCCGACCCAAAATCAAGGACGCGCAAACCGGGCACGTCGCGACACGCGCGCTCCAGCACGACGGATGCCAAGCGAGTCGTCGCATGCGCGCCGTCCCCGAAGGACAGCTTGGGGTCAAACAGAATACGCCGCGCGCCCTCGGGAACCGGTGTTTCGTCCGACAGCGGCTGAATCACGATGCTCGGCGTGAGCGCCATTTGGCGCAAATGCTGGGTCCACGCGCTGTCCCAATCCGAATGTTCGTCTACCTCCACACTGAGCGCGATGCCGCTCGCGCCAGGCAGCACCTCTCTCAGCCGCTCTCGGGCCCGCTCCGCAATGCCCTCGGCGTCCTCACGGCTGGCCGCGTAAACCACGAGCTTGCGCGAGCTTTCGAGTTCCTCAATGCCGCCCGCACCGGCCTCGAACAGGACCGCGCTCACGACCTCCGCGTGCTTCCTCGGAGTGCGAACGACCAGCTTCACGAGCGCCATCGAGCCGATGGTAGGATGTACAGACGATGAACTCCACGCTGTTGATTCGGCCATTCACGGACAGCGATCGCGCCGCGCTCGAAGCGCTCTGGAGCCGCGTTTTCCCGGACGACCCGCCGCGCAACGCGCCCGCCGCGATGATTGACAACAAGCTAAAAGTCCAGCCGGAGCTGCTCCTCGTCGGCACGCTCGGCGAAGCGTTGGTCGGCGCAGTGATCGCCGGCTACGACGGCGTCCGCGGCTGGCTGTATCACCTGGCCGTGGCCCCGGAGCAGCGCCGACGGGGCCTCGCAACGCAGCTCGTGCGCGCGGCGGAAGTTGCGCTGCTAAAGCTCGGCTGTACCAAGGTGAACCTTCAAGTGCGCGCGACGAACGTTGTAGTCCTGGGGTTCTACGAGGCTTTAGGCTACGCCGTCGAAGAGCGAGTCAGCATGGGGCGCCACCTCGACACGAACGGTTGAGCGAAGCGCGGAGTTCCGCGCAAAACAATGCGGCGCTGGCTGGGTGCCACGGGAAGCCTAGCCAAGAAAAAACGACTTAAGGCAGGCAACACACCGTCAGCGCACTGTCGGGCTCGACCGTTCCGCTCGGCGCGACGGAACCTGTGGCGGTCGTGGAGGCCGGAGGAGACAGGCTCAGGTAGAGTGGTGAGTTGTAGCCCGCACAACCCAAATTCATCGTGGTGCCTCCGCAGAGTTGAGTCGAAATCCCCACTTGCGGCAGGTCGGAACAAGTAACGTTCGGAGTGCACGTGCAGCTGCAGTCTCGGGTGTCCTTGAACGCCGTGTACAGCACTTGCCGCGACGGATAGGCTGCCGGGCAGGAAAGTGCACCCGCTCGCGAGATACAAACTCGTTCCGGCTCACCGAGTGCAGGGAAGCACAGATTCGAAACACCACATTGACCGCGACTTTGCGCGAACCCGCCGCACAGTCGCGCTTGCGCTTGCCATGTCGGCACTGGCCTGGTGACCGTTCCTGGAGTCTTCGTGCAGGTGACTGACGAAGCGTCGGAGGCAGTACTCGCGACCTTCGTTAGGACGATGTTGGAGGTGCCGGCGAAGGTCGTACAAGGAGTCGTGCTGACCAGGTCTACCTCGCTGGCTGGCGTCGCCATGCAGTTTTGATCATTAAACACTTGAATCTTGGCGGTGCACGCTCCGCCCTTACAGCCCGAACAAGCACACGGACCGCAAACGGCAGGCGTGTTCGTCGGAATCGCCCCGGCCTGGAACTTCAGAGCGGGAAACTCAACGGGGCAAGTCGGCGCTGACCCATCGAGATCCGACGAGTAGGGCCCAGACCAACCGGCTGGCGCTTCAGGAACACAGCGCTCTGTACTGCTACAGCCCGGGGAGGGGCCGCCCGTTCCACCCGTTTCGGACCCGCCGTTGCCGGCGCTTCCGCCGGTCAACGCTCCCGCGTCACCGCCAATTCCGTTCGGCATGCCTCCGCTCGACGCTCCAGCGTCACCAGCAGCGCCAGCGTCGCCACCTGCCGCGTCAGCAGCGCCCCCACCGGCGGCGCCTAAGGATCCCGAGGGGCTGCCGGCATCGCCATGATCACCGGCTTTCCCGAAATCACGCTTTGTCGACGAGCACCCCAGCGTCGCCACCGCCCAAACCACCAGCAAGTGACGAGTCATCGGTCTAACACTATTCGCGAACTCGAAGCGCGGTTCAAGAACGACGTTCACAAAACGACTCGGCCCGCAGTGATTGCTCACCGCGGGCCGAGTGCGTTGGTTACTATCGAACCAGCTCAGTCGCTGATTGCCGAACTCGGCGTGACGCTGGTGCCCGTGGCGCCACCGACGCAGAACGTCTTCAGAGCGCCCAGCGTGCCACACTGAGAATCATCGACGCAGTCGCGGGTGATGTCCGCGCAGAAGCCGCTTGCGGCGCACACTGATCCGTTGAAGGTGCTGGCGTTGTGGCCGCTCGGGGAGCAGTCATGGTCCGATGCGCACGTCTTCTTGCAAGTGTTCGCGTCGCACTTGTAGTCCAAACTGTTGAATTTGACCGCGCACTGCGTGTCATCGCTACATGCACCCGTCGACAAGCAGACGTGGCTCTTGGCGTCGCAGCTGCTTCCGACTGCACACTCGATGTCACGAGCGCACTTGCGGTAGCACTCGTGGTTCGGCTGGTAGCACGTGCATTCGCCGGCCGAGCAGACGTCTGTCGAAAGGGCGGTGCGGTCCACAACCGGCTTGGTGGCGCACGAAGCGTCATTGGTGCAGGCCGCGGAAACGGTTGCGCCGACGCACGTCTTCGAGTCGGCGTTGCAGGTGAGATTGGCGCCGCCAACACCGATCAGGACGTTGATGCGCGCTAGGCTGGGGCACCCAGTCGGTACATCCGCGCCGGCCGCGACCACGCACGCGGGCTTATAGACGCAGGTATTGTTGGTGCAGTCCCAAGTCTTGGCGCCGCAGCCAGAACAGTAAGTCGCCTGCTGGAAGCAGAGCAGTGCCTGCGTGCCCGGGGTGGGGGCCGCACACGAGACGGCGCCCGTCGTGATTGCGTCGTCGATGTCCTTGCAGGATTTGATGATCGCCGTCTGCGAGCCGAGGGGCAACTGACAACAATCCGCCGGGGCCGAGCACTCACCCGTGCACTGCTTACCCGTGGGCGCAATTCCGTACTTCTTCAAATCACACACGCCGATGCCGGCGGTGACGCTGCTCGGGATGCAGGCCAATTCAGTCTTGCAGTCACCGTTCACGCGGCACGTTTCGCCACGTTCGCCGAGTTCGATCCCGGTGCCGGACGCTCCGCCTTCACCGGTCATCGCGACGGGCGGCGTGGTGCAGCGTTGGTTGAAGCAGCCGAGGCCCGCTTCGCAATCGAGACGAGATGAGCAAGATTCACCCTCACCACCGAGACTCGGAAGCGCCGGACCGACGGGCGCGCCAGCCTCGCCACCAGAAGGGTTGCTCACGTGGCCCATCGCGTAACAGACGTTCGCGATGCAGCTCAGGCCGTCCGCGCAATCCGCGGTCCGTACACAGGAATCACCTGCTTGGCTCGACGCGGGCTTCGCGTCTTTGTCGCTACAGCCGACAATGAGTGCAGCGCCCAAGCTTGCAGCACCAATCAAGGTGATAAATAAAGACCTTGCCATCTGTATCCTCCGATTGTTTGTGTAAGACCCGCCGCCCCGTTACCAGAACGACGAGTAAATCCCTCAAAAAACACGGGTTGAGCCGTTTCGAGGCTCAACCGCTCACTTCGTGACGAGCTTGAATTCGATGCGGCGGTTTTGCTGACGGCCCTTGTCCGTCTTGTTGTCCGCGATCGGATTGTCGGGGCCAGCACCGTGCGTCTCGACACGACTCGTGTCGATGCCCTTGCCGACCATGTACGCCTTGACCGAGTTTGCGCGCGCCTCGGACAGATCCAGGTTCGCTTGACGCTCGCCGACGTCATCCGTGTAGCCGGTGATCAGGATGTGCAGGCCCTTGTACTCCGAGAGTACCTTGGCTGCTTCATCCAGCGAGGGATTGGAAGACTTGCGAATCGTGGCCTTACCGAAGTCGAATTCGATGCCCTTGATCACGCCAGCGAATTTCGCGACGGCCTTGGGCAGCTCATCCGGGCAACCATCGGCGTCTTCGAAGCCGTTCTTGGTTTCCGGCTGATCGGGGCACTTGTCCTGATCGTCCGGGATGCCGTCGCCGTCCTTGTCACGCACAGGGCAGCCATCGGGCGCGACGCCCTTTTCGGTCGGGCACTTGTCCTCGGGGACGTTGATGCCGTCACCGTCAACGTCCTTATTCGGACAGCCGTCAGTGGGGTTCGGCTGCAAGCCGTCTTCCGCCTCTCGCGGACACGGGTCGCTCGCGTCCGGAATGCCGTCTTTGTCCGTGTCGATCAGCACGGGTGCCGGGCAGCCGTTCGGCGCGACACCGGGCTGCATAGGACAGGCGTCTTGCGGATCGACAAAGCCGTCGCCATCGGAGTCCACGGGCGCGGGCCGGGGCGTGCTGCGGCCGAGCGTGAAGCTGAGGCCGAGCAGGTACTCCGTGTTGCCCACGACATCACCGCTCTTCACGCCGGCGAGCAGCAGATTTTGCTGCATCAGATTATCGCGGAAGTCGAAGCGCGCGCTGACGTACTCGTTGAACGCGAACTTCAAGCCGAAACCAAAGTGCCATTCCGGATCGGCGTCGTTGCCCAGGGTGTCGGGGTGGCTCTTCAACGTCATGCCGCCGACGCCGATCGCGGCGAACGGAACCAGGCGATAGCCCGGGTACTGCACGATCAAGTGCGCGCGATACGTGTACACGGTCGCGCTGTTGCCGTCCGTCTTGGTGCTGGTCGGCATCACGCCGATTTCCCCTTCGATGCCAGCCCAGGACAACGGGTAGAACGCGGCACGCAGGCCGAGATCGAGCGCCGTATTGATGCGCTGGTGGCCGTACTGATTGCTGCCGACCAAATCCAAATCCTGCAGGTTGTGCTGCGCGGAGAAGTGGCCAACACCGCCGTAGACGCCGAGCTCGAGCGCCATCGGCAGCGGGCGATACGAATCCCAAAAACCATCAGTCGAGCCGCCGGAGGCGCTAGCGTCCGCGGAGGCGCCGGAGCCGCCCAACGAGAACGAGGCCGAGGCTGCGGCAGGAGCAGGCGCTGCGGCAGGAGCAGGCGCTGCGGGCGAACCGGCAGACACCTGAGCAAGCGCTGAAGACGCGAAGGACGGGATGGACAGCACGCAGAGCGCGCTGATGTATTTAGGAAATCGCATGTTCACCACCTCTAAGAAAAGCCGAATCGATAGACCACGATGCGACCGCGGGGCAATATAAAGTCCCTAATTCGACCGTCTTGGGCCAGCAAGACCGGAAAAGTGTGACCGTTTTGCCATTTTCGAGCCTTGGAGTCCTGATGAAGAACGCAGCATTCGGACACTGAACCCCCAATGGCCAACCCTTCTGCCGTTCGTGTCGTCGTCGCTCCCAATGCGCTCAAGGGGAGTCTTTCTCCGTTCGAAGCGGCCAGTGCGATCGCACGCGGCGTGCGCGCCGCAGATCCAAACGCAGAGATCGTGTCGTTGCCAATCGCCGACGGCGGTGACGGCACCAGCGCGGTGCTCCGCGCAGCGCGCGGCGGCGTCCTGCGCGAGACCGTCGTCGCGGACCCTCTCGGTCGCCCGGTGCGCGCAAGCTTCGCGTTGCTCGACGCCGGTCGCACCGCCGTGTTGGATGTGGCGACCGCGTCCGGCTTAGCGTTGCTCGAAACGCACGAGCGCGATCCACTGATCGAGAGCAGTCGCGGCACGGGCAAGCTCATCAGCGCCGCGCTCGACGCCGGCGCGGAGACCATCATCCTCGGTGTCGGTGGCAGCGCCACCGTCGACGGCGGCGCTGGCTTGCTCGCGGCGCTCGGCATCGGTCTGCTGGACGCGAGCGGCACACCGATCCCGAGTGGCGGCCGCGGCTTGGCGCAACTGGCTCGTCTCGATCTCGCGCGCATGCATCCCGCGCTGTCGCGCATCCAGTTCCGCGTCGCATGCGACGTGGACAGCACGCTCTTGGGCGCACACGGCGCTGCGCGCATGTTCGGGCCCCAAAAGGGCACCACCCCAGACGGTGTGCTGGAGCTCGAGCAGAACCTCGCCCACTTCGCCGACGTGATTCAGGACACGACCGGCCGAGACGTGCGAAACGTGGTTTCCGGCGGCGCCGCCGGCGGAATTGCCGCGGGTTTGTGCGGAGTCCTGGGCGCCACGTTGGAGCCCGGCATCGATCTCGTGCTTGAAACCGTGGGTTTCGCTCAGGCTTTGGTCGGTGCCAGCCTGGTCCTGACCTCGGAAGGTCTGCTGGACGAGCAAAGCCTGCGGAATAAGGGACCGTGCGGCGTGGCGCGCTGGGCAAAGCGCAGGAACGTGCCGGTGATCGTCTTGGCGGGCGGCATCGCGGACGACGTTCGAGCCGGGGACTTTCCGGACTTCGTGGGCATCTTCTCGATCTGCCGGCGACCCATGGCGCTAGAAGACGCCATGGCGCGTGCCGCGGAGCTGCTCGAGAGCGCGACGGAATCAGTGCTGCGCGTGTTCCTTAAGGGCCGACCGTAAGGTGAGAATTCGAAGCCGGAACGTAACGAAGTCGGTTTTTTGTCGCTCCGCGCAACACTCGGGAAATACAGAGCTTTAGGGCACGTTGCCGGTGCACCGAACTTTGTAGAGGGGGCTTCCTTCCCCCGCCCGCTCGTGCGAAACCCAATGGTGTGAGCACCTCGCACCACCCCGAAGTTCGCCCCGAAGATCGGCCCCTACAAGAGGACGTGCGTTGGCTCGCCTTGGCGCTCGGTCAAGTGATCAAGCGACTAGAGGGGGACGCCGTATTTCAGGCGGTCGAGGACCTGCGATCCGCCTGTCGTGGGCGCCGTCGCGGTGAAACAACGGCCGGTGATCTAGACACCCTTTTGACGCGTGTCTCGGATTTCCCGTTGAAGGTGTCCGCGCCGGTCGCGCGTGCCTTCACGCTGTTCTTCTTCTTGATCAACACGGCCGAACAGGTGCACCGCGTGCGTCGTCGGCACGCTTACGAGGACGGCGCGGAGAACGCCGCGCAGCCGGCCAGCATTCGCTGGGCGTTCGAGAAGCTGCGCGCGAGCAAGCGTACGCCTTCGGAAGTGCGCGAGTACCTGCGCGACCTCGAAGTGCGACCCGTACTCACCGCGCACCCCACGGAGGCCACGCGCCGTACCTTGCTGCAGCTTCAAGCGCGCCTTGCGGACGCTCTGCTCAAACGCGAGCACGCGCAGCCGGAAGAACGCGCGCGCATCGAGCACGCGATGGGAGCCGAGATCGAGCTTCTGTGGTTGACGGATGAAGTCCGCCGCGATCGCCCGAGCGTGCTGGACGAAGTCAGCTCCGTGATTTGGTACTTGGAGGACCGCCTGCTCGACGCCTCCGTTGCGGTGAGTGAGTCGGCTGAGCGGGCTTTTCAGCTGGCTTTCGGCGAACCGCTCGGGTTTTCGCTGCGCCTGCCCATGGGCAGCTGGGTTGCCGGTGACCGCGACGGCAACCCGTTCGTGACGCCGGACATCACCATGGCTGCGGCGCGGCGCACCGCACACGCGCTGCTCGGCGTGTACCACCGCAAGCTGTCGCAACTCGTGCAGCGCTTGTCGGTCTCGGATCGCCTGGGCGGCGTGCCGGACGTGCTGCGCCAATCCCTGGAGAAGGACAAGCCGCTGCTGCCTAAGCTCTGGGAAATGAATCGGCGCCGCGACGCGCACGAGCCGCTGCGCCTGAAGCTCACCTTCATGTCCGGTCGTCTAGACGCGACGCGCCGAGAGATCGCCGCGCGCGACTCGGGCCAAGTCGAACACGTACAGGGAGCGTACAACTCCGCGGAAGAGTTCTGGCAAGACTTGGACGTGGTCCGCCAATCGCTCGTGCACGCGCGCGCCGAACAGGCTCGCCGCAGCTTGCTCGATCCGTTGATCGGCCAGGTCGAAGTGCTTGGCTTCTGCGGCTACTATTTGGATCTGCGCGAGGATTCCGAAATGCACACCCGCACCTTGGCCGAGATCGCCAAAGCCGTGGGCGTGCCCGAACTGGACGACGCCGCGATTCACCGTGAATTGATGGGTCGCAGGCCGCTGGTTTCGGCCTACGCGCCGCTCAGCGAAGAGGCCGCTCGCACCGCCAAGCTGTTTCACACGATGCGTGAGGTGCAGGACGAGTTCGGTGAACGTGCCGCGCAAACGTACATCATCTCGATGACCAAGACGTCAACGGACATGCTGCGCGTGCTCGTGCTCGCGCGCGAAGCAGGCCTGGTCGATCTGGCGTGCGAGGAGCCGGTATCGCGGCTGGACGTGGTGCCGCTGTTCGAAACTCAGGCGGACTTGTTCAACGGCCCTTCGATCATGAAGGCGCTGTTCGCCGACGACGTGTACATGCGCCAATTGAAGGCGCGCAAGATGCACCAAGAGGTGATGCTCGGTTACTCCGACTCCGCCAAGGACGTCGGCGTCGTTGCCGCCGCTTGGGAGCTGTACCGCGCTCAAGAAGCCCTAGCCGAGGTGTCGCGCAACGCGAACGTCACGCTCACGTTGTTCCACGGTAGTGGCGGCACGGTAGGCCGCGGCGGCGGCTCGCCCGTGTACCGCGCGCTCACTGCGCTGCCGCCGGACACCGTGTCCGGTCGCATCAAAATCACAGAGCAGGGCGAGATCATCTCGCAAAAGTTTGGCATTCTGTCGATCGCGGAGCGCAGCCTAGAGGTGATGCTGACAGGCACGCTCATGGCTCGCTTCTCGGACTTCCGTACCGAGCTCGCGCCCGGCGCAGAAGCTCGTTTCCGCGAGGTGATGGCGCGCCTGAGCGAGGTCTCGCAAGCCGCGTTCCGCAAGGTCGTGCACGAAGACACCGCGCTGTTTCAAATGTTCCTCAAGGCCACCCCGGTGCGGGAGCTCACGCACGTTCACTTCGGCTCGCGCCCTGCGTATCGTGAGCGCGGCGCCGGCACGATTCAGGGCCTGCGCGCGATTCCCTGGAACTTCGGCTGGACGCAAATGCGGCTCATGGCCTCGGCATGGCTGGGCGCGGGCACCGCGCTCGAGCAGGTCATGGCCGAACCGGGCGGGCTGGAGCTGCTCCGACAGATGGCCAAGAACTGGCCGTTCTTCGGTGACCTCTTGGACAAGATCGAAATGGTGTGCGCCAAGGCGGACATCGACGTCGCTCGCTTGTATGCGCGTGAGCTGGGTGCAGACCCGGTGGTCATGGCTGGCTTGGAAGCGGAGTTCAACCGCACAGTGCAATCCCTGCACGTGATTCGCGAGCGCGACATGCTGCTCGACCACCGCTTCTTGCAGGGCGCCCTCACGCTGCGCAACCCGTACGTGGACGCGCTCAACCTGCTGCAAGTCAGCCTGCTCAAGAAGAAACGCAAGCTGAGCGAAGATGACCCGGAGCTCAAGGTGCTGGATGCCGCGCTGGGTACGACGCTGAACGGTATTGCGCAGGGCATGCGAAATACCGGGTAGTGGCCGCAAAAAACTTTGGAGCGCCCGCGCGGAAAAAGCGCGCGGCGCTTCGGGGTGCGTTGCTGGATCGCGATCGCCTCCTCCTTCTCAAGGGCATGCTGAGCGCGAGGCGTTGGGGGGCTAACTCATTGTTGAACGAGGGCGACGACTGGGGCAGCGTTGTTGGCGGCGGTGGGCTGCGCGCTATTTTGAGAGTATTTGGCGCGCCACGTCGCACGCATGGCGAAGCGCCGATCTCGGTACTAGGTATGGATTCTCAGCATGAGCGACGCTTCTCCCACCCAGACGCTGCGCGAGGGACGCTACGCAGTCGTTGGTGTGCTCGGGGCGGGCTCGCAGGCAGAAACGCTGGATGCGGTCGACAAGCGAGATGGGCAGGCGGTTGCGATTAAACGGTTTCACGTGCGCGGCGCCAAAAGCTGGAAGGACGTAGAGCTGGCGGAGCGTGAGGCGCGCGTACTGTCCACGCTGTCTCACCCGAACCTGCCGGTGTACGTCGAGCACTTCGAGGAAGACGGCGCGCTGTACCTCGTGCTGCAAAAGATCGAGGGCGAGACCTTGGCCTCGATGCGCAAGCGCCGCGCGCCGCTCTCAACCGATGACGTGGCGCGCTTCCTCGCGGATGCCGACTGCGTGCTTCGCTACCTGCATTCGCGCGTGCCGCCGATCATCCATCGCGACATCAAGCCGGGCAACGTGATCCGTCGCGCGGACGGCAGCTTCGCGTTCGTCGACTTCGGCTCGGTGCGCGACCAACTCAAGCCCGAAGGGGGCAGCACGGTGGTCGGCACGTTCGGCTACATGGCGCCGGAGCAATTCCAAGGCCGCGCGCTGCCCGGCAGTGACGTGTACGCCGTCGCGGCCACCGCGCTCACGCTCGTGACCGGGCGCGAACCGGAAGATTTGCCGCACCGGGGGCTCGCCATCGACGTCTCCGCCGCGCTCGGCAAAGGCGCGGAAGGTTGGCTCGTGCGGGCGCTGAGCGCGATGCTCGAACCTGATCCCGACAAACGCCCGTCCCACGTCAGCCCACGCCCAGCAACGCAACGCAACGCTGACCGACAAAACCTGGGCGCCCGCGAAGAACGCCGTCGACGCGCCGAACGCGAAAGCCACGGTGACCCCACAGGCGGCCGCGGCTGGCAGCGCCCCACCCCCTGGGATCTGCACGGTATTCGCGACGCCGGCCGCGATCTGCGTCAGCAGATGCGCGACGAGAACCACCGCGTCCGCCGCCAGATCAAACAGCAGATCAAGGACGAGACGGGGCGCGCACGCCGGCACGCGCGCGAATACCGCGACTCACGCTACGAGCAACCACAGCGCGAACGGCACGGCTTTGGTCCCGCGGCACCGCTGTTGATCTCCGTGGTCGTGCTCGCCCTCACAGCGGCGCGTGTGGCAACCTTCGCGCTGTTCCGCTTCTTCCTACCGACGTTCCTCACGCTGCTCTCCATCCCGTTGTTCTCGCGTGCGCTCCGCCGCGCGGCCTGGCGGTGCCGCGAAGTCGGGCAAACCGCTGACCGCGGCCTCGTGCACGCAATCGAAGTCGTCCGCGGCCGCATGCTCGACCACGACATCGAAGTCGACGCCGAAGACGAAGAAATCGACGAAAGGAGCGACGCCGAGCCGACGTCGCAGCCCAGCCCGGGCACGCGCGTGCCAAAAAAGCCGCGAATTCGCGTCGAATTCGGCGAGCCACACGGCGAGCCCGAACTCGACGACAGCGAAGAAGACGACCCGCGGCGACGCAAACAGCGCTCTTAGTTGCCGCCCTGTTGCTGCTGTACGCCGCCGATCTGGTGATCGAGCGTGTTGTACGCGCTCACGTGCCCGGCGCGATCGATGGCGAGCCGTTGCGCAGCAGGCAAGTACGCACACCGTGAGTCGTTCTGGCCGCCGCTCGAACTCGGGCTGCCGAGGTCCCCTGGCCACCAGTTGTTCCCGCCGCCACCGAAGCCGCTGTTCGGTTACGGCGGGGCCGGCACGAACATTTGCTGCGAGTGAGCAAGTTCGAGAGCGCCGAGCACAAACCAAGCGTTGGCTTACTCGGACTTATTGCCGCTCTCGCGCTTCTTCTTCTCAAGCTCGGGTACGACGCGCGCTACCCGCTTTTGCACGACTTCTTTGACCATGCGCAGCAGGTTGTTTTCGTCGGTGCTCTCGGCGAGCAGACCGAGCGGAATACGGAAACCGCCCATGTCGGCGCGGCCGCCACCGAAGGGGCGACCCTGGCTGTCGTCACCGAACGCGTTCTGCATGAACAACGCCGGGTCCACGCTGGCGCGGCTGGTGCGCAGGGAACCGTCGATGCGATCCTCGACAACACCGAACACGAGCACGGTGTCGATGTCCTCGCGGCGTAGGATGAAGTCGGCGGCCATCGGGATGGCGTCGCGGTTATTCGCGGACACGCGACCCACGCTGGCGATGGCGAAGTCGCGCACGACTTCGAGATCTAAGAGCGAGCGGCCGACGGCTTCCATCGACTCCGCCGTCAGGGTGCGACGACCCACGCGGCTCAGCGTTTCCGAGTCACAGAACGGCTTCAGATATGCCGCTGCACGAAAATCGGCCGGGGTGCCGAACGCAAAGTCGTCGGTGTCCGTCTGGATGCCGAAGAACATGGCGGTAGCCACCGCGGCGTCGTCGTTGCCTTCAGCGCCAAAAGGCGCCAGGCCGCGCTCGGCGTACTCCGCATAAATCGTACAGGTTGCGCCGACGTCGTGACGAATGTCCACGAACGGCGCCTTGGGCACGCTGGGCGGGCGATGGTGGTCGACGACGGTCAAGAGCTTCAAACTCTCGGGCAGCTTGATGCTGGTTTCGCTAGCGCTCGCATCCACCAGGGACAGGTAACCGTACTGCTCGAGGTCGGCCATTTCCGACACGCGCACCATCGGCACGTTGAGCAGCTTCACTAATGCGCGGTTCTCGGAACGCGAGAGCGGCAGCACGTGAGCGATTGTCGCTGACACGCCGAGGCGTTCACACAAGCGCTTGTGTGCGAGCGCGCTGCCGATGCCATCTGGGTCGGGATGACCGCCGAGAAGAATCACGTGCGGTTTGTCTGTGGCGCTGGCGAGCACGCGCTCGAGCTCTGCACCTTTGTCGGGCTGACCCATGGCGACTCCGTAGCTTATGTCGCGACCGCGGCGGAAGCCCAGAGCGGGAAATACCGGACTTGGACTCGAGCTCATGACAGTTCTGACGGCCACTTATACGCCTAGGGTTATCGGCTCGCCCGGCCATTCAGCAAACTCCAGCGATATCAGCAACTTACAGATTCACTCCGCCGACCAAGCTCGATTTCCGCCCAAAAATCGGCCATCCGGCGCAAGCCGTGTACTATCCGGGGACCCGTGCAGTCCAAGGCCGCTCCGCTCTGTTGCCATATCGGCCGGCGCTCGCCACGCCCGATTGCGCTGTTGCTGTTCGGCGCGCTTCTTGGGGCCGGTTGCAAGCACGCGCCGACGAACCCGACCGACGATCGAAAATCGCCTGTCACTGCAAACGCGAGCGGTGGCGCGAGCGCGCACCCGGCGCCGAGTGCAATTGCTGTAGCTTCAAGCGCAGCCTCGAACGCGCCGCCTCCGGACGCTGGCGACGCGCCCACGACGCCCAGCGCCGCGTGCAGCCCACGCTGCTACCGCTGGCTGCTCGTCGGAACTCCGAAGTTCCCCGCGCCGGTCGACACCTTGCAGGAGCGGTTTCCGACGCCGCCCGGGTATCAGCGCGTGCCCGTCGCTGCCGGTTCATTCGCCGAGTGGCTACGCGGGTTGCCGCTAGCCGCCAAGGACACGCCGGTCGTAAGCAACAGCGGCGCGACCGTGTTCAGCGCCGAGGACGACTACGTCGCAGCTGTCGTGTCGATCGACGTCGGCGCGGGGGATTTGCAGCAAAGTGCGGACGCGGTCGTGCGCCTGAACGCCGAATGGTTGTTCGCCTACGACAAGCAAGACGCGATCAGCTATCGCAGCGCGACGAAGCTAGACATGCCGTTTTCGCGTTGGGCCCGCGGGCAGCGCCTGATTGCCTCTGGCCCAAACGTATTTTGGGTGGTGAAGGGTAAGCCGAAGGAGCCGACGTACGACGACTTTCGGCAGTACATCGACTCCGTCATGCTGTGGACGAACAACGTTTCGTTGGCCATGCGCGCGACGCACGTGAGCGAACCGAAAGATCTCACCGCCGGTGACTTCTTCCTGCAAACGCGCGGCAAAGGTCACGCGCTGCTCGTGCTCGACGTCGCGCAAAAGCCGACTGGTGAGCGCGTCGCGCTGCTCGGCCAAGCGCTGCAGAACCCCGCACAAAGCTTCCACGTGATTCGCCTCGGCCGCGAGACGGCCTGGTTCAGCATGCGGCCTCCGAATCCGGTGCTCACGCCGCGCTCGGACGAGTTCTCTTGGGACGAGCTTTCGCGGCTCGAACCCAAGCCCGAAGCGAAGCCTGCGGAGTAGGCGCGGCGGCGGCGGCGAGGCATGCGGGAGTGGCCCACCGCCGCACGGCACCAACGCCCGCCAGCCGACTGGTTCAACCAAAATAACGCTGTAATTGTAGACACTTATGCGCCAGCATGCGATCAAACCACAAAAACACACTTGACGTGTTTAGCGCGTGGGAGCAGGTTTCACCGGTCGATGACTGCCGCTCACGCATCCAGCACCTATTGCACGGCCGCTCGTTCGAGCGAGCCTGTCAGCGTAGCTGTGTCTGGTCGCACCTCGCTGGGCTTGGTCTCGGTCGGCTCGCTCGTTATTGGCCTCGGGCTTATTAGCCCGGGTGCGGTGGCCGGCTGACGTAACGAACGCAGTCAGATATCAGGCCCCCGCACCCACCGAGGTACGGGGGTTTTTTAGTTTCAGCACCTTTGACTCATCCGATTCAGCCGCACCCGAATCCGCCAAGACGACGCACTCGCAGCGCACTCAGACACGACAGAGACCGAGGAGAACAACGTGGCCTCACCGATGAAGAGCATGACCGAACCCCGAGCAGCATCCGAAACCCCGGAGCTGCAAACCCTGACCGGCTCCCAGATCATCTGGGACACGCTCGTTCATGAGGGTGTCTCGGTCGTCTTCGGTTACCCGGGCGGCGCGATCATGCCGGCGTACGACGCGATGCCGGGCTACCCGATCCGACACGTGCTGGTGCGGCACGAGCAAGGCGCGGCGCACATGGCAGACGGCTACGCGCGCGCCTCGGGCGGCGTTGGCGTGTGCATCGCCACTTCTGGTCCAGGTGCGACGAACCTGGTGACCGGCATCGCCAACGCGATGATGGATTCAATCCCGATGGTCTGCATCACCGGGCAAGTGGCGTCGTACTTGATCGGTAGCGACGGCTTCCAAGAGGTCGACTTCACGGGCGTCACGCTGCCCATCACCAAGCACAACATCTTGGTGACGCGCACCGAAGACATCATGCCCGCGCTGCGCCAAGCGTTCTACATCGCGAGCTCCGGGCGCCCGGGTCCGGTGGTCGTGGACATCACGAAGGACGCGCAGCAAGGCACGATCCAACACCGCTACGATCCATCGCCGATCCGCTTGCCTGGCTATCGCCCGGAACATCATCCGGTCGCTGAGGAGATCGAAGAAGCAGCCGAGATGATCAAAGCGGCAAAGCGCCCGATCATCTTCTGCGGTCACGGCGTGATCGAAGCCAACGCCACGGCGCAATTGCTGGAGTTCGTGCAGAAAACGAACTTCCCGGTCGCGCTGACATTGCTGGGCTTGGGCGGGTTCCCCGCTAGCCACCCGCAGAGCTTGGGCATGATGGGCATGCACGGTGAAGCGTGGGTGAACACCGCGATCCAAGAGGCGGATCTGATCATCGCCATGGGCATGCGCTTCGATGACCGGGTGACCGGCAACTTGAAGACGTACGCGCAGAACGCGAAGAAGATCCACATCGAGTTGGACCCCGCAGAGATCAACAAGAACGTGAAGGTGGATCTGCCGTTAGTCGGTGATCTGCGCGACATCTTGCGCGTGCTGTTGCCGCACGTGGAGAAGCGCAGCTGTGATGAGTGGAACGCGCACATCAACGCCTTGAAGGGCGACACCGCCGTGCGCGAAATCCAAAGCTTGCCGGACAACGGTCGCTTGTTCGCTGCGCACGTGATCCACGACCTGTGGCGTTACACGCAAGGCAAAGCCTTGGTGGTGACGGACGTGGGGCAGCACCAAATGTGGGAAGCCCAGTACTACAAGCATGATCATCCCCGAAAGCTGCTGACCTCCGGCGGTGCTGGCACGATGGGCTTCGCGCTGCCGGCCTCCATGGGCGCACGCATGGCTTGTCCTGACGACGAAATTTGGGTGGTCGTGGGCGACGGCGGCTTCCAAATGACCGCCTGTGAACTGGCGACGTGCGCGCAAGAAGACATCAAGGTCAACATTGCCATTATCAACAATGGCTTCTTGGGCATGGTCCGACAGTGGCAGCAGTTCTTCTACGGCGGCCGCTACGTGGCCACGCCCATCAAGAGCCCGGATTTCGTGAAGCTGGCGGACGCTCACGGCCTAAAAGGCATCCGCGTCACCAAGCGTGAAGAGGTGCAGGCCGCGGTCGAAGCGGCGCGCTCCTTCAAAGAGACCTGCATCATCGACTTCCGCGTCGAGCAGGAAGACAGCGTGTACCCGATGGTGCCGGCCGGCGCGGACTTGGACAACATGATCCGCCGCCCGGTGCCCGTGGGCGCGCGCGGCGGCGAGCTGCCGTCCGAAGAAGCGCCGGGCGAAGCAATCAAAGACGTTCCTCCGACCCACAACCCCATCTTCGAAACCGGCAAGGATCATTGAGTCATGGCCCAGTCTGAATCCCCCACCCTGCGTCACTTCGTAGCCTACGTGGAAGATCAGCCCGGCGTTCTCAATCGGGTCACGTCCCTGTTCCGTCGCCGTTGCTACAACATCGTGTCTCTCAATGTCGGCCGCACGCATGAAGCGGGCATCTCGCGCATGACCTTCGCGGTCGAGGCGGACGAGGACACCGCGCGCCGCATCGAAGCCAATCTGTACAAGTTGGTGAACGTGCTGAGCGTGGAAGACATCACCGGCAAGCCCAACCTGACGCGAGGCTTGGCCTTGATCAAAGTCACCGTCGGCCAGGAAAAGCGCTCGGAAGTGCTGCAGTTGGTCGAAGTGTTCCGCGGGCAGGTCATCGACCTGGACCTGGACACCATGATCATCGAGCTCACTGGCCAACAGAGCAAGATCGACACGCTGGTCACGGTGCTGGCTCCGTTCGGCATCGCCGAAATGGTACAAACCGGCACCGTCGCCATGACCCGCGGCGTGAAGGGCAGCGCCGCGGTAGGCGCATCGGCGCAACCCCCGAACCTGCGCGGCGTCTTCGCCGCGTAATTCTGCTCTTCGAACCCGATGCCCAAACCCATTCCTAGAACCCGCCCGCCAAGTTCTGGTTTTGGCGAGGCTTTCGGGAGCACCGGAGCGGAATGTACTGCCTGTACATGAGCACCGGAGCGCAGCGAGAACGAAGCCAAAACCAGAAATCGGCGGGCGTCGCCACCGGACGCGCCAACCCCAAGACCCAATAAAACCCAATGAGCACCCCAGTTAGCAGCAAGGCCACCGCCCCTCCTCGAGACTACGTGCGAATCTTCGACACGACGCTCCGTGACGGCGAACAGGCCCCGGGCGCGACGCTCACGTCTGAAGAGAAGCTTGAGGTAGCGCGTGCGCTTTCACGCCTAGGTGTGGACGTGATCGAAGCGGGGTTCCCATCGGCTTCACCGGATGATTTCCAGGCGGTGCATGACATCGCCGAAACCGTCGGCATCGAGCCGATCAGTGGCCGTCCGAGCACTGAGCCTCCGATCGTGTGCGGTCTGGCGCGCGCGACGGAGAAGGACATCCAGACCGCGTTCGACGCGGTAAAGATCGCTAAATTCCCGCGTATACACGTGTTTTTAGCGACTTCACCGCTGCACCGCGAGCACAAGCTGCGCATGACCCGTGAGCAGGTCTTGGAGCGCGCGCGCACCATGATCACGTTCGCCAAGAAGCTGTGTGACGACATCGAGTTCAGTCCTGAAGATGCGGGGCGAACCGAGCCGGAGTTCCTGCATGAGGTGCTGACGGCGGTCATCGAGTGCGGCGCGACCACGCTCAACATCCCGGACACCGTCGGTTACACGGTGCCGGCCGAGTTCGGCGCGATCATCGACGGCATCATGAAGAACGTGAAGGGCGTGGAGAACGTGATCGTCTCCGTGCACTGTCACGACGACCTCGGGTTGGCCACGGCGAACGCCTTGGCCGGCATCGCCGCGGGCGCACGCCAAGCCGAAGTGACGATCAACGGCATCGGCGAGCGCGCCGGCAACACCTCACTGGAAGAGGTGGTGATGGCGCTGCAAACGCGGCAACCGCTGTACGGCTTGAGGACGGGCGTCGACGCCACGCAGCTGGTTCGGACCAGCCGCTTGGTCAGCATGCGCACGGGCATGGTCGTTCCACCGAACAAAGCGATAGTCGGCGCCAACGCTTTCGCGCATGAGTCCGGCATCCATCAAGACGGCATGCTCAAGCACGCCGGCACGTACGAAATCATGCGCCCGGAAACGGTCGGCGCGAGCAAAACGCTGCTCGTCATGGGCAAGCACTCAGGTCGTCACGCCTTCGGTGTGCGTCTGAAAGAGCTGGGTCACGCCTTGGAGGGTGAAGCGTTGGAAGCCGCCTTTCAACGCTTCAAGAGCTTGGCCGACAAGAAGAAGCGCATCACGGACGCTGACTTGGAGGCGCTGGCCGCTTCCGAAGTCGGCCGCGGGGTCGAGTACTTCGCGCTAGATGCCGTGCAGGTGGTGTGTGGCTCCAGCGGAATGCCTACCGCAACGGTGCGCTTGCGCTGCCCGGACGGTCAGCTGCGCACGCAATCTGCCGTAGGAACTGGCCCTGTCCACGCGGCCTTCACTGCGGTGGATGAAATCGTGAACGCGCCGAGCGAGCTCCTCGAATACACGATCAACGCCGTGACCGAGGGCATCGACGCGCTCGGACACGCCAGCGTGCGCGTGCGCGCGGTCGGTAGCAGTGACAACCGGCTCAACGCACAGCACGGCAGCGGGGGTGCTCCCATCCTCCACGGTCACGCGGCGGATTCGGACGTCATCGTGGCCAGCACCAAAGCCTATATCGGTGCCCTGAATCGCCTCTTGGCGGCGCTCGGCACATACGAAAAACAAGCAGAAAAATCGCAAGTGAGAGAGCAGACGACGGGAGCTGCGGAGTGAGCATGGCAAAGACGCTTTTCGAAAAGATCTGGAATGACCACGTCGTAGCGGAGGAGCAGGGCCGTCCGGCGGTGCTCTATGTCGACCTGCACCTCATCCATGAAGTGACGTCGCCGCAGGCTTTTGCTGGCCTGCGCGCGCGCGGTCTCAAAGTGCGCCGCCCGGAGCGCACGGTCGCTACCATGGACCACTCGACGCCCACCTTGCCCAAGGCATTGCAGGTGATCGACGCCCAAGCGCGCGCGCAGCTCTCGCAGCTCGAGAAAAACTGCACGGATTTCGGCATTCGGTTGTTTGCGCTTGGGAACGACAAGAACGGAATCGTGCACGTGGTCGGTCCGGAACGCGGCTTCACGCAGCCGGGCATGACCATCGTCTGTGGTGATAGCCACACTTCGACGCACGGCGCGTTCGGCTCGCTCGCCTTCGGCATCGGCACGAGTGAAGTGGAGCACGTGCTCGCCTCGCAGTGCCTCCTGCAGTCCCGCCCGAAAACGATGGAAGTGCGCATCGAGGGCACGCTATCCCCGCACGTCACGGCCAAGGACATCATCTTGGCCGTCATCGCCAAGATCGGCACCGGTGGCGGCACGGGCTACGTGCTCGAATACACGGGCAGCGCGATCCGCGCGCTCGACATGGAAGCACGCATGACCGTGTGTAACATGAGCATCGAAGCCGGCGCACGCGCAGGCCTAATCGCCCCGGACGAGAAGACGTTCGAATACGTGAAAGGTCGTGAGTTCGCGCCGCAGGGTGCTGCTTGGGATGCCGCCGTCGAGCGTTGGCAGAAGCTCCCGACGGACGCGGGCGCGACGTACGACACGCTCGTCGAGCTGGACGCCTCCAAGATCGAGCCGATGATTACCTACGGCACACACCCCGGCATGGCCGTTCCGATCACGCAGGCCCTGCCCCAGGCGGCTGATTTCAGCGCCGGCTCGGAGCGCCAAGCCTTCGAAAAAGCCATGACTTACATGGGCTTGGAAGGCGGGCACTCACTCGTCGGCCAAAAGGTGGACGTCGTCTTCGTGGGTTCGTGCACGAACGGTCGCATCAGCGATCTGCGCCTCGCGGCGTCCGTGATCAAGGGTCGCCACGTCGCCGCTGGCGTGCGCGCGTTGATCGTCCCGGGCTCGCAGGAAGTGAAGCGCCAAGCCGAGGCCGAAGGCCTCGACCGCATCTTCACGGATGCGGGCGCTGAATGGCGTGAAGCCGGTTGCTCGATGTGCATCGCCATGAACGGCGACCAACTCTCGCCCGGTCAGTACGCGGTCAGCACCTCCAACCGCAACTTCGAAGGTCGCCAAGGTAAAGGCGGTCGCACCTTCCTGGCCTCGCCGGCTACGGCAATGGCCTCGGCAATCACCGGCAAGGTGACTGATGTACGCTCGCTCGCCGCCCTCTGATCGGTAAGGAATAGAACCATGGCAAGCGTCATCGGTCGTCTGGGGCTCAGCCCCCTCCCCGCTGAAGTGAATTCAGCGTGGCCCCTCCCCCAGGTTTTGGGGCCCCAACCCCAAAACTAATACCAATTCGAGATCATACTCATGGCAAGTTTTAGCAAAATCACGTCACACGCCGTCGTCATCACCTCCGAGAACATCGACACGGATCAGATCATCCCCGCGCGCTTCCTGAAGGTGCTGGACAAAGACGGCCTCGGAAAAAGCCTGTTCTGTGACTGGCGCTACAACGCGGACGGCTCGGACAAGGCGGATTTTCCGCTCAATTTGCCGGCCTCGCAGGGCGCGCAGATCTTGCTCGCAGGCGACAATTTCGGTTGTGGCTCGTCGCGCGAGCACGCGCCGTGGGCGCTGGTGGGCTGGGGCTTCCGCGTGGTCATCTCGACCTCCTTCGCGGACATCTTCCAGAACAACTCGCTCAAGAACGGTCTGCTCCCGGTCGTCGTGAGCCAAGAGATCTATCAGAAGCTGCTCGCCGCGCAGAAGGCAGACCCGAAGGCGCAGATCACGGTAGACCTGACGCAGAAGCGGCTGACCCTGCCCGACGGCTCGACCACGAGCTTCCCGGTCGACGCTTTCGCGCAGCACTGCCTGCTCAACGGCATTGACCAGCTCGGCTACATACTGTCGTTCGACGATAAAATTAGAACCTTCGAAACGGCTCACACTTACACGAATTGATCGTCACTCTTTCGAAACGGGTACTGCACAGATGAACGCGAATCCTCCAGTCAAAGGCGAGGCCCCACTCGTCGAGATCTACGATACGACCTTGCGCGACGGCACGCAGCGCGAAGGCATTTCGTACACGCTGGAGGACAAGTTACGCATCGCCGAGCACCTGGATGCGTTCGGCGTCACGTTCATCGAGGGCGGCTGGCCAGGTTCCAATCCGAAGGACGAAGAGTTTTTCGCGCGGGCGCGGGATCAGGCCTGGAAACACGCCAAAATCACCGCGTTCGGCTCAACGCGTCGCGCCGGGCTCGCGCCCGATCAGGACCCGAGCATGCGCGCGCTGGTCGCGGCCGGTACGGAGGTGTGCACCATCGTCGGCAAGACCTCGGCCTTGCACGTCACTGAAGTGCTGCGCACAACGCTCGAAGAGAACCTGCGCATGATCGAGGACTCGATCGCTTACTTGCGCAGCGAGAAGAAGCGCGTGGTGTACGACGCCGAGCACTTCTTCGACGGCTACAAGCGGGACGCCGGCTACGCCATCGAGGCGCTGCGCGCGGCCATCCGCGGCGGCGCGGAAACGGTCGTGCTGTGCGAGACCAACGGCGGCGGCTTGCCCTGGGACATCGAGCAAGTCGTGCGGGAAGTAGCCAAGCTCGTCGCACACCCGCTCGGGGTCCACGCCCACGACGACACGGGCTGCGGCGTGGCCAACAGCTTGGCCGCGGTGCGCGGCGGCGCGCGCCACGTGCAAGGCACCATCAACGGCTACGGCGAGCGCTGCGGGAACGCAAACCTGTCCGTCATCATCCCGAACCTTGAGCTGAAGCTCGGCTTTCGCGCGCTGCCTCCGGGGCGCTTAGCCGAGGTCAGTGAGCTGTCGCACTTCGTGGCGGAAGTGGCGAATCTCGCTCCGGACGCGCACATGGCGTACGTCGGCAAGAGCGCGTTCGCGCACAAGGGCGGCATTCACGTCGCGGCCATGCGTCGCAATCCTGATTCGTACCAGCACGTGGCGCCCGAGCTCGTAGGCAACACCATGCGTGTCGTCGTCAGTGAGCTGTCCGGGCGGGGCAACGTGCTCGCCAAAGCCGAGGAACTGGGCGTCGCGATCAGCGCCGGTACTGAGGTCGAAGCGCTGCGCGAGATCAAGGAAGCCGAAGCACGCGGGCTGTCCTACGAGGGCGCCGAAGCCAGCATCGCGCTGCTCTTGCAACGCAAAGCGGATGACTACGTGCCGCTGTTCCAGGTCATTGACTACCAAGTGCAGGTCGGCAAGCGCCGCGGCACGGAAACCTTCGCCGAGGCCGTGGTCAAAGTGCAGGTCGGCAAAAACACACTGCACACCGCCGCGGAAGGCAACGGCCCCGTGAGCGCGATGGACGGCGCTTTGCGCAAAGCGCTCGCGCCCTCGTACCCCGCCATCAACGAGATCCATCTGGCGGACTACAAGGTCCGTATCCTGGACGGCACCGAGGGCGCCGAAGCCATCACGCGCGTGCTGATTGACAGCCAGGACGCGCACCGCGCGTGGAGCACCGTTGGCGCTTCGCCGAACATCATCGAAGCGTCCATGCACGCGCTCGTGGACTCCATTGAGTACGGCCTGATCCAAGGTCGCGCCGTGTTGCCCGACGGGCAATCGGTGAGCCGCCCGGCGCGCGCCGGCGGCACGAGCGCTGTGCCGCCCAAAGCGGCTGCGGAAGCGTAGCAGCGCCGGGCCCAGTGACCGACCTGGGTTACGAATCGCGCAGCGGCGCAGTCTTGTTTCGGGTGTTCGGCGGGGCCGCGGTGCTCTTGAACCCGAGCGATGGCGCGCTGCAACCGAACAGTTCGCCCAATGCGGACCCGCCCGAAGCGGCATTGAGCGCGCTGCTCTACGCGGGCGTGGGCGTGGGCTTCGCGGAATAGTCCTGCGATTTCCGCGCGCCTGATTTAGCCTACAGAACCGGGTCGAACGGGCTGGTTTCTTCCAGTGTTTACACTAAAGTGCGCCAACTTTGGCAGCGTAACCGAGTGTTTCGAGGCAGCTGTCGAGAGTCAGAGAGCGAGCCCATGAAAGCGAAAATCGTACTTCTTCCCGGTGATGGCGTCGGACCCGAGGTGACGGGTCAAGCGCGTGCGGTGCTCGAGGCAGTTGCCAAGCGCGGTGGCCATGAGTTCGCGTTCGAGACGCAGCTCATCGGCGGCATCGCGATTGACGAGACGGGTGACCCGCTGCCGCCGGCCACGCTTGCCGCGTGCAAAGCGTCGGATGCCATCATGCTCGGCGCAGTCGGCGGCCCGAAGTGGGATGACCCGAACGCCAAGACGCGGCCGGAGAAGGGCCTGCTCGCGATTCGCAAAGAGCTCGGGCTGTTCGCCAATTTGCGCCCCGTGAAGAGCTACCCAGAGTTGGTGGATTCCTCACCGCTCAAGCTCGAGCGCATTCAGGGCTGCAACATGCTCATCCTACGTGAGCTGACCGGCGGCTTGTATTTCGGAAAGCAGTACCGCGAGCAGACCGACAAGGGTCTGAGGGTGGTGGATACGCTCGAATACATGGACTACGAGATCGAGCGCATCGTTCGTTTGGCCTTCG
>JBDTJC010000042.1:0-26223 GCA_039936055.1 Polyangiaceae bacterium | reverse complement strand
AAGCCGCGCGTCCAGTACTTGGCTCGCATCAAGAACCCGAATCCCGCGCTCGCCGTTGCCGGCGCGGCGGGCCCGACCACGGAGCAGGGCTGATCCATGGCAATCAGCGACGTGAATCCCTTCGAAGCGCCCCCCAAGGGCGACAACATGTTTGCGCGCATCACGGACAACGTGTCGCGCATTGCGGAAACGGCACAGCCGCCGAAGGCTTGGTACATCGCCTTCGGTGTCGCCCAGCTGCTGCTGCTCATGTTCTTCGGTAGCTTGGGCTACGTGATTTGGAACGGCATCGGCGCCTGGGGCAACATGATGCCGGTCGCTTGGGGCTTCCCGATCGTCAACTTCGTGTTCTGGATCGGTATCGGTCACGCCGGCACGCTGATCAGCGCCGTCTTGTTTCTGTTCCGTCAGAACTGGCGCACCGCGATCAATCGCTTCGCGGAAGCGATGACGATCTTCGCCGTCGTCTGCGCCGGCATCTTCCCGGGCATGCATATCGGCCGCCCCTGGCTGCCGTACTACATGTTCCCGATCCCCAACCAGATGGACATGTGGCCGCAGTTCCGCAGCCCGTTGGAGTGGGACGTGTTCGCCGTGAGCACATACGCCACCGTGTCGATCTTGTTCTGGTACATGGGCATGATCCCGGATTTCGCGACCTTCAGCGACCGCGCGACCACCACCGTGCGCCGTGTAGCGTACGGCATCGTGGCTATGGGCTGGCGCGGTTCTTCTCGCCAGTGGCACGTGTACGAGCGCGCCTATCTGATTCTGGCTGCAATCGCGACGCCCCTTGTGCTGTCCGTGCACTCGGTCGTCTCTTTCGACTTCGCGACCGCCCAGCTCCCGGGCTGGCACACCACAATCTTCCCGCCGTACTTCGTCGCAGGCGCCATCTTCGGCGGCTTCGCGATGGTGGTAACGCTCGCCGTCCCAGCGCGTCAGTTCTTCGGCCTCAAGCGCATTATCACCATTCGTCATCTGGAATTGATGAACAAGGTGATCATGGCCACCGGCCTACTCGTTGGCTACTCGTACGGGATGGAGTTCTTCATCGCCTGGTACAGCGGTAACCAATACGAGCAGTTCACGTTCGTCAACCGCGCCTTCGGTCCGTACGCCTGGGCCTATTGGACGATGATCAGCTGCAACGTGCTCTTGCCTCAGCTGCACTGGTTCCCGAAGTTTCGAACCAACGTGTGGTGCACGCTGGCCATCGGTTTGGTCGTCAACGTAGGCATGTGGTTCGAGCGCTTCGTCATCATCTGCACCTCGCTCACCCGCGACTTCCTGCCTTCCAGCTGGGGTTACTTCGTGCCGACCCCGGTGGATTTGATGACGCTCGGTGGCAGCTTCGGCCTGTTCTTCACCCTGTTCCTCCTGTTCTGCCGGTACCTCCCGATGGTGGCGATGTCCGAGGTCAAAGCCTTCAGCCCGGCCGGCCGTGCCCACGGCGATCACTGAGAACGACCATGAGCGACTCGCATCAACAACCGTCAGTAAAGCCCGGCCCAGCGCCAGTGCACGGCCTGCTCGCTGAGTACGATACGCCGCCGCAGCTCTTGCGCGCCGCGAAGCAGATTCGCGCAGCGGGTTTCACCAAGTGGGACACGTATTCACCCTTCGCGGTGCACGGCATCGACGAGGCGATGGGCATCAAGATGACCAAGCTGCCCTGGTTCACGCTGGGTGCCGGCCTCACGGGGTTGGCCACGGCAATCCTCTTGCAGTGGTGGACCAACTCCCACGATTACCCGTGGATCATCAGCGGTAAGCCACTGTGGAGCATCCCGGCGAATGTGCCGATTATGTTCGAACTCACCGTGCTGATCAGCGCGATCACGACGCTGGTTGGCATGTTGATGCTGAACAACCTGCCGCTTCCGTCGCACGCGCTGGACCAAGTGCGGCGCTTCGCTCGCGTGACCGACGACAAGTTTTTTCTGATGATCGAAGCCGCCGATCCGAAGTTCGACGACGTCGACACGCGCGAATTGCTCAACTCTACCCACCCGGTCGCGCTCGAAGTCGTGCTGGAAGACCGCGTCACGGAAGACAAGCTGCCGACCGGCTTGGTGTACGCTTTGGTCATCGTCGCGGTGGCCTCGGTGGTCCCCTTCGCGCTGGCCGCCAAGGCCCGCTACACGAGGAGCTCGAGCCCCCGCATCCACATCATCCAAGACATGGACTCGGAGCCGAAATATAAGGCGCAGCGCGAGAATTCCTTCTTCGCGGACAACCGCGCGGATCGCCCGGCAATCGACGGCACGGTCGCCGTGGGCGACTCGCGTGACGACGATCACTTCTACAAGGGCAAGCAAAGCGGCACCTGGTCGCGCACCTTCCCGAGCGAAATCGCGCTGAACGAGGCGACGATGGATCGCGGTCGCCAGCGCTTCGGCATCTACTGCACGCCGTGCCACGGCCAAGTCGGCCAGGGTGACGGCATGGTCGCCAAGCGCGCGGATTTACTGCAGCAGGGTACCTGGGTTTCGCCGACGAACATCACGCAGCCGTACCTCCGCGAGATGCCGGTCGGGCAGCTCTTCAACAGCATCACCAACGGCGTCCGCACGATGCCGGCCTACGGGCCCCAAATCAAAACCGAGGATCGCTGGGCGATCATCATGTACGTGCGCGCTTTGCAGCGCAGCCGCAACGGTAGCGTGAGCGACCTACCTGCGGACGCGCGCGCAGGCATCAAGTGAGCCGTAAAGGACCCTGACGGAAAATGGCAAAGGGCAGCAAAGATAGCAAAGGCACCGGCGACGGCGGCACGGGTGACAACACCCTGCTCGCCGAAGTCGGGCAATCGTTGTTCGTGAAGGCGGCGGCCGTGGGCGCGCTGGCGCTCGGCATCAGCTTGTTCCTCGGCTCGGCCGAGAATGACGGCTGGAACCGCTTCTCGCACTCTTACTTGGTCGCTTTCGCGTGGATGATGACCATCTGCGCTGGCGCCGTCTGGTGGGTCACGTTGCAGAACGTGGTGAACTCACACTGGAGCTTGGTCATTCGTCGCGTCGGCGAGCTGATCGCCTCCAACGCTGGCGTGTTGACCGTACTGGCGCTGCCCATCGTGCTCCCGCTGATCCTCGGCAAATCACCGATGTATCTGTGGTCGGACGTGAACAACATGCTGGCCAGCGACGCGCTCAAGCACAAGATCCCGTACCTGAACCCGAAGTTCTTCGCGATCCGCTTCGTCTTTTACTTCGGCTTCTGGATACTGCTGTCCCGGTTCTACCTGAATCGCAGCGTCGCCCAAGACAAGGAGGCCGCCGCCACCGCACAGAAGACCGTGGTCACGATGCGCCGCGCTGCAGGCCCGGCCCTGATCGTATACGCGATCACCATCACGTTCTCCGCCATTGACTTGGTGATGACGCTCGACCCGCGCTGGTTCAGCACGATGTTCGGCGTGTACTACTTCGCGAGCTGCGTAATGGCCGTGAATGCGTCCCTGGCGCTCGCGCTGATGTGGTTGCAGAGCAAGGGGCGCTTGACCTCCAGCGTCACTGTTAACCACTTTCACGATCTCGGGAAGATGCTGTTCGCGTTCACCATCTTCTGGGCCTACATCGGCTTTTCGCAGTTCATGCTGCTCTGGTACGCGAACATCCCAGAAGAAACACTTTGGTTCAAAGTGCGCTTCGTCAACAGTTGGGGAACTCTGGCCTGGGTGCTGTTATTCGGGCACTTTGTGATCCCGTTCTTCGGGCTGCTCTCGCGCTGGGTGAAGCGAAGCAAGAAGGCGCTGGCCTTCTGGTGCATCTGGCAGCTGGTCATGATCTTCCTCGATATGTACTGGCTCGTGATGCCGACTCTCGGCGTCAATGAGGTGCAATTCAAACTCATCGACCTGACCTGTTGGGTCGGCGTGCTGTCGCTGTTCATTGCGGGCCTTGCATTCCGCGCGAAGCGTCTCAGCCTGCTCGCCAGCAACGATCCGCGCCTGCCGGATTCGCTGGCCTTCGAGAATATCTAGGAGATCCAGATGTCCAGCGAGGCACACGATACGAACGCTGAGGTCGACGGGACCCAGGCGGACAAGATCAACTCCGGCGCTCTAGGCACGCTCGTCGTCGTGGGCTTGCTCGCCATGATCTCGATCACCGCGGCCGTGACCGCCTTGGTGCGCCACGAGATGGAAGGTGAAGAGTCCGAGAAAGACGCGGACCAGAACCAGACCGTGATCCAACTCAAGAGCTACCAGCGCAGCGTGCTCAACGCCCCCGCCGGCTACATCGATCGCGGCAAGGGCGTGATCACTCTGCCGATCGACGTCGCCAAGAGCGTCGTCGTGAGTGAGCTGCAGAGGGACCCGAACAGCGCGACAGCGCCCGCACCGCCTCCGACGGCCAGCGCGGCAGCCGCCGCACCCGCTTCGGCAAACAGCGCTGTTACCTCGACGGACGCTGGCACTCAGACGGAACCCGCCGGCAAGCCCGAGGCTGTGAAGGAAAAGGCAGCTGAGCCCAAGCCCGCTCCGGCCACATCGGCTAAACCTGCTCCTACCCCCGCCACTTCGGTTGCGCCGGCCTCTCTGCCCAAGCCGACGCCCACCGCTGCGACCGCCGGCGCCGAGTCGCCCGGTCCGTTGAATCATTGAGCGAAGCGCATGGTGCACCGCCTCTCCACCCTAGTTCTGACGGCGCTCGTCGCCGGATCGCTGCTCGCGGCCCCCACCGCGCGCGCCGATCTGGTGCCGGAGGCAGAACAGGTGCAGCGGTCGGACGCTTTGCCCCACCGCCTGGTCGGGGTCGACGTCAAAGAGCACCTGAACGCGCCCGTGCCGATGGACCTCGGCTTCACGGATCAGGACGGTAAGCCCGTCACCCTGAAGGATTACTTCGACGGCAGCGTGCCGGTGATCCTGACCATGAACTACTCCAACTGCCCGATGCTGTGCAGCTTGCAGCTCACGGCGTTGGTGGACGGTTTGAAGAAGGTGGATTGGACGATCGGTAAGGATTACCGAATCGTCACCGTCAGCTACGACCCGACCGAAACCCAGGAACTCGCCCACCGCACCAAGGCTCGTTACATGGCCCAGTACGGTCGGCCCGGTTCCGAAGGCGGCTGGAGCTTCCTGCACGGCTCCGAGAACAACGTGCAGGCGTTCGCCAAGGCCGTGGGCATCACCTATCACTATAACGAAGCCCGTAAAGAGTACGCGCACCCCGCGACGGTGATCTTGACCACCCCCTCAGGGAAGATCGATCGCTACCTGTACGGCCTCGATTATCCCGAGAAAACCCTACGCCTGTCACTGGTCGAGTCCTCGCAGGGCAAGATCGGCACGACGGTCGATCAACTGATTTTGTTCTGCTTCCACTACGACGCCAATGAGGGCCGCTACGCACCCGTCGCTCGCAACATCATGCGCGCGGGGGGCGGGGCGACGGTCATCTTTTTGGCTGGTTTCCTGACTGTTCTTTCGAGGCGCAAGAAGCGCCAAGACAAGAAGCCCAACGAGAGCAAAGCATGACCTCGAGCATTTCTACCCTCGCCTTTGCCGCGGCCGCGTTCGAGCCGAAGCTGCCCAAGCTGCCGGATTCGCCCTACTTCTGGATGCCGCCGAGCGCGTCCACGACGACCGCGAATACCGACGCCCTGTACAACTTCATGCTCTGGATGTCGCTGTTCTTCTCGGTCGCGATCTTCTCGGCGATGCTGTACTTCTGCCTGAAGTATCGCGCGAAATCACGCGCCGCCAACGAGTTCCCAGAGAAGACCAACGACCACAGCACGATCCTGGAGCTCACCTGGTCGGTGATTCCATTGTTCGTCGTGGTTCCGTTGTTCGTCGGTGGCTTCAAGGGCTTCGTGAGCCTACGCACGCCCCCGAAGGCCGCCATGGAGATTCGCGCGACCGGCCAGAAGTGGAAGTGGCTCTTCACGTATCCGGGGCTCGGTACGCCGGACGATGCGCTGCACGTGCCGGTGAACACCCCCGTGCGCATAGTGATCAACTCGGTGGACGTGATCCACTCGCTGTACATCCCCTCCTTCCGCACCAAGATGGACGCCGTGCCGGGTCGCTACACGGACCTGTGGTTCAAGGCCACGCAAACCGGTGAGTTTCCCATCTTCTGTGCCGAGTACTGCGGCACTTCGCACTCGGACATGCTGAGCCGCGTGGTTGTTCATCCGCCGGGAGGCTACGAGAGGTGGCTCGCTCGAACGATCGCAATGGCGGACAGCCTGACCGGCGTCGACCGCGGCAAGATGCTGTACGAGAAGCAAGGCTGTTCGACCTGCCACACGACCGACGGCACGCCGAAAGTTGGCCCGTCCTGGAAGGGCATCTTCGACAAGACGGAGTCGATGACCGTCGGCGCGCCGATGAAGGTCGACGAGAACTACCTGCGTGAATCGATGATGGACCCGCAGGCCCACATCGTCATGGGCTTCGGCCCGGTGATGCCCACCTATCAAGGCAAATTGAGCGACAAAGACATCGATGGGCTCATCGAGTACATCAAGAGTTTGAAATAAAGGAACGGGATCATGGCATCACCCAGCACAACGGCCGACGCAGTCGCGCCGCGTTCCACTAGTTCGGCGGACGACAACTACCTGACGCACGACAAGGGCGTCTTGTCTTGGATCTTCAGCCTCGACCATAAGCGCATCGGCGTCATGTACCTGTGCTCGGTACTGACCGCGTTCGCCTTGGGCGGCTTCTTCGCGCTGCTCGTACGCACGGAGCTCCTGACTCCGCAGCGCACGATCATGGATCACGACACCTACAACCAGATGTTCACGCTGCACGGCGCGATCATGGTGTTCTTGGTGATCATCCCGGGTATCCCTGCGGCGCTCGGTAACATCATCATGCCGTTGCAACTCGGCGCCAAAGACGTGGCGTTCCCGCGTTTGAACCTGGCCAGCTACCACCTGTGGATCGTGGGCGCGCTGTTCATGCTCTCCTCGCTCGCGATCAATGCGGTCGACACGGGCTGGACGTTCTACACGCCGTACAGCACCACGACCTCCACCGCAGTGGTTCCGGCCGCATTCGGCGCTTTCATCCTGGGTTTCAGCTCTATCTTCACCGGGCTGAACTTCATCGTGACGATGCACAAGCTGCGTCCGCCGGGCATGACTTGGTTCCGGCTACCGCTGTTCTGCTGGGCGCTGTACTCCACAGCCCTGATTCAGGTGCTCGCGACGCCCGTCATCGGCATCACGCTCCTGATGATGATCGTCGAGCGCACGCTGCACATCGGCATCTTCGACCCGACCTTGGGCGGTGACCCGGTGCTGTTCCAGCACTTCTTCTGGTTCTACTCGCACCCGGCCGTTTACATCATGATCGTGCCGGCCTTCGGCGTGATCGGTGAAATCATTCCGGTTTTCTCGCGCAAACGCGTCTTCGGCTACAAGTTCATCGCCATCAGTTCCCTCGCCATCGCCTTCTTGGGCTTCTTGGTCTGGGGGCACCACATGTTCGTGAGCGGGCAATCCGTACTTGCCGGCACCATCTTCAGCGCCATCACCTTCTTGATCGCGATCCCGACGGCCATCAAGGTCTTCAACTGGATCACGACCATGTACAAGGGCGTGATTCACTTGGACACGCCGATGCTGTACGCGCTGGCGTTCCTTTGGGTGTTCACCATCGGCGGCCTGACCGGCATCTTCTTGGCCGTGATGAGCGTTGACGTGCACTTGCACGACACGTACTTCGTGGTCGCGCACTTCCATTACGTGATGATGGGCGGAGCGATCACCGCGTTCATGGGCGGCCTGCACTACTGGTGGCCCAAATTCACCGGCAAGATGTACGACGAGAAGATGGGCCGCATCGGCGCGACCTTGGTCTTTTTGGGCTTGAACGTGACGTTCTTCCCGCAGTTCATCTTGGGTAGCCGCGGCATGCCGCGCCGCTACTACAACTACCTGCCGGAGTTTCAGCCGCTGCACGTGCTGTCCACGCTCGGCGCGTACACGCTCGGCATCGGCTTCTTGCTAACGGCGTTCTACCTGTACAAGAGCCTGAAGAGCGGCAAGACCGCCCCCATGAATCCGTGGGGCGCCGCCACGCTGGAATGGCAGTGCTCCTCGCCGCCGCCCTACTACAACTTCCACAAGCCACCGACCGTTACGGCCGGCCCGTATGACGGCTACGAGAACCTGATGTACGACGAGAAGATCGGCGGTTACATCCCGCGCAAGACGAGTGCGTCATGAGCGAAACGAGCGAAACTGTAGTCGAACCGAAAGCGGCCGGTCACGGCGCACCCCTCCCCGAATCGGACCCGCACGGGCCGCATGACGGGGAAACGCACGCGCACGGCGATGGCCCGCACCTCGCCCATCACTTCGACACGTATCAGCAGCAGTTCGACGCCGGCAAACTCGGCATCTGGCTGTTCCTGCTCACTGAAGTGCTGTTTTTCTCGGGTTTGTTCTGCGCGTACACCGTGTACCGCGGCATGCACCCGGAAGTGTTCGTGTACGCGCACTACTTCCTGAACACGAGCATGGGTGCCATCAACACCTGCGTGCTGCTGATCAGTTCGCTCACGGCGGCTTGGGCCGTGCGTAATGCGCAGCTCGGGCAGCGCAAGCACTTGATGGTGAACATCGTCATCACCATCGCCTGTGCCTGCACCTTCATGGTGGTGAAGGGCTTCGAATATCAGCACAAGTTCGCGGACGGCCTGTTGCCGGGTCCTCGCTTCCATCCGACGGAACAGCTCTGGGAGCTCGAGACCTTCAAGCATAAGCACCCGGAGGCCGCCGAGTACGCCGAACATTTGATTAAGCTGGCCGAGAAAAAGGGCGAGACCGCCAAGGCGCCCGGCATCATTGATTTGCACACGCCGGTCACGGGCAAGTTCGAAAACCCGACGGAAGAACAGATCGAGCCGCTGATCAAGGCCGGTGTCATCGGTCCGGCCGCCGAAGACCCGACGCGCCCGTCGAAGCCGCGCAACGCGCACGTGTTCTTCAGCATCTACTTCTTCATGACAGGCCTGCACGGCATCCACGTGCTGGCCGGCATCGGCGTTTGGGTCTGGCTCTTGATCCGCGCGAAGAAGAACCAGTTCGGCCCGAAGTACTTCGGTCCCATCGACTACGCCGCCCTATACTGGCATTTGGTCGACTTGATCTGGATCTACCTCTTTCCTCTGCTGTACTTGATTCACTGAGCGCGGACGTCCCGACATGGAAAACGACGATAAGCCCGAGAACGCCGAGACACAGCCGAAGTCCATTCAGGACTCTTCGGAAGAGCTGCCCCATGTCCCGGCCTCAGCGGACATGATGGCGCCGAATCCCAAGCTAGGCGATCACAAGCCGGGCACTGACCCACACGACCACGGGCTCGCACACACGATGCCCGTGTGGATGTTACTGGCCGTTCTCGGCGCGCTGATGGTGCTGACGTTTCTCACGGTCAGCGTTACGAGCTTCGACCTCGGCAGCGAGGGCAACTTGGTCGTGGGCATGGTGATCGCAACGGTCAAAGCCGGCCTCGTGGTCACGTTCTTCATGCATTTGTTCTGGGACAAGAAGTTCCACCTGATCTTGTTCCTGACTGCCGTGCTGTTCGTGATTCTCTTCTTGTCGATGAGCATCACGGATCGCAGCGAGTACCAGAGCGGCATCGACAAGTATCAAGTGGATACGGCGTCCGCTGTGAAGTAGTGGCGGTTGTAGGTAGTCGCGGTTTGTAGTTTCTTGCGGAGTGGCCTGCTTTATCGCCTGGCCACTCCGTCTGCGTTTTGTAGATGGCAGGCGCCTGTGCACCCTTTCGGGTATCACGGAGCGCGTCGGTCAGCTTTTGTCGGCTTCGCCTCTCAGAAGCGGATCGTGATCTGATCGTGCCAAGACGTTGAGCGGGCCAGTTTGTACGTCTAATCCCGCGCGAGGGTCCGAGCGACGCTCGAGACGAGATCGTCGATGCGTTTTCGGACTTCAGCGTGGTTCGAAATGCCCGACACTATCAGCGAGAACGCCACTGGCGAGCTTCCGTCGGGGCGGAACGCGAAGCCGCTGAGCGCGATCGCGCGGTCCAGCGTGCCGGTTTTGGCGTGAATCGAGCGCGCCTTTTTGAACGCGGAGAAGCGGTGTTTCAGCGTGCCGTCGACCCCACCCACGGCGAGTTGATCGACGAACACGCTGCCCGTGCCAGGCTCGCGGTACGCTTGCAGCAGCGTTTTCACCAGCGTGTGCGCGCTGAGTCGATTTGCGTCGAATAGGCCTGAGCCGTTCGTGATGCGAGTGCCCGGGTCGAACGCTTCGATTTCGCGCAGATAGTCGAGCTCTACGGTCGCACCGTTGGCGCTCGTGCCGGGTGCACCTTTGACGTTCGCGCCCAAGTCCTTGAGCAGCGTCTCGGCGTAGAAGTTGTCGCTCTCCTTGCCGAGCTCGGGCAGGAGTTCGCCGAGCGGTTTGGACTCGTGCACGGCAAGCTCCGTGCGTTCAGCCTCGCCGCCGACCGCAATCTTACCGGTGACCTGAATGCCCTCCGCCTCGAGTGCGATCTTGAAGCCGTAGCCAGCAAGCAGCGTCGGGTCTTCCACGCGCCGCGACCAGTGAAATGCCGGGCTGCCCGGTTGAATCGCACCCGCAACGACCGCAGCCAGCCGCGTCCCGGACTCTTTCAGCGTGAGCTTCACGGTCTGCAGACGCTCGATCTTCTCGGTACGCACGCTGCCGCTCACGTCGACGAAGCCCTCCGGGTCGAACCACACCTTCGCAGGCTGGCCGAGTTCGGTCGGCGCGACATTGAGCGTCGTCACATTGCGGTCGAGCGATAGAGCGCTGACGGGGGCGCGAAACGCGGCCCATTCCTGCGGTTGTTGCTCGAACGCAGGAGGCACGAAATGCGCGTCGAAGAAGCTCTGATCGAGCAGCAGCTCGGCCACGTGCGTCACGCCCGCCTGCAGCAACGATTTGGCCAACGACCGCAAGTCTTCGGTCGAGAACGACGGATCACCACTTCCGCGCAGCACGAGCGCCGGCACCGTGTCGCCGCTACGCGTACCGCAAACCGTCGTCTTGAAGCGAAAGCTCGCGCCCAAGTGCTTGAGCGCCGCCGCCGTAGTTACGATCTTCTGATTCGAAGCAGGGTTCTGGGGCGTGTTCGCGGCCACGCTGCCGAGCACCGTGCCGCTCGCAACGTCATCGAACTCCGCGCCGAGTTCGCCCTTGTTCTTCTTCGCCCAGCGCGAAAACTCAGACAGCGCACGTTGAAAGTCGTTACCCTTCCAGGCGTGCGCTGGCGCACTGGGCGTCGCCGGCATGAGGGCGACCGCAGGTTCCTCAGCCGCAGCAGCGGGCTGCGGCCGCGCAGTCCCAGTGACCGCCCCGACACTCGCCGACACGGCCGGCGCAAGCGTGCCCAACGCCGGCTGATTGGAAGCCACGAGCGCCAATGCCGGCGCGGGGGTTGAACCGTCCGGCGCGCGCGCGGGCGGCGCAGCGCAACCCAGCAGCCCCGACGAAGGAGGCGCGCCACCAACAATCAGCGCCGACGCGGCCAAGACGCACGGGTAAGTCAGGCGAAAGGGGCGGCTCGTCACGGGACCGGGGAGGAGTATCCATAAGCCTGGAGGCTGGGCCAAATCCTGAGAGGCCCGAACAACACCGACCGAGGCCGCCGAGCCGCTGCGAGTCGAGCAAGCGCCGCTCAGCGAAGCAGATCCGACGGCGGGTGCCCCGGAGATCCTGTGAGGGCCTCTGAGGGTGTTCCTGCTTGCATCGTGCGCTGGCTCGGGTACAGAGTCCGCCGCGCCCATGGCCGTTCGCCCCGCCCGCCCGTTCCGCTTCCCGCCTTCCCGCGGCTCAGCGGCACGGCTGCCGCTGCTGGCCAGCGCCATTGTCGGCCTGATGGCCGCTTCCGTGACCCGCCCCGCGGCCGCCGAGCCGGATGCCTCGGAGGCCCCAGAGCGCACGGAGGCTGCCGGGCCGCGCGCGTCAGCCATGCCCCAACTCAAGCTGGATGAGTACCCCGCCCCCGCGGCGCGCCGGAACCTGGTCATCGCGGGCGCGGTGACCACGGCCACCTGGTACGGCCTGGCGCTCGGCTCGTCCTACCTTTGGCCAGACACCGTGGGCGCAAAAGATCTACGAATTCCAGTGGCTGGCCCGTGGATTGCGTTCTCGCACAGCGGCTGCGGAAATGTTTCTGATTGCAGCAAGGTGCTTGTCGTCGTCCGTGCAATCGCCACATTGATCGACGGCATCGGACAAGCCAGCGGCCTCGCGTTTGCGACCGAAGGTTTGTTTATGCCGACACAGGAACATCCTCTCACCCGAGGTGAACGCGCGACACTCGCGCCGAATCACTTCGAATTGCGCCCCACGTTCGATGCCGGCAAAAATACGGTCGGCTTTGGCGTGCTAGGCGTATTCTAAAACCAACATGCAGCGCTGCTCGCTGCTCGTGTTTACAATGGCCCAGATGAACGCGAGACCAACGCATGAACCGTGGAACACGTAACGGCGGTCAGGTGAGCAGGCGAACCAAGTTCGTCCTCGTAACCGGCGGAGTTGTCTCTTCAATCGGCAAAGGCCTCACCTCGGCGTCGATCGGCGCGTTGATGGAAGCTCGCGGGCTCACCGTCACGCACATGAAGCTCGACCCGTACATCAACGTGGACCCCGGTACCATGTCGCCGTATCAGCACGGTGAAGTGTTCGTGACGGAAGACGGCGCAGAGACGGACCTGGACCTCGGCCACTACGAACGCTTTACCTCGTGTCAGTTGACCCGCCGGGCCAACGTCACCACCGGCCGCATCTACGAAGCCGTGATCACGAAGGAACGCCGCGGTGAATACCTCGGCGCTACGGTGCAGGTGATTCCGCACATCACCGATGAGATCAAGAGTCGCATCTACGAAGCCACGAGCGACGCGGACATCGCCATCATCGAGGTAGGCGGGACCGTGGGTGATATCGAGTCCCTGCCGTTTTTGGAGGCGATTCGTCAGCTCAAGCTGGAAGCGGGCGCGGCCAACGCACTCAGCGTGCACGTCACGCTCGTGCCGCACATCGTCACCGCGGGCGAGCTCAAGACCAAGCCCACGCAGCACTCGGTGCGTGAAATGCGCGAGATTGGTATTCAGCCGGACATCTTGATCTGTCGTTCCGATCGTCCAATCGCTCAGGGGCTGAAAGAGAAGATCGCCCTGTTCTCGAACGTCGCCGTGGACAGCGTGATCTCCGCTGTGGATGTGTCGTGCATCTACGAGCTTCCCCTCGTCCTGCACGCGGAAGGTCTGGACGCGCAGATCGCCGAGCGCCTCAATATTTGGTCGCGCCAGCCAGACCTCACGCACTGGGTCCGCACGGTGGAGCGGTTCAAGAAGCCCGCCCACGGTTCGGTTCGCATCGGCGTGGTCGGCAAGTACGTGCACCTCAAGGACAGCTACAAGTCTTTGAATGAGGCGCTGGTCCACGGTGGCCTCGCCAACGACGTCGGTGTGCACCTCGAATACATCGATTCCGAGCAGATCGAGCGCGGCAGTGCGCCCGCGCTGCTCGCCGGCTTGGACGCGATTTTGGTGCCCGGCGGCTTCGGTGATCGCGGCATCGAAGGCAAAATCTCGGCGATTCGCTTCGCGCGTGAACAGGGCGTCCCGTTCTTCGGCATTTGCCTGGGCATGCAGCTCGCCGTGATCGAGTTCGCGCGCAACGTGTGCGGCCTGAAGGGCGTGAGCTCGACGGAGTTCCAGAAGGACTGCGCGAACCCGCTCATCGATTTGATGCCGGATCAGCGCGGGTTGAAGGACAAGGGCGGGACCATGCGTCTCGGCGCTTACCCGTGCACGCTGAAGCCGGGCACGCACGCAATCGACCTGTACAAGAAGGAAGAGATCTCCGAGCGCCATCGGCACCGCTTTGAGTTCAACAACGAGTACCGCGAGCAGCTCACGCGCGCCGGTCTCGTCTTGAGCGGCACCAGCCCGGATGATCGCTTGGTCGAAATCGTCGAGCTGCCGCAGCACCGTTACTTCCTCGGTTGCCAGTTCCACCCGGAGTTCAAGAGCCGGCCGTTGCTCGCACACCCTCTGTTCCAAGGCTTCGTCGCCGCGGCTCAGCAACGCCGCGACGAGATCGCCGCATCAGCGCGAAGCGAAGCTGGGCAAACCGAGTCGACAACGACTGTTAACTAGGGCGTCCCGATATTCCCGCGCCCGCGCCCGCGCGCCTCTCGTTTTTTTGTGGGTCGCCTCGCGGCAGCCTGCGAGCGCCAGTGCGGGGTAATGTTGGGCCGCGGTGTCCGTTTTTCGGCCACGGGCACGGGCACGGGCACGGGCACGGGCACGGGCACGGGCACGGGGGAGACAGGGACGGGCCCAAAGAATTTTGGGGCCCCGACCCCAAAACTTGCGACGTAGTAAGGTGCTCTGATGATGCGTCTCTGGGTGCCTGCACTGCTACTGGTGGCTTCGTGTGGACCGAAGCCGCCGGTGCGTACCGCGCTTTGGGGTAATTTGGCTTCGCTGAAGCGTGATATCCAGAGCGCTCAGCAAGCCAACGAGCTCAGCCGCGGTGTCGCGGTGAAGCTCGCACAAGCGGTGGGCGAGCGTGAGGTGGCATCAGCCGAGGGCAGTTTTGGCGCGCAGCAGGTGCGCACCCTGCGCGGTTGCGCTTTTCCATTGCGCAGCGCCATGGAAAAGCGCGCCAACGCGAGCGATGACGTGGCGGCAGAGCTGACGCTGATTTTGCTCGAGAGCCATGCACTGGAGCGAAGCCCGCTGGTCAATCGTTACGCGGGCTCCGAGAGCGGCGGCTTCCGCGCGGTGGCCGCGCGCGCGGCGGTGCGCGCCATCGACACGGACCTGCGCAAGCGCTTCTTCGCGGATCCGGACCAGCGCGTGCGGCGCGCGGCGTTCAGCGCGGCCTATGAAGCGAAAGAGCCGGGCGAGCTGGCGCCGTTGCTTGAGGCAGCACGGGTGGACCCGGATGGCCAGGCGCAGAGCTTGGCGGCTCGCGCGGCGGGCGCCATTGGTGGCGAGCGTGCGGTGCTTTCGCTCAAGGATTTGTGGGCACAGGGCGACGACGCGCTGCGCATCGCCATCGTGGACGCTTGGACGGAGCAGGCCTCCTTGGTGGCCGGGGGCGCGCGCGAGCTTTCGGTGGTCGAAGACAGCGGCGGCGTCGCGGGAGTGAGCGCGGCGTATGCGTTGGTCCGCGCGGGAGGTGCTGAGTCAGGAGCAGCGGGCGCCCACCTCAGGCATGCGATCCTGGAAGGCACGGACGACGAAAAGCGGTTGGCCCTGAACGTCGCGCCGCTGGGTGGCGAAAACGAGGCCGCCATCGCCGAAGCGGCTCAAAAAGCGAGCGCGGAGCTGCGCGTGGTCGCGCTTTCGCGACTCAGCGCGGTGCCCGAACGGCGCACGGAGTCACTGACTGCGCTGCGCAATCTGGCGAACGCCAGCGCGAGCTCGGAAGCCGAGCTGCGCATTCGTGATGCGGCGGTCGACGCGCTCGCTCACGCGGGCGATGAGAGCGTGAGCGCGTCACTCGTGAAAAGCTTGAAGAGCGCAGACTTGCAGACGCGCTGGCACGCCGCGCGCGCACTGACCAGCCTGGGCGCCTACGGCGACGCCGCAACGGCTCTTGCGGACGACGACGCCAGGCTACGCGCCGACGTGGCCTGCACGATCCTCGCGCGCGAAGCAACGCATCGTTAACGACCCGAGCGGCTCGTGGGCGCGCCGGCTCGCTTCGACGAGTTTGAGCTGAGCACTTCGTGACGCTGCTGGAAGAGATGGAACAGCGCGAGTCTAGCGCGAGAAAACTGAGCACCTATCCGCTCTGGGTGAAGCGCATGGCCAGACGCTTAAGGACACCCGCCCGCCACGTTTTGCGTTTTGGCGAGGCTTTCGGGAGCACCGCAGCGGAGCGTAGGCTGCGACGTGAGCAGCGGAGCGCAGCGAAAACGACGCGCTTCGTGATACCCGACGGGGTGAAGCCAAAACCAAAAATCGGCGGGCGTCGCTGCGGCTTAAGATACCGGTGATGGAGTGAAGCGTTGCTCATTGGTCTCGAGCTCCGCAGTCAGTGAAGCATGGCAATCTGCCGATGCGTCAAGCTCGCATGGAATGCAGCGCGGCCCAGCTGACGCTCCGGTGTCGACGTCGAAAACGCTTACAAGAGCGCACAGCGGTGCTGAACCACCGCGGTAACGGCCCAATGCCCCTCACACATAAGGCCTATGCCTCAAGCGGCATTCTTGAAGGCTGTTACTGACTCTGGTGCGGGGAGCGAACACGCCCCTTGAGCGTAGAAGGGCAATGTGAGATGGTGAGCGTTAAACTTTGGAGGTACTCATGAGTTTATTCAATGGGACGCGTGGTGTGGGTTGGACTGGGGTCGGGGCGTTGCTCGTTGCGCTGAGCGCGACAGCATGTGGCAGTGGGGATGACAAACCGAGCGGCGGTTCTGCTGATTTCGGGGCACTTCAAAAGAAGTACGCGAACCCGAGTGGCACGCTGAGTGCGAGCGACAAAGACGCGATCATCAAGGGTCTCGACCAGCAGAGTGACGCTTCTAGTAGCGGCATCGCACCGCTCGGCGCGCATGTTGGCATCGGCGGCGCTGGCAAAGGCGCACACGTGTTGGACACTGCCCCGTTCACGTGCGGCTCGTCCACGCAGGGCGCGAGCGTCAGCTGCACCTGTAACAGTGGCGGCACGGTGGCCATCTCGGGTTCGGCAAGCCAAGACGGTTCGAGCGTGCAAGAATCGGAGAGCTTCAACAATTGCAAATTCGACGAAGCCGGCTCGAGCGTCGTAGTCAACGGCTCCATGACCTACGCGGAGATCACGAGCCCGCCGCCCGCGATGACCATCATCAAGGAGAGCTTCACGGAGACCATCACCCCGCCCGGCGACACGATCAAACTCGACCTCGACTACGCCGAAATCGGCGGTATGCTCAGCTATTCCGTGGACGTGGCGGACGGCAACGTGCTGCTCAGCGCGAGCGGCAACTGGGATTCGACGACGGACAGCGGTTCGTTCACCGTCACCACGAAGGACGGCACGTACTCCTGCTCGCTCACCAACGGCGCGGGTGACTGCACCGGCTCGGGCGGCAGCGTCAGCTTCTCCTGATTTTCTAACGCGTTTCAGGTGCTGATGAAGGCGAGGCTCGCAAGGGTCTCGCCTTCGTCGTCTTCCCACGCTTCGTGAACGCTTGTCCGTCGGCCAAAGACGCGCGCCGAGCAGTTTCTGCTCACTTCTTGAAGTCGAAGGTCGACCGTTCAATCGTCACCCAGTTGATCAGCGCGCGGCCGATCAAATTGCGCCAATCACCTTCAACCCGACGTTGGTGAGGGTGGTCAGGACCCCCGCTAGAATCCGGTTCATCACCGCTGAATCCACATTGCCCCGATCTAATTGTCGCGCTTGCCCGGCAAGCAGAATTGCCTCACACCGAGGCAACCCGAACCGAAGACCGAAGCATCGATACGGCAGGGCACAGGAAAAGAGGCCCTTTCAGGATTTTTCAAATCTGCTTGGGCGCCGGCTTCGTATCTCAGACTGGCAGTCGGCAACAGACTCTCGCAGCCGTCGTGCTTCCGAAAGGGACAATTATGATCAAACAGATACTCGCTGCGGGCGTGTTGCTCGCGGCTATGCAGGGTTGCGGCAGTGACTCCACCAGCAGCATGGGCGCTGGCGCGGCGAGCACGGACCTCGGTCCGGGTGCGGCGCTGAAGTGCACGAGCAGCGGCATGAATGCGTGGGATACGTTCGGTGCGGATGCCTTCGTGGCCGTGAACGAATCAATCTTCACGCTCGTGGTTGGAGACACGAGCGGGAAGCTGGGTGGGGCTTTCGGCAAAATCGGAACAGGCATGCCAGCCTCCACGACCGATGATCTGGCCACGTTCAAGGGCAATTTGGCGGCGTTCCTGGTGTACGCCTATGGCGGGCCAACCAGCATCAAATACACCGATGGCAAGACGTACCACGGTCCGCAAAGCATGCCCGAGGCACACGCCGGTCTCGCCATTACCAGTGACCAGTACGACTACTTCATCATGAACCAAGTCGTTCCGGCGCTGACCATGAACGGCGTGACGATGGACGACGTGTCCAGCTGCTTTGCGCCCATCGTTACTGACCCTGATTTCAAGGCTTCTATCGTAGGTAAATGATGAAACGCGCTCTCGCTCGGGCTTTGACGATCGGTGCCGGTACGACCACGCTGCTACTGGGCATGGTTTTCTTCGCGCACACTTCCACGGGGCGCCCTATCGCCCTGGGCTTGACACGCATGGCGCACGGCGGCTGCCCGTTCGGGTACGACAAGGCGATGAGCCCTGCTGAGCGAGAGCGCGCACGTTCCAACTTCGCGGCGAGCCACCGCGGCGAGCAACGGGCGGCGAACCGCCCAGCGCTTGGTTTCACTTTAGATCAAACGACCCGAGAACAAGTGGTCGCGAGCATGACAGCCCACGGCGTGCGTTGCGCCCAGGGGATGGGCGTCTCGGATTTGAGCTGCACCCAGGTGCCCAGCGCGGCGCTCCCAGGCTCGGCGCCAGGCGCGCCGCCGCGAACCGTGTGGTTCACGTTCGGGCTGAAGGATCAGCTCTTGGCCGTGATCGCGGTATCGAAGGACGCGCGCCCGGAGCCTATCAGTGATGCCTTCGCGAGCACGCGCCGCTCACTTGATGAACAAGCGGGTGCCGTGGCGACGCTGCAAGGTGAAGCAGACTCGAAATCACTTGCCAAAGGCCTGCTGCGCGAGGCCAGCGCCGAGTTCCGCTTCAGCAACTACTATGCGCTAGAGCGCGCGGCGAACATGGGCAACGGCTTCGTGCTCACCGAAGAATACCGCTCGCTCTGAGCTTTGAGCCAACAAGCACAGCCCTTTCCGACGAAGCTGCGCCTCAGATGGCGATCGTTTTCCAGTCACCGCGGCGGAACTTCCAGACCATTGCAGTGGTCAGCAACACGACGTAAACGACCGCAGAGGTCCAGATGCCCGGCAAGCCCCATTTGAGGGTGATGCCGAATAGCCAGGCGAGCGGCACCAAGCAGCCGAAGTGCAGCACGAGCTCGACCAGCATCACGAAGCGCGTGTTACCGGCCCCGAACAGCGCCTGCGTCAGGATCATGCCGACTGCGATCAGTGGAGTGCAGATGCCCATCATGCGCATGGGCACGAGCGCGGCTTGATACACCGCGGGGCTGTGGGTAACGAAGTGCAGGAGCGGCTCGGTCAGAAACACGCCCTCCAGGAGGCCGACCACGCCGAAGATCACCAAGCCAAGCCGCACGGAGACCCACCCAAAGCGCTCTGCTTTTTCCGGCTCCCCCGCACCGAGTGACTGGCTGACGAGCGTGGCCGTGGAGGTGCCGAACGCGAGGCACGCGGTGAAGGTCAATTTGAGGATCTCGACGATCAGCGCGGTGGCAGCGCCGTTGATGGCTTCCGCGTGGCCGCCCGGGCAATCCGCGCGCAGCACTGCGCTGTGCGACACGCTGTCCAAATGGCTGACGATGCCCGAGAACAGCGCGAAGCCGCTCATCACCGCGACCGTTGCTATCGCGCTCGGTACGGACAGCCGCAAGATGTCACCCATCAAGCCGCGCACGACGCGCGTCAGGTCGAAGGGGCGGAAGTGCTTCAGGTAGTACGGCAGCGCGGCCCAGCCGACCATAATCAGCAGGCCCACCCAAGAAGCCACCGCGCCCGCGATGCCAGCGCCGGTCATGCCCAGGCTGGGAGCGCCCCAGTACCCAAAAATCAAGGCAATACACAGCACCACGTTGATCACGTTCATGACGACGGAGGCGACCATGTGCACATGCGTCTTGCCGATGCCGTCGAAGAAAGACTTGAACGAGAAGGTGGCCGCCATCGAGGTGATGCCGAGCAAACGCCACTTCAAGTAGCCCAACGCGGCCAGGCGCACTTCCGGCTGGCGGATCAGTGCGTCCAAAGCCAGTGGCATCACCAGGTAGCCAACGCCGGTGAACACCGCGCCCGCGAGCAGTGAGCACACCCAGGAGTTCACCAGCACGGCGCCGGCGTCGACTGATTTGCCTTCGGCGAAGCGGCGCGCCGCAATCGCCTGCGTGCCGACCGAAATGGCGCTCAGCGAGCCGCCGAACATCCAGAGCAGGATGAGCGACGGCAGCAGCGCGGCCTGCGCGATGGATGACGCGGGACACGGCAAACGCGAGAAGAAGATGATGTCGACTTCGTTGACCGCGCTCTGCGTGAGCATGGCCAGCACCGTCGGCAACGCCAACTTCAGGATCACTCGCAGGGGCGAGCCGGAGGTGACGAGCACCTTGCCGCTAGTGCTGGGGGGGAGAGCCATTCCGAGTCGAGATCCGAGTTCGGCGCCGTTCTAGCACTACATGCAGGGTCGGGAGCCAGCTTCGGCACGCAATTGTCGAAGTTTACCCGGTGATCGGTGCCGGGCGTCGGACGTGGAGCCAGCCGAGTCGACGGCGCGAACTATTCTGCGGGCGGAATGTGAAGTTCCTAGCCACGTTGCCGACTGCTTGGCGGGGTTGACTCTTTCGCGCCATCACCCGAGCATGCCGCGTGATGAGGACTTCTCGGCGGGTGGGTTGGATAGCTTTGTCGGTGATGCTGGTGCCAGCTGTCGGTGCCGCGGTGAGCTTGGGTGGCTGGATTCGAGCGGCAACGTGCCGGGGACGGACGACATCAAGCAGGCCATCGTGACCCACGGACCAGTGTCAGCCGCCGTGTACGTGACCGAAGCATTCCAGAACTACGCGGGTGGCGTGTTCGATGAAGGCGCGGCCGGGCGCATCAATCACGCGATCGTGATCGTGGGCTGGGATGACTCGCGTGGCGCGTGGCACGTGCGCAATTCCTGGGGACCGAACTGGGGTGAGGAAGGTTACATCTGGGTCAAATATGGTTCGAACAGCATCGGCGCGTGGGCCAGCTGGGTGGACGCAGTGAAGGTCAAGAAGCCGACCGCAGCGGGCGCGACGTTCAGCGACCGCTACGTCAGCGTGCAGAATGACTCGGGTAAGGATCTGGTGGTGTCGGTGGTCGCCTCCGCGCCCAGCGGCAACTCGTACGTCTGGGCTCCAGCAGACCCGAGCAAGGGCAAAGCTTGGACCTACAAAATCGGCGCGGGCAAATCGTTGGATCTGAAGCGCACTGACAATCAGGCTTTCTTGCGCGCCAACGGGTTACGCATCTGGGCTACCTCCAGCGACGGGAAGACGAACTTCACGAATTTCAAGGCGCAGGACGAAGCCGTCGCGAGCGGCCCGTACCACGCCGCGGCGCGTGAGCACTTCACGCACGTCTTCAATCAAGCCGATCAGCCCGCTGACACAGCGGACTCCGTGCTGAGCGCGGGACACGAAGCCAAAGATGCTGGCGACTACGCCAAGGCCGGCGCCCAGTACACGAAGTTCCTCGAGCTCTTCCCGGACGAACCGCGCTTCCACCAAGTACAATTCTGGGTCGGCTACGCGTTGTACAAACAGGGCCAAGAATGGGACGCCGCCAAGGCCCTGTACGATATGATCGACGCCTCCCCCGAGGACGAGCCGTATCTCGGCTACGCCGCGTACCATCTGGGGCTTACCTACAGCCTGCTCGGCTACTGCGGCTACGCGGTGCGCAGCTTCGAAGCCGTCGCGTACGGTGAGATACAGATCGAGGACAAATGGATCTCTGCCGCAAAGAGCATGATCGGAAAACTCAACGCCGACGACGGCAAGATCTGCGCGAATTGGGATTGATGCACATGACCTCGTTACCCACCCTATGCTCCTTCTTGTGCTGCAGCGCCCTGCTCGCGGCATGCAGCAAACCAGGCCCCACTGCGGTCGGGCCCGACAGTGCCGTGTCGGTGCCGACAGCAACCGCGCCTGCGGCGTCTCCCACAAGTGCGCCCACCCCCGATGCAAAGGCGCCGGAAAAACCTGCCGCCTACGACGTGAACACCAAGTCGATCACGGCCAAATCCGGCACGCACTTCGTGCTGCTCCTGCCCGCAACGATCTCGACGCCAATGAAGTGGCGCATGCAGCCCCCTCCCGACGCCGCCGTGCTCACGCTCGCCGGCGAGAGCTACACTGAAGCGCCACCCACCGACTGCGCCGGCTGCACCGGCTATCCGGGCACCAAGCAGTTCGAGTTCGAAGCCCACGCCGCCGGCAAGCAGACGCTGCACCTGGCGTACGGCTCGCTTACCGATCCGAAAGCAAAGCCGGAAAAAGAGCTCAGCATCGACGTCACCGTCGAGTGAACGCTCATCTCCGGTGCGCGCGAAGCGCCGCACGCCACGTGTGCGCCAAGCAATCCCGCCGATCCCCCCAAGAACGCCGCTAGCGCCACAAGGCCCTAGCGGCGTGTCGCGACCTACTTCTCCAGCGCAACCCGCTCTGTCCCACCGAGTTGGGTGAGCATAGCGTGGGCTTCGGGGGAGTCCGGCGAATCTTTGAGGACGGAGCGCACGAGTTCGAGGGCGCGGGCGCGGTGACCGGTTTTGCGTTCGAGGCGCGCAAGTTCGAGTTTGGAGTCGGCGCTCGGGTCGACGGCAACCAGGCGGCGCGCGGTGCGGACGGCCTCGCCCCAGGCGTGATCTTGTTCGGCCATGCTGGCGAGCTCGTGCAGGAGCTTGGCGTCGCTGGGCGACTTCTTGGCGGCCTGACGAATCAGGTTGAGCGCCTTGAGCTTCTTGCCACTCGCGGTGAGCGTGTGGACTTCAGCGATTACGTCGTCGCTCGAGGAGCTGCTGGCGGCGGTCATCGCGGCGGGCTTAGCGCCGTCCTTGTCGTCGGCGGCGCCTTTGCCTGCGGGCGCGCTGTCGGTGCTCGGCGAGTCGTCGTCGACTTCACCGTCGTCATTGGCGGCGGCTTGCGCAATCGGCGCGGGTGCAGCTTCAGCCGCTTCGGCTGCGACCGGCGCGGGTGCGGCTTCGACCTTGGCTTCCACGGTGACGACTGCGGGCGCTTCGAGCTTCAGCGCAGCGACCTGTGGCGGCGCGGGGCGCGCCGCGTGAAGGCGAGCTGCGGCGCGAGCTTGCAGTGCTTCGGCCTCCTGGATCATCGGCGAGAGCGCCGCCATGGTCTTTTGACGAACGTCGGGACGCGCCGCGCCGACGGCGATCACACCGATCACGGCCAGCGCGATCGCGCTGGCCAGGCCACGCACCACCAGCTTGCGGCGCGGCGACGCCGTTTCCGGCTCGTTCAATGCGGCTTCTAGCGCGGCTCGCAGCTCGGCTGCCGACTTGTAACGGTGTTCGGGTTCCGGGCTGAGCGCGCGGGTAACAGCGACATCGAGCATTTTAGGGATTCCTCGTTCGGGGACCAGGTTTCGGAGCGACTGGGGTTCTTTGCGGAATTTGGCGTCGAGCAAGAGCACGGGGCTTTCGGCTTCGTGCGGTAGACGACCGGACAAGAGCTCGAACAAGACGACACCCAGCGCGTAGATATCGCTGCGCTCGTCGGCTTGGCCGCGCGCTTGCTCGGGCGCCATGTATTCGGGGGTGCCCACGATTTGCAGCCCTTCACCGTCGGTTTCGACGTTGAAGGCGGCCTTCGCGACACCGAAGTCCAGCAGCTTGAGCTCGCCGCTCGTGGATAGGAACAGGTTGGCAGGCTTGATGTCGCGGTGGATCACGCTCGCGGCGTGCGCCGTCTCCAGCGCATTGCACGCTTGCAGGCCAATCGCTATGGCCTCGCGGTAGTCCATACCGCGCTCGCGTTCGAGCCTCTTGTCCAAGGATTCTCCGGTCAAGAGCTCCATCGCGTAGAACGGACGGCCATCTTGGGCCACGCCGAACTCGAACAGTTTGACCAGGTTCTCGTGTTGAAGTTGCGCGATGGCGCGCGCTTCGACCTTGAAGCGGCGCTCGGCGTCCACACCCATGCGCTCCGGGTCCAGCACCTTGAGCGCCACGGTGCGCATCAAATCCAAATGCACTGCTTCGTGCACGACGCCCATCGCGCCGCGACCGAGTACGCGAAGCAGGCGGTAGCGCGTGCCGGGCAAGAGCGTCAGGTCGAGCTCGACGGCTGGTGCCGGCGGGGAAGGCGGCAACACAGCGACCGGAACCTCCGTGGCGCGAGCTTGCGCGACGAGGCGTACGAACTCCGAGCGGGTGCGCGCGGGTTCGGCCGGATACAGCTTCTGCATCAGCTGCGCGATGCGACCGCGCACACTGCGATCACCATCCGCCATGCTGGGCGCGCGTTGCAGCATGCGCACCAGGTCATTCATGGCCTGACGGGCTGAGGAATAACGGTCTTCGAGGCGCACCGCGGTCAGCTTGGCGACCACCGCATCGAGCTCCACTGGCGCGCCGATCAGCGCAGCCAAAGGCGTCGGATTGCGCTTGCCGGCGGCCACCGCGGCCATGTGCGCCGGCGCGTCACCGGACAAGAAGCGACGCCCCGCGAGCATCTCCCAGAGCATCACGCCGAGTGCGTACAAATCAGCGGGCACGCCGCCCGGCGTGTTGTTGGCGACTTCCGGTGCAACGTAGCCCGGCTTCGCGAACACGATGCCGGCAATCGTTTGGCAGCGGCGGTTCAAACCCCGCGCAGTACCGAAGTCGATGAGCTTTACGTCACCCGCGTAGCTGACCATCACGTTCTGCGGGCTCAGGTCGCGGTGCACGATGTCCAGCGGCTTGCCACTCGCGTCCACGCGCTCGTGCACGTGAGCGAGGGCGTCCGCCATCACGATGCTGACCGCGATCGACTCGGGCCAACCCATGCGCAGACCGAGTTGCCCAGCGCGCGCCCGAACGTCACCCAGGTTCCGCCCCTCGATAAACTCGACCACGACGTACGGTTTACCGCTCGAGTCGTTGGTGGCTTCGACCACCTGGGCGACACCGGGGTGCTGCAGCTGAGCTTGGATGCGCGCCTCGTCCAGGAAGCGAGCCAGGAAGGAGCGGTCCTCCTCGTGCTCGCGGCGGATGGCCTTCACCACGCACGGGCGTTCGGCGCCTTCGATACCGCCAGCGGTGGCGAGGTAAACCTCGCCCATGCCGCCGCGCGCGATGCGCTTGAGCAGCGTGTAGCGCTCGAAGCGGCGCGGAAGCGCCTCGCTATCACAGCCGGCATTGTCTTGTGATTTCAAGTCGTTAGCCGCTGCTTCCGGTGCGCTCATGACCCCACTGTGCCTATGTGCTCTGATGTAGGCAAGAAACTGACATGAGAAAGTCAAGCCTTTTGGAGCATCGAGCGGGGCCGGGGGAATTGCCGGGCGGGGTGAGCGGTTGTGCGGTGAGGGCGTCCGGCTATGCTCCCCGACGCTCACTGCCCACTCGCTCGCAGCATCCCTCAGTTATGTCCACGGCCCTCAACTCAAAGCACGTTTGGTTGGTGCGCTTGTGCACGCTGACCGCGTTCATGCTTTCGCTGGCCTGGGCTCCGAGTGCGTTTGCGGTGGCTCCCATGTGCGGACTGCGCGCGCAGTCGATCGCAGCACCGCCCATCGGTACCTCGACGAACACGGATTCGTTGAGCGCTCCCAGGCCCTGTGACGAGAGCGCGCCGCTGCGCGCCGCCGGCGCGCCCAATCGCGAGACCCCGCGCGCGCTCAGCTTTCCCGATCAACCGGTACGCGCACGGCCCATCGCAGCGCCTTTCGGCCCCTGCCCCGGGAGCGCGCGGCTACCCGCAGCCGCTGCCGAGCAAGCTCTTCTAGCTACCGGTTTCGCGCGCTCCATCGACCGCCCGCCGCGAGTCTGAGCGCGCGCTCGACATTTTTAGCCGCGGTACTCGGCGTCACTCCGACGTTACACCCACCGCTCACTCAAGCCGCGCGTCGACCCGTGATGCGGGGCGGCGCTACGAATTTCAGTCTGCAACATCACGAGTAACAGGTAACGCTCGGCTTCGATCTCAATCGAATCAGGTCGTGTCCGAGCATTTTGGGAGAGAATGATGAACAAGGGAACCGCAATCGTCGGCTTCTTGATGAGCTTTTTAGCCGGCATGTTCCTGATGTGGGGCCTCGACAAAGGCAAAGGCCCCGACATTCAGGCCGAAAGCGGGAGTGCCTCCGGCATTCCCGATCAGAGCAGCGCGAGCGTGCCCGTGAGTGCGCGCGACCCGCAGTGGGGCAGCGCCAACGCACCGGTGACGATCGTCGCCGTCAGCGACTTCCAATGTCCGTTCTGCAGCCGCGTGGAGCCCACGCTGAAGCAGGTTCGCGACAAGTACGGCCCGACCAAGGTGCGCATGGTCTGGAAGAACAACCCGCTGCCCTTCCACCCCA
>JBDTJC010000041.1:0-60445 GCA_039936055.1 Polyangiaceae bacterium | reverse complement strand
CGCTGTCACGTGCCGTGATGCGGTGATTCAAGGGCGCTGGCGGGAAGAGGCGAAGGCTCTCCTTGAGCACGCGGTCGAGCAAGACGAGCTCGCCCAGGTTGTCGAAGGTCGGCGCGTCGCCGTGCAGGGCGCCGTCGAGCTCGTCGCACAGGTCGGCCATCACGCGCGGGTGCTGCGCGAGCACGAACAGCGTCCAGCTGAGCGCATTGCTGCTGGTCTCGTGACCGGCTGCGAAGATCACCCCCGCGTGTCCCACGAGCTCGTCCTCGGTCAGTTGCCCCCCGCCTTCATCGCGCGCTTCCAGCAACATCGAGAGCATGTCGCGCCCGCTGGCGCCGCCTGCGCGCTTGGCTGCGATCACCTGATGGATCCCCGCGTCAATCGAGTGCGACAGGTCGAGCCAACGGCGATAGGGCGTGCCCGGCAGATCGAAGGGAAAGGTCGCGGCTCCGCGGAACATCACGCCCCACGCCTCGAGCTCCTGGCCAATTCGCAGCCCGAGCGGCCCCAGATCCCCGCCGAACAACGTGCTCGTCGCGATGCGCAGCGTGACCGCCATCATGTCAGGGCGAACGTCGCGCACCGTTCCTGGGCGGTATTGGGCGAGCAGCGCCTCGGTCGTGCTCACCATCTCGTCCCGGTAAGTCTCGATGCGGCTGCGGTGGAAGGCGGGCATCAACAAACGGCGCTGCGTCCGGTGCTCGCCGTCGTTGACGTGGAATAGCCCCGTCAGCATGCGCGTGATCGGCCGCTGCCGCAGGCTCACCGGTTCCTGGGGATAGAGCGGCCCAGGCAGGCCACACTTATGGAAATCTGCGTGGTTGGTGAGCAGGGCCCGGTTCAGCTCAGGCCCGTGCACAAACACCGTCCCGGGCACGTTCGATTCGGTCGAGACGACGCGCGTGCGCGCCCCCACGACCAACGCGGCGATCGGCCCATGCACTCGAAAGAGCCGGCCCACCGCGTCCAGCGGATCACGCAGGAAGCGCGCAAGCTCTGCGGCTGCCCCCAGCACCGGCAAGGCGCGCGGACCGGGAACCGAGAGGGGAGTGCTCATCGCGGGCAGTGTCGCCCGGGAGCATGCTGAGTCAAGGGCTCCAAAACGACAGAACCGGCGCCAGAATGAATCCGGCACCGGTTCGGGTCGCGTAGCGCAGAGGGAGGAACTACATGGCCGCGGGCGCGGTTGTGATGACGGAGAGATTGTTGATACAGAAGGCGAACGGGACCGCCATAGCGGTTACGGTCGGGATGTGGAATTGGATCGACAACAGCTTGCTGGGGTCGAACGGGACTGCCGGGGTGACGAACGTCGGGCTCTTTACGTCGGCGAACATGAGGACGTTGTGGCCGGCGACGAGCGGGCTCTTATTGGCGGTGCCCGGCTTCCACATGGCCGAGGTGTTCTCCGTGCCCACGGTGGGGAACTCGACTCGCATACCACTAGCCGGCGGGGCGGTGTCGAGGTCAAACGAAATGCCGATGATGCCGGCCGCGGTGGCGTCGAACGGCAGCTTCATGCCGGTTCCGCCATCGTTGCCGGCGTTGTTCAAGTCCAGACCGATGCCGGCGCCGAACAGATTGCTGTAATCTGGGCAGACGGTGGGCGCCACGGTCGCGGGGGGAACGATCGGGCAGGGGGCCAGATTAATGACCTTGGCCGCGGTGCCCGCCGTGCACATCCCCTTGTCGGGCGTCGGGGCGAAGGAGCCGAACATTGGGGTGGTGATCATCGAGCAATCAGCGGGCATGTGCATGCCTTTAAAGATGCAGTCACTCATCGCTACGCTGCCGTCCGAGCCCTGGCCGTCACCGTAGCCGTACCAAGAACCCTGGATGCCCAGCATGGGGAGCGAGACGAAGCCGGTGTCGCCAACGGGCAAGGGCACACCATCCGCTGCTGCGCCTGCGGTGCCAGGCGGGGCGCCTGCGGTGCCGACTGGCGCGGTGCCTGCGGTGCCGACTGAGCCGGCACCTGCGGTGCCTGCGCCTGCGGCGCCGGCGGGGTCGCTGGCATTGTCACAGCCAGCAGAGCCGATCGCTACTACCGCACCTAAACACACACACACAATGAGAGTACCGGCGTACTGGTTCATGACTTCTGCCTCGTGGGATCCGAATTTAAGGAGAGATAGCGCGTACGGAACAGCCCGCCGCTGCGTTCATCGTGCTCTGTTTAGTCTCGCACGTCAAACCTGGGACCGGTACCACATTTTTCATCAAAATGAGGCGCAGCGCGGCACAAAACCCCCACTTGCGTCAGCACCCTCGGGCCTTGCGCGCGACAAAGCTCGAAAGAACAGGCCAAATCACAGGCCGAGCGTTTTTTCGGGTCATCCTGCCCCGCCCCAGTGGCGGGTCCAGTGCGTAGGTTAAGCGCCGTTTGGAACTGCTCCTGAATCCGTCGACACGCGGATTTTCTGTAAATGGCGCAGCGCGCCCGGCTGCACCATCGCGGCTCGCGCGGCCGCGGCGTGTCGAGATCTTCACACGCGCGCGTGTGAAGATGCTTCCGGTAAGCGCAGCTTCAGTGGCGTTGCGTGCTCGCCGATTGCGCGCGAGATGATAGTGTTACAAGTGAGAGTACTCGCGCTTACTTTGGAAATCGGTTCCGTGCCGAGGAGACATTCATGAGATACGGCCTGTATGCGGGCGGCGTTTGTGTAGTTTTTGCGTGTGCCCTTGCTGCGTGTGACGCCGGCTCCAGCTCAGTATCAGACGCCTCAGGCGGGGCGCCGGCCAGCGGCGCGGGCGCGCCGAGCGCGGGTGCAGCAAGCACCGTAGCGGGCGCTAGCAGCGCGGGTGCTGGTACCGGTGTAGCGGGCGCAGGTACTGCCGGCGCAGCCATCATCATGAAGCCCTCGACCACGTATCCACAAAACACCGCCGGCGCGAAGTACCCGTACCCCCAGGGTCACGCCGCTCCGCATTGCTCATTCCCCGTCTACAGCACGGACGTAGTCGCTCTCGCTTATACCAACTGGAAGACCAAGTTCTTCCAGGGCGGCCGGGTGATTCGCCCTGAAAACGCGAATGATACGGTCTCCGAGGGCATTGCGTACGGCATGCTGATCAGCGTCTACATGAATGATCAACCCATGTTTGACGCGCTCTGGACGTACGCCAAAGGCAAGCTTGACGGCAATGGCCTCATGAACTGGCACCTGGACGCGAGCGGCAGCGTGATGGACGGCGGCGGCGCAACGGACGCTGACGAAGACATGGCTTACGCGTTGCTGATGGCTGGCGCCCAGTGGGGCGGCACCTACAACGCTTCCGCCGTTACGTTAATCAACGCGATCTGGGACAAAGAAGTGGAGGGGGGCAGCAACGTGCTTAAGCCCGGCGATAACTTCGGCGGCTCCAGTCAAACCAACCCCTCTTACTTTGCTCCCGCGTACTACCGCGCGTTCGCCAAGGCGACGCCCGCTCATGCTTGGGCCGCAGTGGTGGAGTCCAGCTACACGATCCTCGGCTTAGCTTCGGGCGCCAACGGTCTAGTTCCGAACTGGGTGAACGCCTCGGGCGCCGGCGTTGACGGTCCCGGCAATGACTCGAACGGGCTGTATTTCGGCTACGATGCGTGCCGCACGCCGTTCCGCATCGCGCTGGATTTTTGCGAAACGGGTGAGCCGCGCGCGAAGGCTTATCTGGACAAGCTCGTCACCTTCATGAATACCGCGGGCGGCGTGCGCCTGGCGCAGCTCAAGGACGGTTACACTTCCGCCGGCGCGAATCCGCCCGGCACGCTCGGTGACTACGGCGCAGGCATGGCCTTCTACGCGCCGGTCGGCGTTGCCGCGATGAGCGGCGGGTACGACAGCGTAGCGAGCGGCGTGTATTCGTCGCTCGCTATCAACACCAGCACGACCACGTCCGCCTCCTTCACTTACTTTCACGGGTCGTGGGGCGTGCTCTCGCTCTTGGCCATGAGCGGTAACTATTGGGACATGACCCAATGAACGGCGTCCACCTACAGCTTCGCGCTGTGCGTGGAAATTTAGCAGTGCGGCGGAGTTAGACGCGCCATCTGCGTGGCGTTCGAAACCGAAAACGCTCGCATCCCGTACCACTTCCATTCAGTATGTGGCATCGGTTCCAGGTCTGAAATAGTCGGTAATTTTAAGCATGCGCAAGTCACTTCCTTTTCTCTTGGTTGCCGTCGGGGCATTGGTCGCGTCGGCTTGTGACGCAGGTAGCAGCTCGTCTGACGAGCCCGTCACGGGCGCCGCGGGCGCGCCGGCTGGTGGCGCGGGTGCGCACGCTGGTAGTTCGGGCGCTCCCGCTGGCGGTGCCCACGCGGGCGGCGCGCAGGGGGCGGCGGGCGGAAGCGCAGGCGCGCACACGGGGGGAGCCGGCGGCGCGGGCACGGCAGGTGGCTCCGGTTTGATCTTAGGCGCGGGTGGTCCCTTCCCGTTCCCGCAAGCGAAGAAGCCAGCGTCTTGCTCGTTGACCACGGCGGCCGGTGCGTCCGCGGCAGTGCAGTCCGCGTACAACAGCTGGAAGGCGGCCATGGTCACCTCCAACGGTGCGGGCGCTGGCGGCTTGCGCGTGCAGCGCAACACCAATGGCAATGACACCGTCTCTGAAGGCATCGGCTACGGCATGATCGCCGCCGCCTACCTGAACGACAAGCCCACGTTCGACGGCCTGTGGACGTACGCCCAGGCCCAGTTTGATGCCAGCGGCCTGATGAATTGGCACATCGACGCCAGCGGTAACTTGTCCGGCAGTGACAAGGGCTCCGCCACGGACGCAGACGAGGACATGGCTTGGGCGCTGCTCATGGCCTCCAATCAATGGTCCTCTGCGGCCTACTTAACGGCTGCCAAGACGATGATCACCGCCATCAGCACCAACAGTATCGGTGACGACGGCACGCTCAAGCCTGGGGATTCGTGGGGGGAAACCACCACCACCTTCCCGGACTATTTCGCGCCTTCGTATTACCGCGTGTTCGCCAAGGTCACGAACAACCCCGCTTGGTCGGGCGTGATCATCGATCGCAACTACACCGTCCTGGCGGCTGTCTCCGGCACGCACGGCCTAGTGCCGGACAAAATCACCTCGACCTCTGACCTCAGCGGCAACTACCTCTATGACGCGTGCCGCACGCCCTGGCGTATCGGGATGGACTACTGCTTCAACGCAGAGCCTCGCGCCAAAGCCTACCTCGATAAAATCGGCCCGTTCTTCAACGGGGTTGGCGCGAGCAACATCGTGGATGGCTACTCGCCGAGTGGCTCAGGCTCGGGCAACGTCCACAACATGGCATTCATCGGGCCGGCGGGCGTCGCGGGCATGGCCGGCTATCCCACGCTGCTTGACGGCGCATTCTCCTTCGGCGCGTCCAACGGCGGCGGTGACACCAGCTACTACGGGCAATCACTGCGCGTGCTGACTATGCTGATGATGTCCGGCAATTTCGTGGACTTCACCAAGCCGTAACACTCGTCGCTGATGCGCTGGCCCCGCTCGGCATCGAGCTGGGGCGCATCAGCGATGAATATTCACGACGCCTGAGCGCCGGCGCCGCTCACTGAGCGGCGGGCAAACAGTAGGCGTAGGTGCCGTTGCCGTTACTGGGCGTGTACGTCACTGCGACGTCCGCGTCCCCGACCTGACACTCGGTGGCGTCAGGCAGCGCGCAGCAATGCGCTTGGATGATCTGGCAGAAGTTATAGCCCTTGCAGCCGTAGTCGATGTAATTCGAGGCCGTGCCGAAATCCCCACAACGCTGGTCGGCCAAGTGCGGGGTCCACCCGCTTGAGCTATCGCAGGACTTCCCGGACGGCACCACCGCAAGTGTGGAGAAGTGGCTCAGCAAGAGGCCGTCCTTGCCCGCGTTCAGTGGCAGCCCCTGAGCACCGCTACGCACGTTGCCCGACGGGAAATCGAGCACAATCAGGTTCTTGCTCGCGAGCTTGATCACGATCGGATCGGCGAAGGTGGAGCCGTCCGGTTCCATTTTGATCACGTTGCTGAATTGCCCCGCGGGCCAGCCAATCGCGGTGGCGTCGGTCGGCGTCAGCGTCACGTGCTTGCCCGCCGCACTCGCCGGGAACGTGAAGGTGATCACCTGCCCGTCGGGCAACGACACGGGCACGTCACCGCCCGCCGCCGGGATCGTCGCGCTCACCGCCATGTCCAGGGCGGACTGACCGCCGGCGCCCGCGTTCTCCGTCACGCCGCCTGCTCCGAGTACAGGGCCGGCTCCGCCGAGGTCGTCCCCGCCGGCGCCGGCGGAGTTCGGTGCACCGCCGGCCTCCGCGCCGCCAGGCGCCGCGCCTCCTTCACCTGGATGGTTGTCGCCTCCGCTGGCCATGCCCGAGTGTCCGGCGCTGTTGCCGCCGCCATTGGCTTCTCCGGCCTCGCCGGCTTCCGCGCCGCCCTTGACGGGACCGTCATCGTCGCTGCAAGCGGGGCTGGCGAACAGGAGGGCACCGAGGGTAACGAGGGAAAGACTGGACAGGACGCGACGTGCTTGGCTCATGAGGGATCTCCAAAGTTCGGTTACGGGGAAACCTTGCCCAATACTCGGTTTGGCGCTGCTCGCCTATCGCATCAACGGGTAAACCCAGGCTGCGCACGCTGATTCAAACTCGCTTTGCCCTCGCTTTCCGACAAAGTGCTACATGTGGCGCGCCGCGCGGCGCGGCATTTATTTAAATTTCTCAACGCTAGCGCGAGGCACGAAAATGACGGTTGCTCGAGGTGGCAGGCTCCCGGACGCGATTGATGCGGCGATGGAGCGCCTCAACACTAGCGTCGATATTGATTGGGAACTGTGGCGCGAGGACATCGCCGGTTCCATCGCGCATGCCGAAGGCTTGGCGCGCGTCGGCGTGCTCAGCCGCGACGAAGCGCTGTCCATTGTGACCGGCTTGCAGCAGATCAAAGGTGAGATCGAACGCGGCGAGTTCTTCTGGGATCGCAAAAAAGAAGACGTGCACATGAACATCGAGGCGCGCCTGCGCGATGTCGTCGGGCCCGTCGGGGGCAAGTTGCACACCGGCCGCTCGCGCAACGATCAGGTCGCGACTGACTTGCGGTTGTGGACGCGGCGTCGCTGTGAAGAAGCGATCCTCGCCGTGGATGAGCTGGCTTCGGCGGTCATGGATCGCGCAGCCTCCGAGATTGACCTGCTGATGCCTGCGTACACGCACCTGCAGCGCGCTCAACCCAGCCGGTTGTCTCATCATTTACTGGCCTGGCAGGAGTTCTTGTTCCGAGACCGCGGGCGGCTCGCTGACGCGCTGGAGCGCTTGAATGAATCGCCACTCGGTGCCGGCGCCGTGGCGGGCACCGGCTTTCCGCTCGACCGCGAAGGCGTGGCGCGCGCGCTCGGCTTTCGGCAGCCGATGCAGAACTCGATTGACGCCACCGGCAGCCGTGATTTCCTGATGGAGGTCGCGTCTGCACTGGCCATCTTGGGCGTTCACCTGTCGCGCATGGGGGAAGAGATCGTGCTCTGGTCGACGCAAGAGTTCGGGTTCATGACGCTCAGTGACGCATTCTCGACCAGCTCGTCGATGATGCCGCAGAAGAAGAACCCAGATGTCGCCGAGCTCGTGCGCGGCAAATGCGCGCGCCTGATCGGCTGCGTGACCACCTTGATGGTGCTGGAGAAGAGCCTCGCCTTCGGTTACGGCCGCGACCTACAAGAGGACAAACGCCCGATCTTCGACGCCTTCGAGTGCGCGCTGACCAGCGCGCGCGCGTTAACAGGCGCCATCGCCACGGCTACCTTCCACGGCGCGCGCATGAAAGCCGCGCTCGCCACCGGTCACCTATGCGCTACGGATTTGGCTGATTTCTTGGTCCAGCGCGGCCTGCCGTTCCGCGACGCGCATCACGTCGTCGGCGCCCTCGTGCGCGAGGCCGAAACGCGCAACGTGCAAATGGCTGAGCTCCCGGCGGACGTCCTCGTGGCAGCGCATCCGTCGCTCACGGGGCCTGAACTCGCGCTGGCTTTGGACCCGGAAGCAGCCGTGGAGCGCCGCTCGCTGCTCGGCGGTCCAGCCAAGCAGACCGTCCTCGCCGCGCTTTCCGAAGCGCGCTCGCGTTGGCCGACGGCGCACTGAATTCGCCGCGGCGCGACGCTAGAAGCGTAACCCCATTTGGCTTTCCTTGGGGTTGTACACGACGCTCGTGATGGTCGGCGCACCAGGGCGGTCAAACGCGCCGGTGCGCCAGAGCACCAGGCCAGTGACCGCGAGTGCGCCAGCGCCAAGCACGACCGCATACGGCCAGAGCGGCTTCTGGGTGTCGTGCGCGATGGGTGAGCCTCCGTGCTCCCAGACCACGATGCGGCCGCAGGTGTTTCGTTCGCACACCGCCGCTTCGATGCCGCCGCCCACTCGCGCGCGGGCCAGGACGTAGCTATCACAGCGCGCGTGCGCCGCGGGCAGCGCGCGGCCGCCCTCGAAATGACTGCCTTCGAGGTCGTCGCTACTGCAGGCGACGGTTTCGGGCACGGGCAAGCGCAGCTCCGCCTCATTCGCTTCGACCTTTGCCCAGCCGGCCCAGAGCAGACGTCCGTTGCGCAGCACGCGCGCGTGGTGTTCCCCGGCCGCCGTGCGAACGGGGCTTTCGCGCTCTACGCCGTCCCATTCCAAAGTGTCGCTCGGTTCCAGTCCGACGACGCTCACGGGCCGCGCGACGGGCGCTTCCAGCTCCGCGTCCGTTGCGTTCGTTGCGTCCGCCGCGCCTGGCTCACGGTCAGTAAACGGCATCGCGCGCGAGCCTTCGAGCGCGGCCGCGCGCCTGCGCAGCGTGAGCGCCGCCTCGGCGCCGTCGGGCTCTGTGTTCTCGACGTCCGCCGAGATCTCCAGCACTTCTGCCATCAACCAGGCGGACTGGGGCAACTCCGGGTGGGTGCGCAGTAGCTGGTCAGCGCGCTCCAACGCGGAGAGCGCACGATTTTGTTCGAGTGAGGCAGTGCCGTTGCGCGCCGCTTCGAGCGAGCTCTCTACTTCCGCCACTACGTCTGGGGCGTAGGCCGAGGCGCGAAATGCCGCTGCGTTCTCAGGTGGCGCTTCCAACCTGAGCAGGCGGCTGCGCGCAAACGCGTCCAAGTCCGCATGAAATGTAGGCAATGCGCCTAGACCACCAGACGTACTGAGCGGGCCGAATGCACCAAATGCGGAGGAGGCTGAAAGCCAGACGAGAACGGCCGTTTGGCTCATGGATGCGCCATGATAGGCTAGAGCTTTCGAGTTTGCCGCACAATGTGAGGCAGAAGATGCGCCCTCCAGCGTGGAAGTACCGAGGCACCCGTGCAGCTTGATTTCGTGAACCGCGAGCTGACGATCAAGCTCGTTTACTACGGTCCCGCGCTCAGCGGAAAGACCACGAACCTGCAGGCACTGCACAAGGCCGCGGAGCCAGGGGCGAGCGGGCGCCTCATGACGCTCGAGACCAAGGACGACCGCACGCTGTTCTTCGACCTCTTGCCACTGACCTTTCGCAATCAGGGCAGCCTTGCCGTGCGGCTCAAAGTGTTCACCGTTCCCGGGCAGGTGATTCACGCATCCACGCGCCGCTTGGTGGTGCAGGGCGCAGATGGCATCGCGTTCATCGCGGATTCCCGCTCCAACGAGACGCAGCACAACACCGAGTCGTTCATGGACTTGCGCGAAAACCTGAAGCAGCACGGTCTGACGCTCAAGCAGATGCCGCTCATCATTCAATTCAACAAGCGCGACTTGCCGGATGTGCGCAGCGACGCGGAACTTGCGGAGCTCGCTTCGAAAGGCCGTGAGCCCGTGTATCTGGCGGTGGCGACGCGCGGCATCGGTGTCGTCGAGAGCATGATTGGCCTGCTCCACCTGACCTGGAGCGCTTTGGACGCCGAGCACGACCTGAACAAGAAGTTCGGCTTCGACGCGCAGGCGTTCCTGACACAGGTCGCTCAGAAGCTCGGCAACCCCAAGCCGCTTCCGGAAATCCTTCAGGCGTGCGTGGGTGGCGCCCTGGACGTGCTGAAACCGGAGGCCGGCTGATGATCCCGCCCGCGACGGCCAAGACCTTCGACGAACTCACGCTCGGCCACGGCGTCAGCCTGGAAGACCTGATCGACCGCGACGCGCTGGGCGAGATGGTGAAGAGCTTCTACGAGCTGTTCGGCGTGCCGCTGCGCATTTTCAGCGATGAAGGCAAGCTGCTGGCCGATGTAGCGGAGCAGAACGCGCTGCACGCATTCCTGAACTCAGCGAAGGGCGGGCGCGCTGCGCTTTCGGACGTGGCAGGGAAGGTGAAGAGCCTCGTCCTCGGCGAGGACGGCATGGCCAGCTACCCGTGTCCGACCGGGGAAAGCTACCGCGTCGCCGCGATTCAATACGATGGTAAGCGCATCGGGCGCATGATCTTGGGGCCCTTCGTGACGCTGGGCCAACAGGAGCCGCCGCCCGCTTTGCTTGCGCTCGATGCCGATTTGGATCCGGCGCGCCTGCGTGAGTTGTACGGCGCCATGCCTCGCGCGGAGGATGACTCGGTCGTGAAGCTCGCGCGGCACTTGGGGCGGACTTTGGATCTGCTGCTGTTCAGCGGGCACCGCGCGCTGCTGACCAGCAACATGCATTTGGCGTCCGTTCGCGAGAGCTTCCGCGAGCTGGAAGACAAGAACGAGAAGCTCCAGACTGCGTTCGATCGTTTGAAAGAGCTCGACCGGTTGAAGAGTAATTTCTTGGCTACCGTGTCGCACGAGTTACGCACCCCGCTGACCTCGATCATCGGCTACAGCGAAATGCTGGTCGAAGGCTTGGCCGGTGACATGACCAAGGAACAGCACGAATTCGTGCAAACCATCCGGGACAAGGGCGAACAGCTGTTGCAGCTGATCAAGGGTCTCTTGGATCTCTCGAAGCTCGAGAGCGGGACCATGAGCCTGCGCAAGAGCCAGACCGACATTCGCACCATCCTTCTCGACGTAGCCGGAACGATGACGCCGACCGCGCGCAAGAAGGACGTCGAAATCGTGGTCGAGACGGAAAACGGCCTGCCTTTGATGTGGGCGGACGCCGAGCGCTTGCGACAGGTTTTTTTGAACCTGACCGAGAACGCGATCAAGTTCACCCCGCCCAACGGCAAGGTCACCCTGTCCGCTAAGATCACCGCCATCGACAGCGCGCGACCGGACGACGCCGGCGGCGTAGTGATCTTGAGTGCGCGCCGCACGGCCGTCGAATTCCGCGTGGCGGACACCGGCATCGGCATTCCGGAGAGCGAGCGAGGCCGCGTGTTCGACGCTTTCTACCAGGTGGATTCGAGCTCCACGCGCGAAGCGGGCGGCACGGGTCTCGGCTTGTCGATCGTGCGTCGCCTGATTGACGGCCACGACGGCACGGTGCACATCACGGACAACTCGCCCAAGGGCACGGTGTTCGTGGTTACCATCCCGGTCAAGCGCGCTACCATCGGCTGAAACGAGGGCGCGCTGCGCGCGGGCTCGTGTAGGATACCGCGCTGATGGCGGGTCCCGGGCGCATTCGAGAATTTGCCGCAATCGCGCAGCTTGAGGGGATTTTTCGCGCGCAAAGCCGGCTGGTCGAGGTCGGCATCGGTGACGACGCTGCCGTGTTGAAGCCGCGCGGGCGCCTGGTCTGGACGGTGGACACGGCGGTTGAGCACGTGCACTTCGAGCGCCGCTGGTTGTCCTTGGCCGAGCTGGGTTGGCGCAGTTTTCAAGCGGCCGCGAGCGACGTGTGCGCAATGGCGGGACAGCCTGTAGTGGCGCTTTCGAGCGTGATCTTTCCCGCCGAATTCAGCGCGGCTGAGCTCACTCAGTTGGCTCGCGGGCAGCGCGCCGCAGCGCGCGCTCTCGGCTGCCAGATCGTCGGTGGGAATCTGTCCCGCGGCGTCGAACTCAGCATCACCACGACGCTGCTCGGCACGGCGCCGCGCCCGCTTTTACGCAGCGGCGCGAAGCCGGGGGACGAGCTGTGGCTGATGGGTGACGTCGGGCTCGCTGCGGCAGGGTTGCGCTTGCTGCAAAGCGGGAAGTCGCGTTCGCGTTCGCGCGCCGCGCAACGCGCCCTGCGCGCGTTTCGTAAGCCCAAGGCTCAGCTCATCGGCGGGCTATCGCTAGCGCGTCGCGCGCACGCTGCGATCGACATCTCGGACGGCTTGGCGGGTGACGCGGCGCACCTTGCAAACGCGAGCAACGTGCGCCTCGTGTTCGACCTCGCCGCACTTGAAATGACGTGCGCCCCGGCGCTGCGCGTGTTGTCCGCCGAGTTGGGCGTTCCAGTGTTGGACTTGGCGCTGTACGGTGGCGAAGATTACGCGCTCCTCGCGGCTGGGCCGACGCGCGCACGCCCGAGCGGCGCCCGGGTCATCGGCTCGGTCGAGGCGGGGCGCGGCGTCTGGCTCGCGGGTACGCTTTCAGGCAAGAAAACTCGGTCTCGCGCGGGCGCAGGCTTCCAGCACTCAAGTGGACGGAAGCCGCGGAGCGTCGGCGCCTAGCGTCTGGTCCTGCCCGCGTGGCGCCCCAACCAATTCACTTGGTTGGGGCGGGAGCTGCGCTCCCGATTAGAGACAGGCGGAGGGCATGCCGACGCCGCGCAGCAGGCCTTGGAAGGCGCTGACGACACCAGGGCCGCTCTTACCGGCGGCAACCAAGCTGTTGCAGATGCCCGCCGCAGTGGTCAGCGAGGTCTTGGTGGGCTCCGGCGCGCTGGCTGCGTTCTGCGTCAGCGCGGCACAGCACTTGGCGAAGCTTTGAGCCGGGGCGCCGCCGCCGGTCGGCTTCACGGTCGCGCTCGGCGCTGCGGAAGCGACGGGCTCCTCCGGCGCGAGTTCGAGCGGGGCGGCCGGGGCGGCAGTCACGGCAGGGGCCGCCGAGGGCAGGGGCGGCGGCGGCTCGTCCTTCTTGCAGCCGAGGTAGCCGGTCGACAGAAGCGACACGACGACTCCAAGCAGAACAGGTCCGAACACCGACGAGGCCACCTTTGACGCTTGCACCATTATCGACTCCTCCGCTGACACTTAACTGGGCGAAATACCGCGTGAGCTCTTCTGCTCGTCTCTTCTACTCGAAGAACGCGGCTGATTGCCGAATTCTTACGCTGAAAAGCGGTCCACGCGCAGATCGCCGGAGACCACCGCGGTCAAACCCTAACGTTTGATATCATTAGGCTTTGTCGGTGGCAACCCCGCCCACGGTGTCTTCTCAAGCGCCCTGCGCAGCGAACGCCCGGTCGCCCTGCGCCCTGCGCAGCGACCGCCCTGCGCCCTGCGCAGCGACCGCCCGGAACTAAAACGAGCTGGAAGTCTGGGAAGACAAGATCACGATCCGCGATCGAGAACATCATCCAACAACACCCGGCGAACCTGGCCGCCAGCTGTTTCAACCGAACGCACGAGTCGCCACGCCCCAACCGCCACCTGCACGCTCTCCGAATGAGGCCATGCAGGTGGTGACGTTAGCTAGCTCAGAGGCGACAGCTAGTCTGGAACGTTAGCCCGTTCGGAACACCAGTTCAGGAACCCCAGCTCAGGAGCAGCCCATACTATTTCCGCAGTTCAGGCACTTGTAGCAAGCGCCGTTGCGCACGGTGATGTGACCGCAGCCGTCGCACACGGGGGCGTCGCCCATCATTTCTTCTAGCTGCGCATCGAGCGCGCCGTGCACTGCGGAGCCGACGCTCGCGGGCAGCACGCTGGGCGGAGGCGGCAAAAGGCTCGCGCTCGGCGGCTCCGCAGGCACGTGCTTGGGCTGCGTGGGATCTTCGATCGCCACCGCGTCTTCAGCCGGCTTCACCTGGGCGAAGTCGTAGCGCTTCAGGTACTCAACCCCGATCACGCGGAAGATGTAGTCCACAATTGACGTGGAGAACTTGATGTTTTCGTGACCAGACACCACGCCGTGCGGCTCGAAGCGCGTGAAGGTGAATTGCTCTACGTACGTTTCGAGCGGCACGCCGTACTGCAAGCCGACGGACACTGCCATCGCGAAGCAGTTCATCAACGAGCGAAAGGCAGCGCCCTCCTTGTGCATGTCGATGAAAATTTCACCGAGCGTGCCGTCTTCGTATTCGCCGGTGCGCAGGAACACCTTGTGCCCGCCAACATGCGCCTCTTGCGTGAAACCGTGGCGCTTCTTGGGCAGGCGGACGCGCGTGCCTTCGGGGCGCACCAAGGCGCGCGTGTGTGCCACGGCTTGTGCGGCCACGGCGTTGTGGTTGACCGAGTCGGTCTCTTCCTTCTTGTCCGCGCTGGAGTTGAGCGGCTGCGAGGCCTTGCAGCCATCGCGATAGAGCGCAACGGCCTTGAGCCCGAGCTTCCAGCCCTCCTCGTAGATCTCCCGCACGTCATCCACAGTCGCGTCGTTCGGCAAGTTCACCGTCTTGCTGATCGCGCCGGACAGGAACGGCTGCGCGGCGGCCATCATTTTCACGTGTGCCATCGGCGCGAGGTAGCGCTGACCCGTGCGGCCGCAGCGGTTCGCGCAATCGAACACCGCGTAGTGCTCGTCGCGCAGGTACGGCGCGCCCTCGATCGTCATGCGACCGATGATCGTGTCGTTGGCTTCCTCGATCTCTTTCTCGTTGAAGCCGAGGTACTTGAGCAGGTTGAAGCCGGGCTGGCTGATGCGCTCCGCCGTAACGCCGAGCCGCTCGTAGGCTTCGCGACCGATCACCCAGGGGCCAAACGCCAGGCTCAAGTCGAACACGCCGGGCAGGGCGGTTTCGACCTTGGCCAGCTCTTCATCCGTCAAACCGCGTGCTTTGAGGGAGGCGCGGCTGACGTGTGGGGCGCCGAGCAGCGTGTTTGTGCCCGAGATGAAAGCGACGATTTCGCTGATTTGCGCCGGCGAGTAGCGCAAGCGCTTGAGCGCCTCCGGCACGGACTGATTGACGATCTTGAAGTAACCGCCGCCCGCGAGCTTCTTGAACTTCACCAAGGCGAAGTCCGGCTCGATACCGGTGGTGTCGCAATCCATGAGCAACCCGATGGTGCCGGTCGGCGCGAGCACGGTGGCTTGCGCGTTGCGGTAACCGTGCTGCTCGCCGAGGCGCACCACGTTGTCCCAATCTTCCGTGGCCGCCTTGTACAAGGATTCCGGGCACAGGTCGCGGTTGAGCGCGTAGGCCGCGTCTTGGTGCATGCGCATCACCCGCAGCATCGGTTCGCGGTTCTTGGCGTAGCCGTCGAACGCGCCCTTGCTGCCCGCCATTTCGGCGCTGCACACGAAGGCATGGCCGCACAGAATGGCGGTCAGCGCGCCGGCAATGCTGCGGCCCTTGTCCGAGTCATACGGAATGCCGAGCAGCATGAGCGCCGTGCCCAGGTTGGCGTAGCCGAGGCCGAGCGGGCGGTAATCATGCGAGTTCTTGGCGATGCGGCCCGTCGGGTAGCTCGACAGATCCACCAAGATTTCCTGCGCGGTGAAGAACACCTCGATCGCGTGGCGGTAGGCCGGGATGTCAAAGGTGCCTTGCTCGTCCATGAACTTGGTCAAGTTCAAGGAGGACAGATTGCAGGCCGTGTCGTCCAAGAACATGTACTCGGAGCACGGGTTGGAAGCGTTGATCTTCCCGGTGTTGAAGCAGGTGTGCCACTTGTTGATAGTGGTGTCGTACTGTACGCCCGGGTCCGCGCAGGACCACGCGGCTTCGGCCACCGTTTGCCACAGGTCAGCGGCATCGAGCGTGTCGATGACTTCACCCGTGGTGCGCGCGCGCGTTTGCCATTTACCGCCGGAGAGCGCGGATTTCATGAACTCATCATTCACGCGGATCGAGTTGTTCGAGTTCTGGCCGCTGACGGTGTGATACGCCTCGCCGTTGAAGTCGCTCTCGTAGCCGGCTGCGATCAGCGCCTTGGCCTTCTTCTCTTCACGCACCTTCCAGGTGATGAAGCTCTCGATTTCCGGGTGGTCCATATCCAGGCAGACCATCTTGGCGGCGCGCCGCGTGGTGCCGCCGCTCTTGGTCGCCCCGGCAGCGCGATCGAGGACTTCCAAGAAGCTCATCAAGCCGCTGGAGGTACCGCCGCCCGACAGCTTTTCTTGGCGACCGCGGATGTGGCTGAAGTTCGAGCCGGTGCCCGAGCCGTACTTGAACAAGCGCGCTTCGTTCTTGGCCAGGTCGTAAATGGCCATCAGGTCGTCATCGACCGACTGAATGAAGCAGGCCGAGCATTGCGGACGCCCATAGGCGTTCGCGGTTTCTTCCACCTTTTGGTTGGCATCCGACCAGGCCCAATTGCCGCCCGAGCCTTCGATGCCGTACTCATGAAACAACCCGCAGTTGAACCAGACAGGTGAGTTGAAGGCGCCGTACTGGTTGGCGAGCATCCACACCAGCTCGGCCTCGAACGTGTCGGCGTCCTTCTTGGTCGCAAAGTAACCGCCGGCTGCTTCACCCGCCGTGCGGATGGTGTGCGCGATGCGGTGCACGACCTGGCGCACGCTGGTCTCGCCGACCGCTTTGTCGCCATGCAGGCCAGCTTTGCGGAAATACTTGGAAACGACGATGTCTGTCGCGAGCTGCGACCAACCGGCGGGGATTTCCGCGCCTTCCATCTTGAACACGACGGAGCCGTCAGAGCTGGTGATGACGCTCGTGCGCCCTTCCCAGGTCATGTCCGCCAGGGCATCACCGCTGGCACTGGTGTAGCGACGTTCGAAGGTGAGGCCTTTGGCCTTCTTGGCGGCGCGTTTCGATGAACCGGCAGACTGGCCCTGCGGCGACGCTTGTGACGAAGGCGGCTCCGTGTGGCTCGTGCTCTTCACTCGGCTATTTTCCTGACCCACGATCGTCGACTGCGCCATGTAGATACCTCCTCGAACGCCACGGCGAGCCACCCCCCACGCAGGGCAGATCACCAGCAAATGGCTGTCCGGCATTTCGACTCGGCCAGCCCGTTTCCCCTCGACGCGCGGCTCCGTGGTGAAACGAAGCTGCCGCCGGACCTGAAGACTTGCGACGTGGATACCCGTTCAGGTGGTCTGCTCAACCACCCGTGCAGAACCTCTAGGGTACTGAAGGGCCGAGCGGACGACGCCAAGCGGGCGAACTGGTTGTCTACCCCAAGCCTTTGGGCTCGGGCAAGCAAAAAACCACTAGGTATTGTGCGTACGGCCACCTACATGATGGAGCGAAAGATCCGAATCCACAGGCTAAATGTGTGTCTGCATTCGACTTTTCTCTACTGAACAGACGGCGCTGAACAACCTGTCCAGAGACAAGCCGGAAGACCTGAACGGGTTGTCAACCACCCATCCACAGGGTTGTGCACCTGTTGTGAACAAAAAGGTTCCGCGGACTTAGCTATCGGGTGATCGATGGGGTGTAACGATTCCATCGGCAGCGGAGGGAAGGGGGCACCGACCCGCCCAATGAAGACCCGAGCGGTCCGAATGTAGCCGTCGGTGGTGTCGTATTTCTCGTGGCCGGCGGCCTGCTGGACCTCCGGAGCGTAGTCCTGACGCAGGCAACGCCAGGTGATGCCCGTCGCGCGCAGGTCGTACAGCGTGACCTGCTTGTGGGTCGCCGTGTCGGCGAAGAGCTCCGCGCGCGTGATCTCTGCGCGGTGCAGGTGTCGACGAAGTGTCAGCGCCCACTCTTCGTCCGGCGGCATCGAAGCGACTACTCGACCGACGCCGCCGCTTTCCTTGTGCAAAGCCTCGAGCAGCGGCAGCAAGTTCGGTTCGATCGGAACGTGACGCACGCCCGCGCTCGTCTTCGGCGGCTTCAACGTAGCGCGGTTGCGGTCCCACGCCTTGTTGATGTGCACGGTGTTCGTCTCGAAGCTCACGTCGGACCACTCGAGCACCTTGAGCTCGCTCGGTCGCACGTAGAGATACGTCAGCAGCGCATACAGCCGGCGCCAGCGCAGCGGGACCTTGGTGCACGCGACGAGCTTCGACAACTCGTCGGGGTACAGCCATTGCTTTTGCTTCTTGTCGCCGCGCTCGGGCCCTTCAACGCCCACGCACGGGTTGTCCTTGCGGACGCGCAGCACGTCGGGTGACTTGTGCGAGCACGCGACCTTGCATGCGCGGGTGAACAGCGCCCACACGTTAGTCGCCGTTTTCCACGTGAGACGCTCCGCTGTGACCTTGGCGTCGAGCGAACGCGACAGCTTTTCGCAGTCTTCGCGCGTCCACTCCGCCGGCTTCTTGTCGCCGAGCAGGGGAGCGATGTGGCCGTTGTACATCGGACGGACCGGCCCGAGCCCTTTCGCGTCACGGTGAGCGAACCAGGCCTCCCACCAGATCTCGCCGCCCGCTGGCACTCCCTTCGGCGTTGGGCGCTTCAACCCGAGGCGGTAGGCCTGCTCTGCATAGACGGCCGTCTTCTCGCGAGCCATGGCCTCGCTGGTGCCTTTGGCGAACGGCTTGAGCCGCTTGCGCGTACCATCGCGGAGCGTGACCACCGGTTGCCACTGGCCGAGCTTCGTTTTGACGATGGTGCCCGTGCGGGGCTTCGTGTCTCGTGTCTCGGTCATTGCTTGATCCATTTCAACGCTTGCGCGAGCGCGAGCGCAAACTGCAGTGCAGTGAACGCGGCAACGGCGATTGCGATGCGCGTCTGCCCTTGCGCAAGTTTCGTGTTCGTCTTGGCAAGCTCACGAGCCTCGACCGCGTACGACTCCTCGGCTTGAGCGCGCAAAGCGACCGTGAGATACTCGTATCTCGTTCTACAAATGTCGGCCGCATTGCGCGCCGATTCCATCAGCTCAAGCGAATCGCGTCGCCGCGCTGAATCGCGAGCGCGGTTCAATGCCAATTCGTACTCTTCTCTGGCAAGCTCGACCTCTTGCTGCTTAACCGGCAGCCGTAAGGCCGCCATGAGAGATAGGCCCTCCTCGAAATTGCGAATGCGTTCGTCTTCAAGAAGCGGTGCTACGACGCTTGTGAAAACCCTTTTTGGCGGCTCATCACCCATTCGATCCCCCATGTTCTTTCGGTGCCTTCGGATCGTGATAGCTGCTCGTCGGCGCGGCGCCCGAGCACGTTTGGCTTGTTTTCGGCTCAGGCATGTCCGTCGCACCGTGCGGCGCACGTAAAAGCGCGGCGTTTCCCTGCGCGCCACCGTGGCGCGGCAGTCGCAAAAGCTTAATCGTTACGGGCTTTTGTACACAGCGTCCGAAAGGTCGAACGATTACGGCCAGATCGCCACGGTGGCGCAAACCTCGGACGGCCACGTCAGCCATCGTTCGCCGCCTCCTGCATGGACTTCGGAACCAGACGCAACCGGCGCGGGCTTCGCAGGTAGTCGATCGCCCACTTGAGCAAAGGTACCCAGTCGAACCACCCAGCCAGAAGCCCCGCTTCTGAGAGCTCGCCGTACTGGCTCCACACGCGGACGAGACCTCGACGCTGTTCGTCCGGCGTGCAGGCCATCGTCACGGTGACCGCGCGCGCCGCCGTCTGCAGCTCTGCGGGGTACTCGCTCCTTTTCCCGCGTTCAGCCATTGGCGACCTCGCTTCCACCGAACGGAATGCCAACACCCGACGGAGCAGCTTCGGCGAGCGCAACGGGGTGCCCGCCCGTCATGTCCAGTTCCCAGCGCATACGCCAGACTTTCTCGTTGATTTCGGAGAGGCGGGCAGCGACGCACGAGCCGGACGCCGTTGGAACCATTGCCGCAGCCATCGCCTCACCGATCATGTCGCAGATTTCGATCATGCTCTCGTGCACGAACCGGTGCTCTCTGAACTCAGCCATCGGTGGCCCCGCTTTCCTCGGCTTGCGCGAGCTCGGCAGCCACGGCCATTTTCTCGGCGATGCCCACGAGCACGGCGTGCGTGATGCTGTCCGCGCAACCGTTCACCATTGCCGCGTGCAGCACGTGCAGTTCCGCGGCGCACTGCTTGAGCGTGCCGATCGCGATGCCGTGATCAGCCGCCCAAGTCGTGAAGCCTTCGCGAAGGCGGTGCGACGTCACTTCAGGCATTGGCGGCCTCTTGCTCTTTGAAATGCGCCAACATCCTACCGTCACGCATGTCTTCTCTCACCGGCAAGCGCGGCTGACGCTTTAGGTCCAGGCAAATCTCACATGGGCAGCCACGGACAGCTCGCGGCCGGCTTTTCGCGTTTGGCGGACTGCCGTGCCCCCAGTGCCCGCGGATGCGCCTTTTAAGCCACGGCTCCAACGCTTCTTTCGGCATTGGAGCAATGAACGGACGCAAGCAAATATCTTCGAGCGCTTCGTCGGTCGCGTCGAACGTCAGTTTGCCCCCTGCAGTCATTGCACTGCTGCCGAGCAGCGCGAGCCCTTCCATGGTGGACCGATGCATCAGTCCGAATGCGATGCACGCGACCAGCGCAGCTCCTCGTTCTGAGCTGAGCACCGACCGCCAGTCGTCCTCCGTCCCAAATACGCCGTCGGGGCGGTTCGCGAATTTCTCCGCTGCCTGGGCGGCGTAGGCGATCCATTTCGCCGGCATCTTCGAGTAGACGCGGTGGGTTTCGAGCGAGACTCCGACCACGAACAGGAAGAAGGGACTGTCTCGGCGCGGCTCAGGCAAAAGCCGTAGTTTGGGCTCCGGCTTCTTCTTGTTACCGCTCACGACACCACCTCGACCGACCCGCGGATCATCCCTTGAACGAGACGCAGCCGACGCAAGGCGCACAGCACCAGCGCGTCATGCTCGCCACACGGGGCGCCGGTAGCGTCGAAGATCTCTTCGAACGCAGCGCTCAGATGACCGATAGCGGACTCGGCGTCGACGGGCCGCAACGTGGCCCCGACGGACGCGCGCTTCTTGGGCACTCGCTTGCCCGCGCTCACAGCGCACCGCCGATCGCGGCAGCGGTCTTGAGCCAGCACGACGCGGCGTAGAACGGCTTGGAAACGGCCGGCTCGCGCAGCTCGACTTGGCGGGCGTACGACTGGACCCCTTGCGCGGCTTTGAGCAGCGCCGCCGACACGGAATTTTGATAGACTGATTTCATCATTGGGAACTCCCGTTTCCTGTGATCTGGGGTCCGGCTGGTTGCACAGCGCGGGCCCCGCTATTGGTTTCAGCGTTTCGGTTTCTTCTTGTCCGAGGCCTTGGACTCGCGAGTCTCGACCAGCGTGTCGTGCTCTCGCTTCACCAGCATCCGCAGCACTGCCGCTGCGCTCAGGCTGTAGTGCTCTGCGATCGCCTCGAGGCGTGCCGCTTCCTCGGGGCTCAAACGGATGTTGAGCTGCTTCTCTCTCATCGAATTGTCGGCAGCGTAACGCATTCTTGCTATCTCCTGCTAGCACCCCAATGTATAGCAATCGGTAGCAGCGACAAGGGGAAATCAGTGCGGAGCCGTCGATTGTTTGCAAACGCGTGATTTCGTTGACGATCGAGGAGCAGTGGAGCTGGCGCGCCACGCCGGCGGTGGTTACATTCCCGAAACTCGGCGTTTTGCTGAGATTTACGCCGAAAGCATCCCACCTACATGAGCACCACTTACCCCTTCGAAGAGAGCGACGGCGTTCAAACCGTAACCTACGGCTGCCCGTGCGGCTCGATGCACGCGCTGGATGAATTCCAGCAGACCGGCGAACGGTTCCGTGATGCCGAGACCGAGTACACGGTCTCGACGTGTCCAGAAGGCCGGCGCGTTTACCTGGCCTACGACCAACTGCAGCTCCCCAGCGATGACGTTGCGTACGCGGCTGTCAGAGTCGATGACGTGCCGGCCGGCGCGGTGACGTTTCCCCGATGAGCACGACGCGCGCACGGGGCTCACTCCGGGTAGCGGCGTCGGAGGCCGCTGCTCGCGTCTATGGCTGCGACGCGGATGACATCGAGATCGAGATAGACGAGCAAAGCGTGACGAAGGACAATCGGCCCACGATCTTCGTGAATTGGCGCGACTCGCTCAAATTCCCCAAGGACCTGCGAATACGTGCTGGCGAGGCTGTTGTCGCCGTGCTTCCCGAGAAGTACCGAGGTTATCACATCGTAATGCGCTGATGAACAAATAGCATTCCTTCGGCTTCGTCGTCCTGCTAGCCAGACGGGTGATGCTTTTAGTCGGCGCACCATCATCAGGCTCCCCGTTCATCCAGCAGCTATGCGCGCGCCTTGTCCCCGGCTCTTCGCCGATCGACCTCGCTGTGACGCCAGCCGCTGGTGCAACCGAGGCCAATTGCTTCATTGAAGTAGATGAGCGGATTCGCAACGAAGGCGGCTCAGCGTGTCTAGGCTGGGCGATCTGGGAGACCCAGTTTGTGTTCCTCGAAGTAGAGGCGCATGCACTGTGGCGAGATGCGAGCGGAGTGCTTCACGACATCACGCCGAAAAAATTCGGTCTGCCGCGGGTGCTGTTCCTCCCCGATCCCAATCTCAAATATTTGGGGCGGCAAATTCAGAGCAGGTTCGTGCCGCTCAGCGACAATGCGCACGTCACGGCGATGATCGAAGCTCAGGCGGCGTTGTTCGATCTGATGAACCGCGGCGATCGTGCTGATCAGCACGGCGAGATCGTGTTTTTGGACGACGAGGCTGTCGAGCTTCGGAATATCCAATACCGGCTCGCAATGGCGACTATCGGGGCAGCTGAGTTTGCAAATGCGGAACGTGCGCGTCGAGCTTTATAGTTCCTAGCGCGCTGCTCCGCGCATCGCCTCCAACCGGCACCAAAGCACAAATCCCCACCCCGCCAGGTCGAGCGCTTCCTGCTGTAGCTCGCCGACGAGCTCGACAGGCGGCCGCGCGAACGACCTGTCGCCGTACGCAGCTCGGCCCGCTTCGAGCCGGTCTCGCACCTCGCGCACGAAGCCGTCGAATGCGTCGAGCGGGTCGCGCGTCGCTGACGCCGACGGCTCAACGTCGTGAATGTCATCTCCGAAGCTCATGCTAAAATCCTCTCATGCTGACTAGGTTCTTTGTCGTCGTTGATCGCGTCGTCGCCGCGCCGCTCACGTGGCTCGATGCGGTGACCGCGGCGCGCGAGATCTGGAACGGGACGCCGCTGCACCTGCGCGGGCGCGTGCTGCCGCCGGTACCGACGCCCGCGCGCTGGTAGCCGCCTACCTCTGCTGCCACATAAAGATGCGGTCCCCCTGCCAAAAGAACGTGCTCATCCGGCCGACGACCGGGTATGCGGGGTTTGGACAGTTGATGACTTCAACCTGCCACCGCGGGCCCGGTCCGTAGACCTTCACGATGTTAACCGTCGCCTGCTCCTTGGTCCGCGGGTCGTAGAGATAGGCGATATCTCCGAGCTGCGGATCGACGCGTGCGCCGTTCAGCACGAGGTCGGGCACCAGATCGATTCGAATTCTGCGCCACAACGGCGGCAGTCCGGAGGTCTTGGGTATCCTGTCGAAGAGGTCCATTGGTGATAATCCTTAGGGGTTATAGAGGTGCCGACGCCCGCGGCGGGGCGCTAGAAATCGCGGCGGCGAATCAGGTGACCGCGGTCGAAGACGACGGCAGCGTCAACGCGGCGCCGCTAATTGCAATTCCGGCAGCGGTGGCTGTCACGCCAGCAGCGGCAACAGCGGTCCCCACTGCTGGCGGAACACCAGCGGGGCCAGCGCCAATCGCCACTAGCGCCGCCTGGACGGCGACAATGTTGGCCTCCAGCGTGCCCAGCAGTGTTACGAGCGGAAGCGTTTTTACGGGTGCGTCGGCTATGCCAGCCGCGGGGCCGTTGGCGATGATCGACGCCTCGAGCTGCACCATCGCGCCGGTGAGCTTGACGTAGGTACCGAGAGCATCGAGCGGCGAAGCCAGGCCGCCGATCGCTCCCAGGTCGATCGCCGCTCCTGAGCTATGCAGGACGTGGAAGCCCGTCGCGTCGAAGGTGATCTTCCCCCATGGCGCGCTGAACAGCAGGCCGTCTGGCTTGATCTGCAGAGCGACGGTTTTGCCGTTGGGCGTGCCGTCGTCCGTCGTGAACATCGACACACGGCCGTCCGCGTGGCAGCGGAAGAAGTTGCCAGCCGCACCATAGAAGAGCGTCTCGCCCTTCTGCAGTACCGGCAGCACCAAGCGACTGCGCGGGTCGGCCATTACCCAAGCGTGAGCCTCCTCGCCTTCCCAGCCGACCAGCACATTGCACCCGAACTGTGGCGCTCCGTTGGAATCGACTTCCGGGTCGGACGGCCGTGACATGAAGCCGAACGGGTGATGCGCCTCGACGGTGGGCATCCCGCTCTTCTCTTCGCCGAAGGCGTCGAACTGGATCCCAATGAACCCGTTCGCGTCGACTTCCGAGTAAGCGACCTGGTGCAGCCTGAACTCGAAACCGCTATGACCCATTTTGATAATCCTGAGGGGTTAGATAAAACGTCGGCGCGCCGACGTGCGAAAGCAAATGGATAGGGCGTAAGCGCGCTCCCCGAGAAGGCGGCCGAAGGAAGCACCTCGGCTCATCTCAAGGGAGCACGCCACGCGGGCGGCTCGACGATGCACATGCACGCGCCAGAGAACGCGTCTGCACACATCGCGCACGACTTCGCGCGATTGCCGGCATGGAAGGAGCCAGCTCGTCAGAGTTTTTTATTCAGTCGTCGTCGTCCGCCGGCTCGTCCCGCTCAACGTGAACGAGCCACAAGGAGCCATCGCCGCCGTGAACCGCTTTTACTCGCCAATCCGCGGCGAGCGCGGTGGCAAGTTCCGCTTGTTCGTCGCCACGTCCGTCCCCAACGATGAAAATCTTATCCATTGGGGCGGGGCCTCACAGAATGTTGTTCTCGCCGAGCGCGAAGGCGCGTTTTGCGCGCAGCGCTTGACCGACCGTCGTGTGCCCCGGTTCGCTCGGTAGCTGCGCGTCGAGCGCTGCTTCCACCGGCTTGGACAAGTCGAACGCATAGCCGACACGGTGTGCGATGCCCGAGTAATCCTTCGCCTTCTCGAGCCCGGCGAGCTGCGCACGCAAATCCGCGAGTTCGCACAAGTCGCTGTGCAGCCGAGCACGGTGACCCTGCATCTCCGCGAAGACCTGGAGGCGCAGCATCGTCGCGTGCACAGCCTTCTCGACGGTGGCGCCGATTCGATCTGCCAAAACTTGCGGATCGTCGACGGTCGTCAGCTCGGCGATCCGTGCGGACATGGCAACGAGGTCGAGGCGCTTCACCCTGGCGAGCTGCACCTTTGCCGCTTCGAGCTTTTGCTCCAGCTGTTCGAGCGGCCACGCTGCGCCCTCGAAATTCGACCGCTCCTGCTCCGCGCGCTCGGCCGCTACCGCGCCCGTCAGGCGTTCGGCCTCACGCTCGAGCGGCTCGACGTGAAGGCGGCGCATGCGAGCGAGTCGGAGCGCGTCCGGCTCGGCTTCAGTCGTCGCCTCACTGGGCGCCTCGGGCTCGGCTGTCCAATCCGATTTGGGTGGCGGGGCGCCTGGCGTTCCGAACGCTTCACGCACCAGAGCGGCGGCGCGCTCGGGAGTGGCAACGGTACCGCGTTCCGCTTCGAGCTCGGCGACCCGCTGCTCGAGCGCGTCGATCTTCGCTGCGGCTGACATCAGGCAGCCCCTTTCGGCGTGCCTTCGTTCAGGCTTTCTTGCTGGCGCCGCGCTCGTGCTGCACGCTGGCGCTCAGCGAAAGCGTCGGCACCGTCCAGGATGGAGCGGGGCGCCGACTCGCTGCGGCCGGCCTTCGCACGTGCGTTGGCGTTGGCGTTGGCGAGGATTGCGCTGCGCTTGTGCTGCGCCTGGCTCGCCGGTGGCGCCGCTGCTGCTGCTGCTGGCGGCGCTGGCGCTGGTGCTGGTGCTGCTGCCCGAGTGAGCGGGACGGGGTCAGGTGTTGGCGTCACCGTTGGCGACGAGCCCGCCGCTCTCCGGCGAAGAAATTCCGCTGCCGACGAGCCGCGGAGAACGAAGATCTCGCCGTTCTCGTCGCCGACTTTATACCAACCCTTGCCGTTCAGGATGCTGTCCGCTTTGCGTTCTGCCGCGGTGCCACGAATCTTTCGTGTGAGGTCCTCTTGGGAGAGTTCGATCAGTTTTGCTGACATTTTGGTCCTTTCTGTGGTGGTGAGTTCACGGGCCCGGGATGACAGCGCCGGCAGGGAGCAACGTGAGGAACGCCGGCGTCGCGTAGAATGTTTGCGACGCGACGAGCAGGTTGCCCTTCGTGTCGTACTGCGGCCCCATGATGATGAAGTTGCCAACTGAGATGCAGCCCTGGTTTGCGAGCTTGTAGAGCGTTTTCCAAGGTTGATTGGTAAACGCCGCGTCGATCTGTGCTTGCGTGAATTGTGGCGCGACGCTCGCGTCCACCGGTCCAATAGGAGGCATTTGATCTTCCTTTCGTGAGATTTGATCAGCCGAAGCCGCGCCCGTGCATGCCGCCCCAGCGGTTCTCGGCGAACGCGAAGTCTTCGATCATGTCGTCTTGGTCGATGTAGCTGCGACCGCAGGCGCCTTGCGATGCAGCGTGCGCGGCTAGGACGAAGGCGCTCGCGACGTCGCCGTGCGCGCCGGCGCGGCGTGGCAGCGTGATCTGAAGCCCCCCGCCCGACGTCGGCTTGCTCACGACTTCGCGGAGCTGGTTCACCAGGCGCTGAAATCGCGGCGGGATTCGGAGGCGTCCCTCGTTGAGCAAGTTTCGAACGGTAACGTAGCGTTCGATCTTCCCATTCGGGCCACCTTCAACCGCTTCAAGGGTGAATCCTTCGGGAACATGCTCTCGAGCAGGCTGGAGTACATGGCCATCGACCCAGATCAGCTGCGCGTGATGCGTCTTCGCGAAAACCGCCGCCTCGGCGCAGACCGCACTGAGCTTGAGCGGGGCGCCGCGCTCAGGACGCCGTTCGAGCACGTCGGTCACGTCTAGAAAATCGCCGTCCTCTTCGATCGCGACGAATGCACTCGAGTCCCGGACAAGGGCAAGGTCGCCCCCAATCGTCGCGATCCGCTTCGATGGCTCCTCGCTCACGTCCAGACCGAGCCTCAAAGCGCGATCGAGCGCACTCGAGTCGAAAAACAGGCCGGAACCGATGCTCATGAACTGGGCATCGAACTCACGCGCGGCATTTTCTGGACTGCGCGCGCGCTCCCTCGCCACTTCGGCCGCCTTGGCTGGATTGAGCAGCGTCGTCGGCGCGTGCGCTGCCATCGCGGTAACCGGGTGACCGTGATTTCGCATAAATTCGTCGAACAACAGCCCGGCTTCCGCCCACGGCGTAGACGCGATTACGACCAAACCACCGTCGATGACGCGCGGTGCGACTGCGCGGAAAATCTCCGCGTCGTTGACCGCGTACTCTTCACTCCGGAAGAACGCACACTCGTCGAGAACCGCGGACACGAGCGACCGTCCGCGGAGGGCTGAACCGCCGCGCGTCGCTGGCAGCGCCTCGACTGCGACCGGGCGCCCGTCGGGTCTGCGCAGAACGAAGCCTTCGGTGTTCTCGGATTCGATCAGTGCGGCGATCGAAGGCGCGTGCTTGGCCGCTCCGAGGGCGAAGCGAAGGGTCTGCTTGGCCAATCGCATGTCGGGAGCGACGATCAGGGCGACCGCCTGCTCGCCCGGCGCCAGACCGGAGAGGTCGGCAAGCAATGCCCGCCAAAGGGAGTAAACGCCACACAGCACTCGGCTCTTGCCGCCTCGGCCGCCGCAGAGGGCGACCAGCACGGCACGCGCCTCGGGGGGGATTGCGTCAATCGGCCCGAACAGCTCAGCGGCGATGTCACGGTCGGCGCCAATGAGCTCGTGCGGCTCCATACCGTCGAACGCGACCGAAGCGAGCACCCGTTGCGCCGGAGTGAGCTCGATGCCCACGACCCGGGCGCAGAAATCGACGAACTTCATTTGGCGGTGTCCTTTGTCAGCCATGGATATTCCGTCGGCGTCTTTGGTCGTCCTTGGGCTTCGCGCACCGTCAGGTCCCGCGCACCGATCAGGTTCTGTCGCACTTCGACGCCGAGCTTCGCGCCGGTTGCCGTGTCTCCCTGCGCGTAGGCTGCTCGGCTACCGGCCATGGCCAGAGCCGCCTGCTGAACCAGTGCGGCAGCGTTCTGCGGACACACTCCGCCGCCGCACTCACGCGCCAACCGCTCGACCTCCGAATCGGCGAAGGCGTTCGCGTCGTCCAGGTAGGGCGCGAGCACGGCGGGTGTAGCGCCGCGCAGCCCGAGACCGGTCAGAGCGCGCAGCTGCAAGGCTTTGGCAGCTCGAGCGAGCCCACCACGGCGCCCGAGTTCGGATGCCGCCTGGCGGTCCGCTATCTGACCGTTAGAGCGGCGGGCGTTCGCCGGTTCAGGCGGTAACTCTGGCCTGGCTGGAGCGGGCACACCCTCGGGCTGCTCATCCAGCGGCGAGAGCTCGACGTGTGTACGGCCGCGGCCGGTGCCGTGACCGGTGCGAAGGGTCACGACCAGGACCCCGATTGCGGCGCGCTGGTGACGCGTAGGCGAGCGAACGCACCTCCGGACGACCGCGTGAGCGTCCGAGGGTGGGCGGACGCTTTGCGGTGGCGTTTACGCGCTGGCGCACAAGCCGAAGGCTGCGAAGCGTAACTCGTTGAATTCACACGAAGCAGGCCAACAAGGGCGCGACGAGAATCGTAACGCTCCAGCGTGTTCAATACGTTCATGGCTGAAAACATGCCTAACCGTAAGCTTTCCGAACGGGTAACAAGCCCGTTCAACGCGATCACCTTGGCGGCGGGCATGAAGGCATCGCGCGCGCTCAGGTGGGCGCGCGCATGACGCGTAGGCGTGTACGCAGGCGCTGCGGCGCAGGCGCGCGCATTCCGGGACTCGCGCGAAGTGTTTTCTCCGCAACCCATCACCCACCTCCGAATTCTAGAATCGATTGCCGCTCAAGGTCGTGAACAGGGGCACCAGGGTCACCAAGGGCCCACTCTCCCCGAGAGGTGTTGTTGTCTGCTCTATGAGAGAGCTCTGGGAGATTGGTGCCCCTAGGTGCCCCTGTGTCCCTGTCGTCACCTTCGTCGGGGTCGACCAACCGAACACCAGCCCACAGCCGCTTGCCGTTCGACTTGTTGTCTTTGACGCCCTTCTCACGAAGTCGCGCCGCAAATTCCTTGCCGATCAATGGCGTTCGGACGCCGTTTTCCTTGCACCAGTCTTCGTACGCTCGACGAAGTGCGGTGCGCTGAACGCGGGCATATGAGCCAAACTCGCAACAATCCTCGAAGAAACCAGCCACCCGGTCCATGTCTTGGCGGTAGGCCTCGGTGCTCAACTCGATGGCTTTGGCGGTACCGAGTCCGTTCGCTTGCCAGTCGAGGCAACCGCGGACAGCCCAAGCGAGCACGGCAGCACGAACCTCGGGCGCCGTGAGCTTCTGCTTCAACGTCCGGTCTTGCTTCTCTGCTGGAATGATGTGCTCGAAGGGGATGCGCCTCACGCGAGCCCAGGCGCCCTCGTCGTCGTCTCGGATGTCGGGCGCGTCGTTGGCTGCCAGCCAGAGCGCGAACGCAGGCCTGAACGTAACCTCAGCCTCGAACTTCGCCGCGGCCGTGATCTCGTCGCCACCGGTGACGGCTTTGATGAGTGCTTCGTCGAACTTGGCTCCCTTGCGGACCTCGACGCTGGTCACTAGCCGAGCGCTGGCGAGCCGTGTCAGGTCTCCACGGTTGCCTCCGACGTTGGTCTGCTTGAGCCATGTCTCGAAGTTGGCGGCCTGGTGGTAGTCGCCGAGAGCAGCTGCAACGGCATCAATGAAGGTGGATTTCGCGGTGCCCGGCGGCCCCAGCAGGAAGAAAAAGGCGCGTTCCGTAGCCGTGCCCTGGAGGGCGTAGCCGACCGCCCGCTGCAGGTAGCGCGCGAGCTCCGCGTCGCCGCCGGTGGCCTCGGACAAGAAACGGTCCCAAAGGTCGCACTGCGCGTCGCTGGAGTACTCGACGGGCGCCAAGCGCGTGATGAGGTCCTGACGGCGGTGCGGGCCGAGCTTGCCCGTTCGGAGGTCGAGCGTACCGTTCAACACGTTCAGCTTCCACGGATCGGCGTCGAGTTCGTTTGGTAAAACGGGGACGTCGACTTCCGACTGCGCGATCGAGATCATCGCGTTCAGCTTCTTGGCCTGCTCCGACCCGTGCGCGTGCTGTGCGATGGCTTTGCGCTGCTCGCCGTCGCGGCATTTCGCTGCCTCGTCGTAGATCGCGCGCACGGTATCCTTCGCGCGGCGGTTGATCTCTCCGGTCTCGTCCAAGAGATAGCGCTTGCCGTCCCAGACGAGCCAGCGCTTCCGCGGTGGGCAGTACCGAATTTGTCCGCGAAACCTCGCTACGAGGCGCTCCGCGTTGCCGATGTCCGTGTTTTTGAACAGGCCCGGCACCAGCGACACGCACACGGTGTCTTCGGTCGGGTCGTCGGACAACATGCCTGCTTTGTGCAGTTTGTTGTCGTCGGGCGTCGTCATCCAGAGTGCTCCATGAAGTGTTCGCGAAGCCGGGCCCGGGCTCCGTCGTGTGTGAGCGCGCCCACGCGCAGCTCGGCGTCGATCTGCTGCATCGTACAAATCAGCTCGCGCTCGAGCCATCGGTCCATGACCGTCTTAACGTGCTTCCGCAGGGTAGGCAGGCACGCGAACGGCGTCGCGTCCCGAATGATCGTGAGTTCCTCCAAGATCGGGCCGCGACAGGGCAGAGCGTCGGTGATCGCTTGCAAGTCGCGCTCGGGGCTCGTGGCCAGCGTTTCGAACAGGCGTCGATTGAATCGCGAATAGAAGTGGCGCGCTTCGAGCGGCTTCAAGTCGTCGGTCGTGACGTGGCCCACGAGCACCGCGCTGAGAATTTCCTGCTCCACGTCCAGATTCCCCGGCGCGGGCATCGGCACTATTTCGCGAGGAAGTTGCAGGATGGCGCCTCGCATTTCGTACGCGATCGTCTCGGCCAGCGTGCGCTTGACCTTGATCCGAGCGTTCATGCTGCGCGTTCCTTCGTCTGCTTGTGCACGCGAAGCAGGATCCGCTCGACGACGTGCGCGGCGTTGCGGGCGTCGCCGGCGAACCAGATGGGCACCTGCCAGTCGCTGGAAAACTTGATCAGCGTCCCGAGCACGCTCAGCGGGTTGATCTGACTCGCGTACGCTTTCGAGAGCACGCCATCGAGGTCCGCCTCAATGATGAGCCCACGCACCGGGTAGACGCGCATGCGTTCGATCTGCTCGATGAAGCGCTCGCGGTCGGTGCCGCAACACGTGGCGAGCTCGCCCAGGCGCTTGCGTTCGAGCGCGACCACTTCCGTGGAGCCGCGCACCGAGTAGTCGCCGACCGGCAAGCAAACCACCTCGACGTCCACCGCAGCGGAGAAGCGGAGCGGCGCCTGCTCGCGGTTGTCGACGAGAATCACCGGCTTCAACGGGCACCCGCTTCAGTCAGGGCGGCCTGCAGCGCATCCGCGGCGTCCGCCCAGGTCGGCGACTCCGCTCGCCCCGCCCGAATGCCCGAGGCGCAGCGAACGCAAAGAGCACGGGTGTTGATGATCAGTTCAGCACGTGCTTGGCAGTCACGGCAGCGCGGGCAAAGAGCCAGCAGAGACTTGATCTCAGGCACGGTCAGCCGCGTCGGGATCCGTGTGTCGCTCACCGCGCACCCCGCACGAGATCGCCGGACGCAAGCGCATCGGCGATCGGATCAAATTCTTCGCTCGAATCCTGAGCAGCACGAGGCGCCCGTGGCTTGTGCACCTGCGCATCGCGCCAGCGGTCGAACTCGACCGCATCGCACTCGTACGCGCCGCGGCCACCGCGATAGACGGTGAACGCGCTGGTCTCGAGCGCTTGCTTGCACAGGCGGCGGAACGTGTTTTCGCCGACGGGATTTGACGCAGCGGTGTAGCGCTTGCGCGTTTGTCCGTCTTCGTCCGGCAACGTGTTTGCCAGGGCCTCTACTGTCGCTGCTTGCGCGTGAAGCGCCGCAGCCTGGAGCAGTAGAGTGGCCTTGACGGAGGCTTTGTTCTGGGTCATTTGGATTCTCGTTCGGGTCAGCAACGCCCCGGGAGTCGAGCCCCGGGTGCGTTGCGCTATTTGTTCTTCGGCTCGTCAGGAGCCGTGGTTACGAAGTCGGCAGACGACTCGAGGAGGCTTTCGCGCCCGCGCGGAATGCGGGCGATGCGGGCTACGTGGTGAACGATGTGGCTCGCCACCGGGCGCCGCACGAAGGTGCCGGCAGCCTTGTGAGCGGAAACAACGCGGGCTCTCGTCCGACGAGCGGCACTCACGCTGCAGCCTTTCCACGGATCACGTCCAACGCCCCCTCACACGCCGTGCGCTTCTTCGGTGTCACCGCCTCCGGTGCGACTTCGAACGTGCGCCATGTGGTGATCGAGCAGGCTGCGAGCACTGCGGCTTGTGCCTGGGAAAAACCGGCCTTTTCACGCAATTCTCTGATGGACATGGATGAAGCTCCGCCTCTGCGCTCGGGCCTCAGTAAGGCCACTGCGCTTCTCCGTGGTAGCCAATTGGATTGGATAGAGCTAGCGAGTCTTGGATTGCTCGCGGAGTCTCCGTCGCGAATCAGCGGGTTTAAGGGGTCTTCGTCTTTTGCCGCCCGCGCCGGGCTTCGTTCAGCTTATCGAGCGTTGCAGGCGATACACCTGCCGCCGTGAGGCCCGCTGCCACCACGGCATCGGCATCCCACGACTTCCCGTGACCCGCCTTTACTTTGGGCTGCAGCTCGTCGAGCGCCTCCATGAGCCGCTGCGCGGAAAGAGTCGCGCCCGGCTGTATGACGGCCGCCGCGGAGCCCAGCGTCAGGTATATCGAGTTCGCGAGCGCTTGCGAATTCCGCTGGCCGTCGTCGAGCACACTCTGGGTTACGCTCAGTGCTTGCTCGTAGCGCTGCCCTGGGTTGGTGAGCTTTCGGTCGAGTAATCCAGCTTTCTGCAGGTACGCCTCGGAATCCGACAACACACGGTTCAAAGGCTTCAGCTCGCCGAGCTCCACGCCGCGTGCGAGCGCGAAGAGCACATTCCCAACTAGGGCCCGATCGTCGGTCGACACCCAAGCTCGGTGAGCGAGCTCGCGCAGCGCCTTAACCAACTGCTTTTGCGACAGCTCGGTTGCGTTCTGCGCCCACAATGGGAGGTCTGAAAGCTCCCGGTCGGGATCTGCGTCGGCCATTGCGCTGAAGTTATCGCCTCCGTCACACGGCGTCATGGCGCGCCACCCGACGGGGCTGAAATCGTGCTAGTTCCGACCCGCAGTGGCGTGCCCTTCGGCACCGTGAACACCACCACCGGCACCGCGCGCCAGCGCTTCGCAGGGCGATCAATTCTCGCGATCACCTCACCAGCACCCGCATACTTAGCTCTACCGAACCGAAAGCCGGGTAGCCTTCCGATTTCAACATCTGTCGGCGTTTCTGCTTGTCCGCCCGCCGTTACCGGGTTGTGCACAGAACTGGGGATCGAAAGTCGTGCAGGCGGGCCTCGACGCCGAAGGCTGAGACGAAAATCCCCTTGCCGAATGACCATCAGCCCCAAAAAAGAACCCACCGGGCCCCGAAGAAGCCGGAATCCGAGTTCGAATTCCAACCTGGTTTTCAGGGTTTAGAAGGGCTGGGATCGGCTGGGATGTGTGGCGGCCGCTCCTAGGGTTCAAACAGTAGTTCTCCGGTCTCGCCGGCTCCACCCCGTCGGGTGTTCCGAAGCGGCTTCGTGGGTCTGCGCCTTGTTGGCAGCTCGTGATCTGGTCTTCCAAGACTTATCGCTCGTTTTGGTTCCGGGCGCGCGGCTGTGCTGCTCGGCGCACGCTGGGGCGTGGCGTGCGGCGCTGCGCGCGCACCGGAGATCGAGCCTGGGATGCGGCTGTGCTGCTTGGCGCACGCTGGGGCGCGGCGTGTGGCGCTGCGCGCCCACCGGAGGAGCGGTCACACGCCGCCGAAGGTTCGGGCGGGCGCGTGACCATCCAACTGTCCCCAATCCGGGACGCTCTTAGATTTACTTCTTAACAGCCTTCGCTGGCGCAACCGGTGCGGACGGCGCGCGCTTAACCCCAGGCGCAGCAGAAGCTGCCGGCGCGACCGCCGCAGCCGGCCCACTCGCCTCAGGCGCCGCTTCTAGACCTTGGTTCACATCCATCGGCAGCTCCCGCCCCGGCTGGAAGTCTTTCTGCGGGTCAATAATCACGACCTTAGCGAAATGACTCATCGGCAAAGCAATGCGCGCTGCGTCGCCCGCCACGACAATCACTGGGTTCTTGATCTTGAAGTAGTGCTGCGCAGCGTCGAACACCGCTGCGTTGTCCAGCTTGCTGACCGCATGGCGGTAGTCGTCGAAATAGTCGTCCGGCAAGCCGAGGACGGCGAGCCTCGCGGTGAGATCCGCCACTGCCCCGAGCGTTTCGGTGCGGAATAGGAAGCTGTTCGACAGGTAGCGTGAGGCCATGCCGACCTCGGCTTCGGTGGGCGGCGTGCTGCCCATCTTGTCCAGGTTCTCCAGCAACGCTTGCAGGGCGAGGCCGGTTTTCGCGGTTTGCGTGCCTGCAGTGAGTACAATCGGCACGGGGCCGTGCGCCGGCTCCTCCAGGCTGGAGCCGGTGTTGTAGGCGAGCGAACGCTTCTCGCGCACGTCCAGAAACAAGCGCCCTGCGACGCCGCCACCGAGGATTTGGTTGTTCGCGGCTAGCGCGGGCCAGAGCGGGCTGCCACGTTCCGGGCCGAGGCCGGCGACGTACACTTGGCTCTGCGCGCTGTGCGGGCGATCCACCAGCCACACGATGCGCTGCTCGGGCGGCACGGGCGCGTTGAAGACTTGCTTGTTCGGCTTCTCGCCCTTCCAAGCTGAGAACACGCGCTTGGCGGCGGCCTCAGCGGTGCTCGCGTCCACGTCACCGGCGACCACGAGCGTGGCGTTCCGTGGGGTGACGTTGCTTTGGTACCAGCGCTTGCAGCTTTGCAGCGTTAGCTTGCTCAGCTCCGACGGCATCGCGTCGTAATGCGCGTAGGGGTGCACGGCCGTCGGCAGGTCGAACAGCTCCCGGTACAGCACCATCGAGCCGGCCCACGCGGCGCTGGCTTTCGCGGCGTTGCGCACGCGCTCCAGCTCGCGCTGCTTGAGCTTGTCGAATTCGACCGGAGCGAAACGCGGTTTTTGAGCTACGGCGCCGAGCAGGTCCAGTGCGGCGTCGAAGTCGCCCGTGGTCACGGCGATGGAGATGGTCGTCGCGTCCCGGCCGGTGCTGACTTCTAGGTTGGCGCCGAGTGATTCGGCGCGCTCCGCCAGCTCAGCGGCGTTCCACTGCCCAGCGCCGCCGGCTTTGAGCAGTTCACCAGCGATTGCCGCTACGCCGGGCTCCGAGCCGTCACTCGCGATGCCCGAGAACACCACCAGGCGCAGCTCGACGATGGGATAATTCTTGCGCGTGACGACGCGCAGCTCGAGCCCGTTGTCCAAGCGCGCATGGTTGATGGTCGGGAAGGGCTTGTCCGCCGCGGCGCTCGCGGGCGGCGGTGAAGCCAGTGGATCGACCGGTGCGGCGGGGGGCGCGGCGGGCGGGGCCGCCTTGGCTACGGGCGCCTGAGCGGGCGGGGGCGGAGCGGCGCAGGATGCCGCGCCGAGCAGCAACGCGCCGACGCTGGAGAATTGGAACAACGAACGCGAGCGCAACGACATAGAGCTCATGGCTTACCTCCCTTGGCCGCCGGCAGGACTTCGACCAGCGAGCGCCGCTCCGGAGTCAGATAGCGAGCAGCGGCTTGTTGAATGGCTTCGGGCGTGACCGCCAGGTACTGGGACAACTCGCGCGATAGGCCGCGCGCGTCCCCCCAATACGACTCGTATTCGCCGAGCTTGGTGGCTCGGCCCAAGTTGGTCTGTAAACCGAACACGAAGCTGGCGCGCGCCTTACGCTTGGCGCGCTCCAGTTCGGCTGCGCTGGGCGGGGTTTTTCGCAAGCGCGTGAGCTCCGCGTCGACCGCGGCTTCCACGTCCGGCAGCTTCCCTTTGTCCGTGAGCACGGCCATGACGGTGAATTGATCCGGCCCACGGTGGTCGTCGGTGCCGGCCGACACGCTATCTGCCACCGCGCGATCGTGCACGAGGGTTTTGTACAGGCGCGAACTCTCGCCATCGCTCAAGATTTCACCGGCTAGCTCGAGGGCGTAGTGCTCCGGTGTGTGCGAAGGCGGGATCATCCAGCCGTACATGAAGCCCGGCGTGCGCGCATTCGTGTCTTCGACCGTGGCTCGCCCGGTGTTCGGAGGGTCCGGAGGGGCTGGCAACACGAGCGCGGGCGGGTTCTTGCGTTCGGCCGGGCCGAAGTACTTTTGAACCAAGGCCATCGCCGCATCGGCCTCGAAATCCCCGGCGATGGTCAGCACGGCGTTGTCGGGGGCGTAGTGCTGATCGTGGAAATCCTTCACCCATTCGAACTTGGCGGCGTCTAGATCCGCCATCGAGCCGATGGTGGCGTGCGCGTAGGGCGCATAACCCTTGAACACGATTTCTCCGAGGCGAATTTCACCCGGCACGTAGGCCGCGTTGGCGATGCGCATGCGGTACTCTTCTTCGACCACCGCACGTTGGTTCTCGAAGTTTTCCGGCGTGACCGACAGCCAGCGCATGCGATCCGCTTCGAGCCACAAAGCCAGCTCGATTTCATTCGCGGGCAGCACCTCAAAGTAGTTGGTGCGGTCGCTGTTCGTCGTACCGTTGAGGCTGCCGCCGCGATCCGAAATCAGCGTGAAGTGTTGGCCCTTGGCGGCGTGCTTGCTGCCTTGGAACATCATGTGCTCGAACAAGTGCGCGAAACCGGTTTTGCCTTCTACCTCGCTGCTCGAACCGACGCCGTACGTCACCGACACGGCGACGGTCGGCGCCGCGTGATCCGGGTTCAAGACCACCTTCAAACCGTTGTCGAGCGTAACGCGCTGAATCGACAGCCCGAAGCGCTCCAGCGAGGCGACGGCCGGGTCCGGACCTGCGGGCTGCGCCGGCGCGGCGGCTTTTCCGGTTATGGCCGTGTGGGCCTGCTTAGCGTTCTTGCCGTTGCTGACAGCGCCGCCCGGCGCGTGCTTCAGCTTGGCGGCGGTCTTGCCCTTGAGCTTGAGCGGCGTCTTCTTCTTGGTGTGCAGCTTCGTGCTGTCCGCCTTGGCGGCGGCGAAGCTGGGGGCGCCGAAGGCGAGAGCGCCCGCGAGGCCCGCAAGGCGCAAGGACCGAGAAAACTGGGGAACGAGCGTGCGCATCGCCGGCACACTTACCACGCTCGGAGCTGCTGCCAAGCGCGAGCGCGTCCTCAAGCGTCAGCGCCGTGGCACTTCTTGTACTTCTTGCCACTGCCGCACGGACAGGGCTCGTTTCGGCCCACTTTTGGCACGCTCTGCAAAGCCGCGGAGGCGGCAGGCGAGGAGGGGACGGGGCGTTCGGCCTGCCGTTCGCGTTCCTGCTTCAAGCGCTCCAGGCTCAAGAAGTCCGCGGCGTCCTGCTCACGGCCGTTGTCGGAGAGCAGACTCACGATGCGCAGGACGGCCTCCGATCGCTCGAGCGCGGTGCGCGATTCCGCGAGCGAACGTCGATAATAGGCCTCGGCCGCGTCGGGTTCGCCGAGTGCGCGATACACGTCACCGGCTTTGGCTTCGGCGGTCGGAATATCTCGAGCCTGTGCCAGGTTAGAAGCCACGAGCGCGAGCGCCTCTTCCCGGCGCCCGGCGTTGGCCAAAATCAGTGCTTCATCACCGCGCACTAGGTCGGGCGCGACGAACGAGAGCGCGCGTGCTAACTGCAGCGCGCTCTCCGTTTGTTTTGCGTCGGCGAGTTGGGCTGGCAATTCGAGCAGGCGTTCCGCCAGGCGCGCCCCGGGAAACCGGCGGTCGAGCTGCGCGAACGTCGCTGCATCGCCCGCGAGCGCCGCCGCGAGTTCGAGCGCCGCCGCAGCGAGCGCGCTCAGCGTTGTTTCCGATAGCGCCTCCTGCTGCGCCTGCGGGTACAGTTCGAGTAGCGAACCCGCTACACGCAACGAAGAGTCGAACTGAGAGGCGCTGGCGGTCGGGAATTGTCGGTGCACGGGCTTTCCCTCAGCCTAGAGCCGCGCGCGGGACTTTTCTGGGCTGGTTCCACTTTTTCTGGGAGGCTTGCGCCGAAGCGACGTAAGGGGTGGCGATTCACGCCACTTTCGTGGAAATTCCGCGTAACCCTCGAGCCGAGCTTGCCGAACTGTTTATCGAAGCCGTTTCTTTAGTGGCAGGCGGCGCGCAGAGCGGGCATTTTTAGGCTGTACTCTGCGCGTTCGAGTCGAGGTCAACAATGCTCGTGATGGTGGCTCCAAGCTTCGATGGCTCAGCTGATGCCTATGCGCGGCTCGCTAGAGTCACGGGCCTCGTCGCGTATGACTTGAAGGCGCGCCTCAAGCCGGGGGTTTGGGGCGTTGTGCGCGCGCTGGCGGACGAAGTGCAGGCCAATGAGCTGGCGGCCGCTTTGCTTGCCGAGGGCCTCCCCGTCCTCGTCGTGCCGCGTGAAATCGCGTTCGACCCGAGCCGGCGCATCGTGACCATTCGCGCGCTGGAGATGCGCGCCGATCAGATTATTTTGTACCTGCGCGAGCGAGAGATGGCGATCCCGTTCGGCGCATTGAGCTGCATCGTTCGTGGTGAGGTGCACCTCGGCCAGGTGCCCGCGCGCTCCGTTACTCCGAGTAGCTCCACGTTCCGCGCCGTCGTGCCCAGCGCGACGGACGTGCAGGTGTTTCGGGAGTCGTTGTCGGTCAGCAATTTCGAGTCCTATGCGGCAGCGGACCTGCATTTTGCGACCGTGCTCTGGGCCGCGCGCATTGACGCGCGCAGTTTCGACTTCTCTATCTTGGGCGCGACGAGCGAGAGCCCAGCGTCGGATTTGGACGAGCTCGTCGACGAGCTATCGACTCGCGCCGGCGTCCGAGTCGACCGCGGGGTGCGCTTGTCGAGCGTGGTCTCGGCGTTGATGCAAAGCGGCGGTGGCTCGCGCGCGAACGCGGGCTCGCAGGCGCCGCACTCCTCCCGCGAACCCCAGAGCGACGAGCGCTTCGACCCCTATTCGAGGGTGATCGGCGAGGCCGAACGCAGGCTTTCGCAGGCTCGGAAAGCTGCACTGTAGTCAGCCAATCGCGGGCGCAGCACGGCCATGACTCGCAAGTTGCGTTGGGGGATTGTTAGCACCGGTAGCATCGCGGGCACCTTGGCGCGCGCGCTCGGCAAATCCCGAACCGGGGAGCTGCTCGCCGTGGCGAGCCGCAGCCAGGAAGCCGCCACGCGGTTCGCGACCGAACATGCGGTGCCGCGCGCGTACGCGAGCTATCAGCAGTTGCTCGCGGATCCCGAGGTGGAGGTCGTGTACATCGCGACGCCTCATCCCTCGCATGCTGAGTGGGCGATCGCCGCGGCGCGGGCCAAGAAGCACATCTTGTGCGAGAAGCCGCTCGCGATGAACCATCGTGAAGCCAGCGCGGTGGTGCAAGTCGCACGCGAGAATGACGTGTTCCTGATGGAAGCATTCATGTACCGCTGCCATCCGCAAACGCACGAGCTATTGTCGTTGATTCGGCGCGGCGTACTCGGACAAGTGAAGGCCATCCACGCCTCGTTCGGCTTCGACGGCGTGTTTCCCGCCACGAGTCGCCTCGTGAACAACGAACTGGGGGGCGGCGGCATTTTGGACGTCGGCTGCTACCCGGTGTCCATGGCCCGCTTGGTTGCCGGTGCAGCAAACGGGCAAGCGTTCAGCGATCCGTTCGACGTGCAAGCGCTCGGCTATGTTGGCCCGAGCACGCGTGTGGATGAGTACACTGTCGCGATTTGCCGGTTTCCCGGGGAAATTCTGGCCACGTTGGCGACTTCCGTGCAGCTCCTGCAGGACAATGTGGTGCGCATCTTTGGCACGGAAGCGCGTGTGCTGTTGCAAAAGCCTTGGTTGCCCGCGGCGGACGGGGGCTTCAGCGAAATCGTGATCGAGCGCGCGGCTCGCGAGCCCGAGGTGCTGCGCGTGGCCGCGGCTGCGAGCCCGTACGGCTACGAAATCGACGCGGTCGCTATGCAGATCGAGCAGCGGGAGGCGCGCGAGATGAGCCTGGCTGATTCACTGGGCAACGCGCGGACGCTCGACCGCTGGCGTCAGGCGATCGGTTTGACGTACGCCGCTGACGCGCCGCAGCCGTGACGCTGAGCGCGGTCAGGGCGTGGTGGCGCCGGGGAGTCCTCGGCACGCTGGAGAGTCGTTGTATTTGCATAGCTCGCGCGCGCGATCGATCAGCGCGTCGGCGTTGCGTTCGTTCTTTGGCACGCCTTCACCTGCGCGATACAACTTGGCTAACGTGACGCAAGCGTCTACCGAGTTCTTGTCGCAGTGGCTGATCCACATCGTCAGCGCGATGCGCCGGTATTTAGCGGCTTTGTCTGCATCAGTGGCGCCGGCGCTGCCCGACTCATAACTGCGTGCCGCGATGATGCAGGACTCGGATTTGCCCTGGTCACAGCGCATTTCGGCGTGCAGCAGCGACTCCGGCGTGGTCGGCAACGGCGCGACGTCCGCGCTCGTCGCGGGCTCCGCCACGGTGGCTGCGGGTGAGGGTGCTGGCGCGGCGCTAGGCGAGGCAGTGACGACCGCGGTCAGCGCGGGGCCTGCGGGAGCCGTTGGGTCGGCGGCGGGAGTGGACGCTTGTACTTGGGCCGTGACAACGGCCACGGGCAGCAGCGGTGCAGCGTACGCCGCAGGAGCCGGAGCGGGATCGCTGGCAGAGCCGGCCAGCGCGGCGATGGTGCCGCCCGTCCCGCCCATCACGATCGCGACCCAGTTCCCGAAGCGTATGGCCATCAGATCAACCCCTGACGCTGCAGGAGCGCGTCCACACTGGGCTTCCTGCCGCGGAAGGCCACGAACAGGTCCATCGGATCTTCGCTATCGCCGCGAGACAGTAAGCGCTCTTTGAACTCTTGCCCGACTTTGCGGCTGAGCACGCCCTCTGCCTTGAAGCGGCCGAAAGCGTCCGCATCCAGCACCTCCGCCCATTTGTAGGAATAATAGCCGGCTGCGTAGCCCACCGGGTGCCCAAACAAATGGGAAAATCCAGCCAGCATCGCGTAATCATCGGGGAACGGCGCCGCCGCGTGTTTGGCCAAGATGTTCTTGGCGTACAGCATCAAATCGCCATCACGCTCGGCGCTGTAGTCAATGTGCAGCGCGAGATCGACGCTGGCGAAACCGAGCTGGCGCATCTGCATGTTCGCCGCGCGGAAGGTGCGCGCAGCGTTCATGCGCTCGAGTAGCAGGCTGGGCAGGGGAGCATTGGTCTCGTAGTGGCGCGCAAACAGGTCCAACGCTTCGCGCTCGGAGCACCAGTTCTCCATGATCTGCGAGGGCAGCTCGACGAAGTCTTGCGCGACGCGAGTGCCGCCCAAGCTGCGCACGCTGACGCGGCTCAGTGAATGATGAAGCAAATGCCCGAATTCGTGGAACAGCGTTTCGACATCGCGATGCAATAGCAGTGACGGCTTGCCGCCAGCAGGCGGGCTCGCGTTGAGGCAAAAGACAGCCAAATTCGGCTCCGGGGGCACGGTGGCGACCAAGCCGTGCATCCAGGCGCCGCTGCGCTTGTTCTCGCGCGGATACAAGTCCACGTAGAACGTGCCCAGTTCCATGTTGGAGTCGTCGATCAGGCGATACGCGCGAACCTCCGGATCCCACACGGGCACGCCCGCGACCGGCTCGACGCGCACGCCGTACAGGCGCTCGGCCATCGTGAAGGCCCCCTTGAGCGCGAGCTCCGCCGGGAAGTAAGCGCGCAGTTCTTCTTCATCCAGCGCGAAGCGCGCCTTGCGTAGCTTTTCCGAGTAGTAGGTCACGTCCCAAGGCTTGAGCGCGGGGGCCTGTGGGCCTTCCAGCTCTTGACGGAAAGCGTACAGCTCGTGGTTCTCGCGCTCGAACGCGGCTTGTGTCTTTTCGCGTAGCTCGTCGATGAAGCGTTGCGCGTCAGCACCCTTCTTGGCCATGCGGTCGTCGAGCTGAAAGTCGGCGAAATCCTTGAAACCGAGCAGATTTGCCTTCTCTTTACGGAGTTCCAAGATCTTCGCGATGATCGGGCGGTTGTCGTGCTCGCCCTCCGTGGCACGGGTGTTTTGCGCGCGCCAGACTTGCTCACGCAGGGTCGCGTCATCCGCATAGGTGATGACTGCGATCATGCTCGGCGCTTGCAAGCTGAAGCGATAGCCGGCTTTGCCCTTTTGCTTGGCGCTGTCCTGGGCGGCGGCTTTGGCGGAGTCAGGCAGGCCCGAGAGCGCCGCTTCGTCCTCGATCACGATTTCGAAATCGTTGCTCGAATCCAGCACGTTCTGCGAGAAGCGCGTGGTGATCAGGCTCAGCTCGCGGTCGATGGCCTTGAGCCGCTCCTTCTTGTCTTGATCCAGCTGCGCGCCGCTGCGCCGAAAATCCGCCAGGGTCTTGTCCAAGAAGCGACGCCGCGTCGGCTCCAAGGCGGCGGCTTCGCTCGTCTTCGAAAACTCAAGCAGAGCGTGCCATAGCCCGGGGTTGAGCGGAATGCTCGACCAGAGCGCGCTCACGTCCGGCAGGACGGCGTTGTATGCTTCGCGCAGGGCCGGCGTCGTGCTCACGCTTTCCAGGTGTTCGACCAGCGACATCGCGAGTTCGAGCTTTTCCGACGCGCGTTCGAGGGCGCCGAGGGTCGACTCGTACGTGTAAGGACCGGGGTTTGCGGCAACCGCGTCGACCGCGCTGTTGGCTTCAGTGAGCAGCGCGCGCACCGCGGGCTCCATGTGCTCTTCTCGAATGGCGTCGAACGGGATCGGAAAGGTGGGGTTCAGGAGCGGGTTTTCCATCGGCCCCGGCAATTTAACCTGTCTGGCGCTGCAGTGCGTGGCTTTTTGCGCGCTATGCTGGGAGGGATGCCCGAGCCAGTGAAAGAGGGCGCAGTACTGTGGCAGCCCACGGAGCTGCAGCGCGCGGAGAGCCGTATCAGTGATTACATCGCCTTCCTCGCGCGCACGCGCGCGCTGAACTTTGACGACTATTCGAGTCTGTACGCCTGGTCGGTGACCGAACTGGGTGAGTTCTGGTGGTCGATTGCTGAGTATTTCGGCGTGCGGTTCGCGCCGCCTGCCGACCCTGGCCCGAGCGGTGCGCTGCCCAGCGCGCATTGGTTCGAGGGCGCGCAGCTGAACTACGCCGAGCACGCGCTGCGCGAGCGCGGCGACGAGATCGCGGTGATCGCGCGGAGCGAGGCGGGGCAGCGTCGTGTGTGGACGCGCGCGCAGTTAGCGCATGACGTGGCCTGCGCGCGCGTTGGTTTGAAGCGTCTGGGCGTCGGGGTCGGTGACCGCGTGGCAGCGTTCTTACCGAATGCCGGTGAGGCGCTGATCGCGTTTTTGGCGACGGCGAGCCTGGGCGCGGTGTGGTCCAGCTGCGCGCCGGAGTTCGGCGTCAGCAGCGTGCTCGATCGCTTTCGGCAGATCGAACCCAAGGTGCTGCTCACGGTGACGAGCTACGAGTACGGTGGAAGGCGCTTCGAGCGCCGCGCCGAGGTTGTGCAGATCATCGCAGGGTTGCCCTCGCTGAGTGCTACCGTGTGCGTCGGCGTCGGCGAGGCGTTGTTTGCTGGCGCGCTGTCGTTCGATACGCTGCTATCCGAGTACGAGGAACTCACGTTCGAGCCCGTGCCGTTCGAGCACCCGATCTGGGTGCTGTATTCGTCTGGCACCACGGGCCTACCCAAAGCCATCGTGCACGGCCATGGTGGCATGTTACTCGAGCATTTGAAGGCGCTCGCGTTGCATCTGGATCTGTCGCAAAAGGACGTGTTCTTCTGGTTCTCCACCACGGGTTGGATGATGTGGAACATGCTCGTGAGCGGGTTGCTCGTGGGCGCGACGGTCGTTCTGTACGACGGCAGCCCAGCGCATCCCGGCTTGCACGCGCTGTGGAAGCTAGCGGAGCAGGAGCGAGTCACCTACTTTGGTAGCAGTGCGCCGTACCTGCTCGCTTGCCAAAAGGCTGGTACGGAGCCAGGGAAGAGTCATGACTTGAGCCGCATTCGTGGCTTGGGTACTACGGGCGCGCCGCTGCCCGCGGACGGCTTTGCGTGGGTCTATGGGCACGTCTCCAACGACTTGCTCTTGGGATCCGTGAGCGGAGGAACGGACGTGTGTACGGCGTTCTTGTTGTCTTGCCCGCTCTTGCCCGTACGCGCCGGGGAAATTCAATGTCGCGGTTTAGGCGCAAAAATCGAGGCATTCGACGATGCGGGCCACGGCGTGTTGGATGAAGTCGGGGAGCTGGTGCTGACCGCGCCACTCCCAGCCATGCCGATTTATCTGTGGGGGGACACGGACGGTGCGCGCTTACGCGATAGCTATTTTTCGATGTACCCGGGCGTCTGGCGGCACGGGGATTGGATCAAAATCACCGCCCAAGGTGGCGCTGTGATTTATGGTCGTTCAGATTCGACCTTGAATCGCGGCGGCGTGCGCATGGGCACTAGCGAATTCTACCGCGTGATCGAGAAGATCCCGGAGGTTGCCGACAGCTTAGTGGTGGACACCGGCTCGCTCAGTGACGCGACCGGCACGCTGTATCTGTTCGTGGTGCTCGCTACGGGCGCAGCGCTCGATGCCGCGCTGAAGCAACGAATCGCGGCAGAAGTGCGGCGTGAGTTGTCGCCGCGCCACGTTCCGGATCAGATCTTGAGCGTGCCCGCGGTCCCGCGCACGATGAATGGGAAAAAGCTGGAAGTGCCGGTAAAACGGCTGCTTCTGGGCGCCGCCGCGGAGACCGTGGCGAGCCGCGATACGCTCGCCAACCCGCTGGCGCTGGATCAATTCGCGGCGTTGGTGGCGGAGTTGCGCGCTACGGCTTGAGGGATTTGGCGAGCGCGGTCAGCCGCGTCTTCGCGGTGTGGTAAGCCAGATCGCTTTGGTCGATGCCGAGCCAGGGGCGGGTGAGGCGCTCGGCGGCGGCGAGGGTGGTGCCGGAGCCGCACATGGGATCGAGGACGCGGCTGTTGGGCAGGCTGGAGGCGCGGATGATGCGCTCCAGGAGTGATTCGGGCTTTTGGGTGGGGTAGCCGGTGGCTTCTTTGGTAAGCGGGGTATTGGCGCGCATCGACGGGAGATCGGTCCAGACGCTGCCGAGACGACGGCCGCGATCGGCGTAGTAGCGGTACGTTTTAGCGCCGACGACGCGGTCACGGTAGTTGCGGCCGTCTGCGTCTACATTTTGAAAATGCATGCGCAGGCTAGTGTCAGCATGCTTTTCACGCAGCGCCGGGTCGTCCCCGTTCCAGATCATTTCGCGGCCGCGCGCGTAGATGAGCAAGGTTTGATGAGTGACGCTGGGGCCGCTGCGGCGTTTGCCGCCGTTGCCGGGGACCCAGATCACTTCACCTTGAAACGAAGCGCGGCCGAAGACGCGATCGGCCAGCACCTTTGCATCGTGTACGGCGCGGTGATCGAGGTGTAACCACAGGCTGCCGTGCTCGCTGAGCGTGTCGCGCACGGCCGCCAAGCGCGGCTCGAGCATCGCCAAAAAGGCGTCTAACCCGCCCCAAAAATCGCGATACGCCTTGGCGCCGGCCACGCGCTCGCCCTGCTTTTGGCGCGCGCCGCGTTCGCCACCCGCGTTGAACGGCGGATCCATGTACGCCAAATCAATGCTGCCGTTGAGCTCGAGCTCGCCGAGTACTTGCAGGCAGTCACCGTGCAGCAGTTGCCCGCGTCCGAGGCGAACGCTCGTGCTCACTCGGCCTCCAACGGATCTTGCTGCGCGATCTCGAAAAAATCCTGCGCTGCCAAGGAGACAACGGGCGCGTACGGCGGCAGCCATTGCCAACGCGGCCCGCCGCCGCTGCAACCGGACACGGCTTCATCCGGCGAGCAGGCGATGCGCAGGTGCACGTGGTCGTCATGGCGCAAACTGTCGCTTGGTTGCCGCATGACGGTTTCGGCGCGCAGGACCAGCTCATCTGGTTCTCCGAGTGCGCGCGCGTGGTCGATCAGCAGTGCCTCGATTTCGTGGCACACGAACATGAACTGCACGCCGATTTCGGGCGAGGTGAGCAGCGATCGCAAGAGCAGCCACTCGCGGTCGACGTCTAGACGAACGTAGTCCTTGCTGCCTTGCAGCAAGGCGAGGCCATCGCCTTCGAACTTGACGAAGCCGGGGCTCGGTATGGGAACTCCCGACGGCGTCAGCACCAGGAACAGTAGATCCACATCGCGGCCGCTCCGGTGCGAGTCATGACCCGGGATGCGGCCCCCGGTTTTTGCCGACAAATCCCCAATAAACAGGGGCGCGCCGCCCGGGGCTTGGTGCGCCACGCTGGCAGCCGCGGCTTCGAGCGCGTGCACCAGCCGCGGGCGCGCGAAATAGTGAGTGCTCAGCGGGCGGTAACGGACGAAGCCCTCGCCGCGCACGGGTAGCTCCTCCGCTTCGGTCAGCCCGCCGCGGTTAGGCACACCGACGCTGCCGCGCAAGCCCGGAGCGAGCGGCGTGGGCGTGCTGAAACACCCGGGTAGGCCGAGGAGCGCACACGCGGCGCCCAGCGCGGCGAAGCGCGCTCGCTTCACGCCAGACGCCCGGGGATCCACGCGCGCAAGTTCTCCGCCACTTTCACGAACGCATCACGCCCGGCCATGCCGTCCGCCAGATCCAGCTTGGTGTCGCGCACGGTGAGGTAGCCGTGATCGATGAAGGCCTGGAATGCGTTCTGGACGATGGTTTTACTCACCGCTTCAGCGCGCTCGATGGTGCCTTCCAAGAACAACTTGTGCCCTAGGGCGAGCGCTTTCTTGGTCAGCTCCTTTTCGGCCAATGGCGACTTCTCCAAGAACTCCAGCGCGCGAGCCCCGACGTAATAGCCCTCGATGAAGTTCTGCAAAATAGAGGAGTAAGTGCGGAGCCAGACATGCCCGCTCCAAGCGTCGTGGCCGGGGCCGGCAGCGAGCATTTCTCCCTCGCGCACGACCTCACCCGCTTTGGCCATGGCCGTTACGGTGCTCTCGAAAATGGCCTCGAATGGCGCGTCCGCGCGGAAGCGGAACTCGAATTTGAACAGCTTGGACAGCGCGCGCACGCGCTCACGGACCCATTCGAACGTGGCTTGCCCGGACGCGGTGCTGCCGGCCAGAACTGGCGCTGTGAGCAACGCCATGGCTACCAACGCGCGCTCCACGAAGAAGTGCACGATGATGTTCTTAGACGTATCGAGCGACAGCCGCTTGTTGCGCGGCACGCTGTACGTGACACCGGGGCCGGCTTTCTTTCCGGAGGCGCTCGGGTCCTCGAGGAACTGGACCTCTACGATCTCGGCGTCGATGAACATCTGGCACGCTTCACGCAGAGCCTCGGGCCTGAGCGCGCCGGAAGGCGCGCGCAAGGTTTGGCTGGTGCGAGCGCCCATGCCCTCGGCCACGCTGAGCAGCTTTGAGCAATAGGCCACTAGCTCGGCGTGGCCGATGCCGCGTTGCTCGTGGGTGAGCAAGCTGAGCGCGGTGAGCGCACCGGGCGTGACGGCGGTGACGCGGTTGATCTCGTCCATCACACGGTTGCCGAGGCGTGTGACCAAGCTGCGGCGTTTTGCCGGGCTCAGCGCCACGTCGGGTGGCAGCTCGATCTCCTTGCGAATCTCACCGAAGGTCAGGATCGTGCCGACCTGCATGTTGATCGTGCCGTAGCGGTGGCGCAGCAGCTCACTGCTCTTGAGCAGGCCCGCCGCGTCTTCTTTGGTTTTTTCGCCGCCGCGCAGCTCTCGCTCGTAGCCTTGGGCTTCGATCACGCGCTCGTAGCCGATGCTGATCGGCACGAAAAAACACTCTTTATCTGGAATGGCGAGCGCGGCGTCCGCCACCATGTTGAGCAGGCCGAACTTGGGCGCGAGCAGCTTACCGGTGCGACTGCGGCCGCCTTCCAAGAACAACTCCACCGGGTAGCCGCTACGCAACAGCCGCCGCACATACGCATCCACGACTGCCGCGTACAGGCGGTCGCCGCGGAACGAACGGCGGATGAAGAACGCCCCGCCGCGCCGAAATACCGCGCCCATCGGGAAGAAGTTTAGGTTATCCCCGGCCGCGATCAGCGGCAGTGGTAGATTGTGCTGATTGAATATGTAGCTCAGGATCAAGTAGTCGATGTGGCTCTTGTGGCTGGGCAAAAGCACGAGCACGCCGCTTTTTGCCGCGCCGCGTAGGCGTTCGATGTCACCCTTGTTGAACTCGATGCCCGCGTAGATGCGCGTGAACACGCGGTCGAAAATCACCTCCAGCGCCTTGATAGTCGTGCGATCCGGCGTGGCTTGGAGTTCGCGCAGCATGTCCAGCGCGCGTTGACGCAGCACGTACTTGTCGGTGCGTTCGTCGGCCAAGTCGTCGATCACGGCTCGCATCTTGGGGCTGCGGAGGATCTCCTGGCGCACGCGTTCGGGCGGCTTCTCCGCGGGACCTGTCACACTGCGACGCTCACGCTCCAAGCGACCCAACACGGCGTACGTCAAACGGCGCACCAGCACCGGGTCGGGGCTGTTCGGGTTGTCCCTTAAGAACTCGGACAAATCGATGGGCTCGCCCAGCTTCAGCTCGACGTGCTTATAGTTGTACAGGAACTGCGCCACGGTCCGCAGCGGGCTTGGCCATTCACGCGGACCGAGAATGAAATCCAACGGCTCCGTGCCGCGGGAGTCCGGGAATTGGGTCCACACGAAGACCTGCGGGACGAGCAGGATGGGCCGCTCGCGTTTGCGCTGTAGCTCGAACAGCGTGCGCACGAGGCCGTCACCCTCGTTCAGCCCGCGACCGCCGCTGGCGCCTGCTGCAAGATCCAAAACGCCGGGGGGGCGCTTCAGGAACAGCGCCGCGGAGCCACCGCGTTCCAGCGCATCTTCCAGCTCGGCAGAGCGGGAGACGGTTTTGGGCGGCATGATCGCGTTCAGCCAACCCTTGCCCATGGGATTCAAAATCCAGAGCCCGAGGTCATTGACGAAGCGGACCTGCGGCAAGCGGTGGCGCTTGGTCAGGTAGTCGAGCGCGAGGAAGTCGATGAAGTTGAGATTGCGCAGGACGTAGACGACGGACCCTTCCGAGGCCAGGTTCTTGACTGAGCGCACCCACGCATCCTCGACTTGAATCTTCTCGAAGAATCGACGGTAGAGCGCGCGCAGAGCCGGGTTGGGCTCGTACGGGCGGGTCAGTTCGCGTTTCGCCATCGATGGAGGAGTGGCAGGACGGAGTGGAGTGGCTCGGGGGTAGACTCGATCATACTTGCTGAGCGCGGCTCGCGCGAGTAGTCGATGTCAGGCGGTATGCGTAAGCTCGGGCTCTTCGGAAAGTCAGCGTCAGTTAGGTACAGCGCCGTATTCGGGCTCGCCGGGTTGGCACTTTGCAGTGCCGACCTGACCGCCTGCAAGAAGAAGCCGCCCGTGCCGGTCACGGAGCCTGACTTACCCGCAGATATGCAGGCGAATACGCCGGAAACCGTGACGAGTGTGGCCAGTGCGCCGCACGCTCCGCCATCTCCCGGGCCGGTTCCCTCGCGTTGTCGCGAGCTTTCGCAACCCGGTCCGTTCCGCATCGGTGAGCTCGCCGCCAATCACGCTCCGGCAGACGACGCAGACGACGCAGGGCCGGATGACGACGACGACGTGCCCGCGCCGTTCTCGGTCGAGCTCGGACCCGCGCGCGCGGACGCGGACGGCTTCGTGGTGAGCGCGCTGCGTTCGCTCAAGGGCCAATCGCACGCACTGATTGCGCTGCTGAACGGCGAGGCCGGCAACGGCAAGCTCGTGGATCTAGGCGTCGTGCACGGGGATCCGGATCCGCCGGCATTCGCCGCGCACGGGAAAGACTTGATCGTCGCCGCGCCGGACATGGATGCCGGTGGCGGGATGCTGAAAATCGGCGTGGTGCATGATGCGCGTGGCGCGGCTCAGGTGACCTGGGGCCCGGAGGTCACGGGCGTGCGGCGTGATTCGACGTTCGCGCTCGAGCTGAGCGGTGAGCACGCGCTACTCGCGTACGCGGCGGAAACCGGCGGCAAGATCCGCGTCTTTTCCGCCCTGCTCGATCCCAACAACCTCAAACAAAAGCTCACGCCCGAGCCCCTGAGCGGAGCCGGTGCGGATGTGGATTCCCCGCGGCTCGCGCTGCGCAAAGGCGGCTATTGGCTGGCAGTTGCGCGCGCGTTAGATGCGCCCAAGGGCAAGCCGAAAGCCCTCGCCGCGGACGCGGGTGACTCGCAAATCGAGGGCGATTCCGTGCTGGATATCGGCACGCGCCGCATTGAAGTCAGCAAGTTGGATGCGCTCGGCAAAGTGGCATCGTCGGCGCTCGTGGTCACGAAGCCCGGCGCGCGCCCGATGAGCTTCGAGCTTGCTCCCGCGCCCGACGGTGGCGCCTACATCGCGTTCCGCGACGACGACAGCACCCCCGGAGCCGACGGCGGCGCGCTGCAATTGGTGCACGTCAAAGCCGACGGCAGCTTCGAGAGGGTCGAAGTCAACGGTGAGGCCAACGGCACGGGCACCCCGACGCTGATCGCGGATGCGAGCGACGCCTCCAGGGTATGGCTCACCGCTGCCGGTGAAACCGGCGCCACCTGGTTTGGGCGCCTCACCGAGCACAGCACGCTGTCCGCGGATAGCGTGGTGCGTGGTGGTGATTTGATCGCGGGTCGCGACGGCAAGTTGCTGCTCACGCGTTCGAAGGGAACCTCCGCAGAGTTTTCCGTCGTGCAATGCGCTGATTGATGCAGCGCGCCGCGCCGAATAGCACGTTGAAGTGATGGGTTCGAGCTTGAGGGGGCGCCCGCGGCCCCGCAGCGCACCACTCAGCCCGATTTGTTCCACCCGCGTCGCGCTACAACACGCGGTGCATGAACCCGTGCGTGTCCGGCAATGTGCCGTGCTGCACGGCGAGCAGGGTGTCCCGCAAGCGTTGCGCAACGGGCCCCGTTTGGCCGTTGTTCACCAGCCAGCCGCCGCCTTCGAACTTCACTTCACCCACGGGGGTGATGACCGCTGCGGTGCCGCAGGCGAACACTTCAGTGAGCGCGCCGCTCTTCAAGTCACGCTCCCAGTCTTCGATGCTGATGGTGGCTTCAGCGACGCCGTAGCCGAGGTCTTGGGCGATGGTGAGCAGGCTGTCGCGCGTGATACCGGGTAGCAAGGTGCCGGTCAGCTTGGGCGTGACGACGCGCGAGGACGTGCCGTCTTTGTACACGAAGAATAGGTTCATGCCGCCCATCTCTTCGACGAAGCGCTTGTGCACGGCGTCAAGCCAGACCACTTGCTGACAGCCCGCATCCAGCGCCTGCTGTTGCGCGATCAAGCTCGCGGCGTAGTTGCCCGCGCACTTGGCTTCACCGGTACCGCCCGGGGCCGCTCGCACGTACTCTTTGCACAGCCAGACCGTGAGCGGCTTCACGCCCTGCGCGAAGTAGGCGCCTGAGGGCGACCCGAAGAGCAGGAACAAATATTCCTTGGCCGGCCGCACCCCGAGCCCCACTTCCGTCGCGATCATCAGCGGGCGCAGGTATAGGCTTTCACCCGGGTTCGGCGGCACCCAGTCGCGCTCTTGGCGGATCAGGATATCCGCTGCTTCCACGAAGCGCTCGACGGGCAGTGAGGGCATGGCCAAGCGCGCTGCGGAGTGGTTGAAGCGTTGCCCGTTGGCGGAAGGCCGGAACGTGGCGATGCCGCCGTCCGGTTGGCGATAGGCTTTGAAGCCCTCGAAGATGGCTTGGCCGTAATGGAGCACGGAGCACGCCGGATCCAGCGGGATGGGCGCGTACGGCGAAAGCAGACCGGTCCCCCAGCCGTCCGGAGCCTTGTACTGAATGGTCACCATGTGTTCGGTGAACACACGCCCAAAGCCGAGATTTTTCATCAGCTTTGCGCGCTCGGCCGCGGGCAACGGGGTGGACGTCGGCTTGAGCTCGAAGCCAGGATCGGACGACATGCGGACTTCCTTGGGGATACCACAGAACTACGCTCAGGACACGGCGCGCCGCGCAGCCCCGCGCGGCCGCTCTTCCCGCTGGGGGAGGTCGCGCGGGCGGCGAAAGCTCGCTAGTCTGCGGAACATGACGCGCGCGATTCGCTTCGCTCGGACCGGGGGGCCCGAGGTCCTGACTCTCGAGGAAATCTCGCTTCCGGAGCCGAAAGCGGGGGAGGCGAGGGTCCGCCATCACGCCGTGGGCGTGAACTTCGTCGACACCTACCAGCGCAGCGGGCTGTACCCGTTGCCGCTGCCGTCCGGGTTGGGTTCGGAAGCGGCGGGCGTGGTCGAGCAAGTAGGCGCTGGGGTGACGTCGGTGCGCGTCGGGGAGCGTGTCGCTTACGCCACCGGTGCGCCGGCCGCCTACGCGGATGCGCGCATCATTGCCGCGGACCGGCTGGTGCCGATTCCGGATGACGTCAGTGATGAGGTCGCGGCCGCGTCTTTGCTCAAAGGCATGACCGCGGAGTATTTGATTCACCGCACGTACGCGGTCGAGCGCGGGCAAACGGTGCTCTTCCATGCGGCGGCGGGTGGCGTTGGGTTGATCGCCTGTCAGTGGTTGAACGCATTGGGTGCGCGCGTGATCGGTACCGTGGGGTCGGAGGCCAAGGTGGAGCTGGCGCGGGCTCACGGCTGTCACGAAGTGCTGGTCACCGGCGGACAGCCGTTTGCAGCGCGCGTGCGCGAGCTAACGGCGGGGCGCGGCGTGCCGGTCGTGTTCGATTCGGTGGGCAAGGCTACGTTCATGGAGTCCTTGGATTGCCTCGAACCACGCGGCATGTTGGTCAGCTTCGGCAATGCCTCGGGCAAGCCCGAGCCGCTGGATATCGCGCTGCTCGCGCAAAAGGGCTCGCTGTTCGTGACGCGCCCCACGTTGGGCAATTACGTGGCCACGCGGGAGGCGTTGCTGCCCTGCGCAAGTGCCCTGTTTCAAGCCATTCGCGACGGGCTGAAGGTCGAAATCGGGCAGCGTTTTCCGCTGACACAGGCCGCAGACGCGCACCGCGCGCTGGAGAGCCGCAGCACTACCGGCAGCACCATCCTCACGCTCTGAAAGCGCATGCGAACCAAGCCGTATGCCACCGCCATCGCCCTGTTCGACGAAGTCGAACTGCTGGACGTGACCGGTCCGATGAGCGTGCTGTCGAGCGCCGGTCGGCAATGGAATTTTCAGCCGTTCAAGATCGATCTTGTCGCCAACGGTGTCGTCCCGGTGACCACGCGCAGCGCCCTGACCCTGCAGGCCACGCACGACTGGGCGAGCCACACGGGAGCTGAGTGCCTGATCATTCCGGGCGGTTACGGCGCGCGCCGCGCCGCCGAAGACGAAGCGTTGCTCGCGTGGTTGCGCCGCTCCGCGGCCGAGGCGGAGTTCATTGCGGCCATCGGCAATGGCGTGTGGCTGCTGGCCAAGGCCGGCTTGCTCGATCAGGTACAAGTCGCCGCCAGTGCCGAGCTCGCGCTGGAGCTCGCCGCCTTCTGCCCCAGCGCCCAGGCCAACTCGAGGGATCCCGTGTGCGCGTCGGGCAAGATCTTGAGCGCGCGAGCGAGCGCCTTGGGGCTTGATTTGAGCTGCGAGATCGTAGCGCGCTGTTTCGGGAAGAAGCTCGCTTCGGGGCTATCGGCGAGCTTGGGGATCGATTGGGCGGGGGAGCTGAGTGGGATTGAGATTGTTACGGGGTCGTTGCTGGGCGTGGGGGAGAAGGCATCTCAGTAGGCGCAGAAACGGCTGAGGGACCAGATGCTTCGGGATTTAAACCGCTGTCGGTCACTTTGGTCGATATCCGCGCGACCCGCGACGCGTCAATGAGTGGTTTGGTCTACCTCCGCCGTTGGATCTGGACGCCTTCGCGCGGATGAATCGTTTCGAGAGCCGCGCGGAGTTCATGCGAGCAATCGCCCGCGAGAAGCTGGCGTCCGAGCGCGGTCTGCCTCCGTTACCTGCGCTCGAGTCGCAGTGCTTCGTCTCAATTCTTAGGCGGCGCGAGTCTGGGCGCCTCTCGATGATTAGCGCACGTAAACTTCCAGCCGCGGTGCGTCCCCCCCGCTGATTCCGGTAGCGAAGCTTGCGCCGTGTCCCGGGCCGCCTTGACCGAGCAATGCGAACCCAAAATCCAGGGCTGGGTTCTGCGCGGCAAAGCGCATCAGCTCCGTTACATCGATGCGTAGTTCTCGTGCCGGTGAGGTGTCCAGTTGGGCGCGCGCGGAGGGCGGTGCCAGTGGCGGCTTGTCCGACCAAGCCCGCATCTCCGTGGCTTCCCAGGCTGCATTGACGCGCCACGCTTCGACTACGACCGGCGTCGCGTCTGCGGTCGCGTCCTCGCGCGGCGAGAGCGCGATGAAGGCTTTCAGCGGTGTGCGGTAAGCCGCGAAATTGGCCGGGAATTTCAGGTACAGCGCGCTGCGCCCCTGGCTACTTCCAAAGGTGATTTCGGCTGGAAGTGCGGCAGAAGCGCGGGCTTCCGAGAGCTCGCTGATGCTGGTGGGCGAGGAAACGAGCCGCACAGTGCGCGCGAGATCCACGTCGCGCGGCGGCGCGCAAGCGTACGCGGACAGCGCGCATGCGGCGATCAGCGAACCGAGTGCTGCCTGCGTCATGGCTTCTTCCCTTTGCGTCGCGCGAGCAAAATTTCTGCGGCCGTGGCTTGGCGAGGGAGTGGGCGGCTCGGCGTGGTTACGCGCGCTGTTGGAACGGGCCGCACCGCGACGACAATCGGATCGGGGAGGCGTTCCGCGGTTGGCGCGGGGCGTTCAGCTTCGCTGCGCGCTTTGGCTTGGCGCAATGCTTCGAGGCCTGGGTTTGGGGGCTTTGGTGCTCCTGTGCGTGGGGCGCGCCGATCTTTCGGGCGCTTGAGCCAAGTTCGGACTCCAGCGGAGGCGTGCACTAGCGCATCGGGTACGGCCAAGCGTCGACTCGCGACAGCCATGAGCAGGAAGCACGCGGCCAGCACCGCGAGGAGCTGATTGAGGTTCTGATACGCGAAACGCAGCGCCTCACGATCCGAGAAAATGCCGGCCAGCGTGTCGCGCATTTTGCCGCCGGTGACGGTGGTGACTTGGCGCAGGGTGCCGCGATCTGTACCCGTCGGGCGCAGCTCTTCACCTGCTGACAGCGCGGCGGCGGTCATGCCGAGCACTTCGTTGGACTGCTCGTCGACAGCGGTGGCGACGTACGCGCCTGGGCGAGCCAGCGGCAAACTGCCGGAGTACGCGCCCGCGCCCGCGGCATCCAGCGGAACTGTCGCCGAAAAGCCGTCGGGGCCTGCCACGCGCACTTCGATGCGCCTGAAGTTCTCGGCGTGGCCGTGTTCGTCCAGCACGTTGGCGCGCAAGCGCAATTCACCGCCCAGCGTGTCCGCTTCCACGCGTACGCGCGGGTTGTCCGTGCGCCGCGAAAGATCTCGCCCGAGCTGCCCGAAGAGGCGCTCCGCGCCATCCCAGCCCGTCCAAGCGACGCCCCAGCGGTCTTTGTAATCGCTGGTGAACGTCGCGCAGCGGCCGATGCCCGCGGACCACGTTGCCAAGATCGGATCGCCTTCCGGGCCCACCAAGTGCACTTGGGCTCGGCCCTTGGGCAACGTCACGACGTAACCTTGAAGTGGCGGCGCAGTCGTGAAATCAATGCCCCGCGTGGCCGGGCCCGGGCTCTGCACTTGCGGGCGAAACGAAAGCTCATTGATGGAGCTGCGCGCGGCCAGAATGGTCTCTTGGGCGAACACGGCGGGCAGGCGGCTCGCGTCTTCGACCAGGTAGAAGCGGCCATCACCGAGCTTGCTCATGTGTTCGAGCGCCGGCACGTCCGACCCGGTGCCCAAGGCGACGACGCTGGTCGTGATGCCCCGCGCTTTGCCGGAGCTGACGAGCGCGAAGGCGTTGCTGCGCTCTTCGGCGTCATTGCCATCGGAAAAGAGCAGCAGGTGCTTCAGCTGCACGTGCTCTTTGGCCAGCGCGGCGTAGCCATTTTCCAGCGTCAAATCGATGTAAATGCCGCCGCCACCCACGCCCACGCCGCGGATGTCCTTGGCGATTTGCATCCTGTCCAACACTGGCCCGAGCGGCACCGTCCATTTCACGGCGGTGTCCACATGCATGACGCCCAGGCGGTCCCCGGCACCGAGCAGCTCTGCGCTGCGGACGGCGGCTTCGTTGGCCAGCTCCAGCTTGGTGTTCGAGCCGGCGCTCATGCCCATGGACCCGGAATAGTCGACCGCGATCACCTCGGCCAAGCTGGCGCGCCGGCGCTCTTGTTTCAGGTCGAAAGAGACGGGGCTGACTTCTTCGACCGGCGTTTTGCCAAAACCGCCCGGGCCGAGGGAGTGGTCCCCGCCCATGAGCAGCAGCCCGCCGCCCAGATCACGGACGTACGAGGCGAGGGCGTCGAGTTGTGACGTCGCCAACTCGCTGGCCGCAATGTCGCTCAGCACAATCAGATCATAAGCGGCGAACGCCGCCAAATCTGCGGGCACGCCGGCCGGGCCCGCGACTGTCACTTTGAAGGCCGCGGCCTCCAGCGCCTTCCGTAATCCGCCCGCGAGCGGAGGATCGCGCTCCAAGATCAGTGCCACGGCCTCGCCGCGCACGCGCACGAAGGCTGAGCCGGAGTTGTCTTCGTGCGCTTGGTCCTGCTGGCCGTCGAGCGCGCTTATCTCTACGTCGTAACGATGAAATCCGGGCTCCCCGGCCACTTCACGCAGGTGCAGTACGTCCTCGCCGGCGGCGATTTTTGCGTTGCCCTTGCGGATCAATTGGCCGTCGCGGAGCACGCGCAGCTCCACTTCAGCGGCGGAGGTGGACTCAGTGACGACGCGCAAATCGAGCGCTTCACCGGCGTTGGCGCGTGGCACGGTGTGCACGGAAGCGACGCGCACGTCCGGCACTTTTGCTTGATCCAGTGGCACGACGTCGATTGGCACGCCGGCCGCGACGGCCGCCGCAGCCGCGTTCAGCGTGTCACCGCGAGTCGCGACGCCGTCGCTCACGAGCACGATGCGCGCGGCGGAGTCCACCGGCACTTCACCGAGCGCGCGGCGGATTGCAGCGCCCAAGTCCGTACCGTCGCGGCCGATGTCCGCTTTTTGCGGCGCGGGCAAGATCGTGCGCTCGCGCAGCGGGTCCTCGACCGCTGCGCTGGCGCCGAAGGCCACGGTGCCGATGCGGTCGTGCTCGCGCATGCCGACCTCGGCCACGCGCAGCTCACTGCTCACGCGCGCGTCGGCGCCCGGCACGAGGTCGATGCTGCGGCTGCGGTCGATGGCTACGATGATGGCCAGGCGATCCAAGGGCCGACCCAGCTCGACGCCGATCAGCGCGTACGCAGCCGTGAGCGCGGAGGCGCCCATGGTCAGCGTTTGCAGCAGGCGTCGGACTCGGTGTTGGCGGGGAGCAAGCAACGCCAAGCGCGCGACGATGAACCACACCGCAATGGCTGCGGGGAGGCTGTACAGCGGGCGCTCGAAGCGCACGTACGGCACATAGAAGCGCGGCAATTGGCCGAGCAGGACCAGCACCAAGGGCAGCACCCCGAGCACGCGCAAGGCATGCCGCAGCGCCTTCACCGCGTGACCCCCGAGCGCCGTTCCGGAGGCACGGGCAAGCCGAGACTCAGCGCGCGCGGGCGGCGCGTGACCCACCACACATCCAGCGCGATCAAGCCGAGGGCCAGGGCAGCCAGCACCCAAGACCAATCCACGACCGCATCCGACAGCTCTTGCTCTGAGCGCGAGGCGACCGTCCCTCCCGCGGCGCTGGCGCCTGGCAGTTCAGGTGGGCGCAGATCGCTCTCTCGCTCACTGGTGAGGTTGGCGCTGAAGAGCGCGCTCCCCCGAGTTTTGCCCTTATAACTGGCGTAATAGAAGCCGGCCCGCGGCAAACTCGGGATCACGCACAGGCCGTCACGCGCGGCTAGCTTCTGGCGCGCGCCGCCCGGGGCTTCGAGGTCGACTTCGGTGATATCGATGGGCACGCGCAAGCTGTACGGCTCGCCGACGTGCGCGGGAGCTTCGGAGCCGCGCAAGCGGTGGCTGCGCGCGAGCTCCACCACATTGCGCATGAACAGCACGAACGAGGCCTTCAGCGGCCAATTGCTGTCGCCCACGTCGAAGCCGACCACGGTGGTCGTGCGCCCGGGCGTCGAGGCATCGGTGATCAGGGCGCCTTCGCGACTTTGCACCAGGGCCGCCTGCGGGCTGTCTGGCTCCAAGTGGTGTGCGTGAGCTAGCTCCACGCCGTCGAGGGAGAGGAAGCGCAGGCGCGGGTCGACCTCGGCCCATGAGGTGACGACGGGGGCGTCGAGGGTCGTGCCGACTACGGTCGTGCCGCACGGGCCAGGCGGCGGGTTGAGGATCAGCAGATCAGCGCCGGGCACGTTGTTCGGGCACGCGCCGTCGACTACGACCAGCGCATCATCAGCGATGCCCGCGCTGCGAAGGCCAGCGACTGAGGCACCGAGCAGATCCACGTTCGGATCGGAGCCGAGCGCGCGGGCCACCCAGGGGTTGGCTTTGGCCGGCGCCATCACCACTTGCAGCTTGGCGCCGCTCGGGACCCGCCCGTACGCGCGGTCGTCGGTGGGCAAGGCATCGTGCGGCGACAATTCGACGATCAGGCCCACTCCGGCGTCGCCCGGCGCGGGTTCGAAGGCCAGCACCACCGGCGCGCGCTCGCCCGGCGCGAGGTCGATGCGGCGCGAGGCGAGCGGCGTGGACACGTTTCGCTCGCTCAGCGTGACGTACAGGCTGCGCGCTTTGAGCCCATAATTTTGGACCATGGCGAAGGCTTGCACCTGCTCGCGATGGCTCGTGGGGTCTTCGCTGCTGCCGATGTCTAGCCGCACCAGAGCGGCGTTGTCCACGGGGCTACCGATGCGCACCAGTTCGACCGGGAGCCGGCTGGAGGCGAAAGCGTCGCGATCAGCCAGGGCGCCGTCGCTGACGACCACCACCCGGGCGCCTCGGTCGTAGGGGCGCAGCTGGGCGTTGGCGGCGGCAATCGCCTGGGTCATGCGGCCCTCGGCGTCGGAGCCTTCGAGCTTCTCCAGCGACGCTTCCAGGCGCCTCCTGTCGCTGTCCATGGGCGATACGATGTGGGCCTCGCGTCCGGCTTCGACGATCACCGCCTGCGCACCGGGTGCCAGCGCGCGGATCACGGCTGAGGCGGCCTCGCGGGCATGTGCGAGCCGCGAACGGCCGTCGGGTTCGAGCGTGGCCATCGATGCGCTGGTGTCGACCACTATCGCCACGTGGTCCCCGGCGATGTGTCCGCCTCGGGACGCCGGGCGGGCCAGCGCAAGCGCGAGCAGGCTCAAAGCCAGCACCTCAAGCAGCAACGGGAGCTGCACGACGAGGCGCTTGAACGGGCTTTTCGCGGCCAAATCACGCGCTGCCGCGGCCCACAACCAGGTGGACGAAACGGTCACGCGCTGGCGCCGAATCTTGAGCACGTAGAGCAGCACGAGCGGGGCCAGCAGACCAAGCAGCCACAGTCCGCTTGGGGCCTTCAGCTCGAGGGGCACGCCCGTGAGCATAGGGGTAGTAGAGGTCCGTAGCTAGCCGCGGGCGCCATGCGAGCGCGATACGAGTCCGCCGGCGAACGGATCAGGGGGGCGATTCGGGCGCTCGCCGGAGGCGTGCGTAGCTCGCGTCGCGGTCCCTACGGATGTCCTCAAACAGTGCCTCCAGGGTGTCCACGCCGACCTCCAGCGCGGTGTCGAGATTGGCCTGCGCGATGCGCTGACGTAGGGAAATAGCCTCCTTTTGTGGCAATGGCAGTTTCCCGAGGTCAGCCAGGTCGAAGAACGAGGTCCCCTCCTGGCTGTTGCCCCGCACGCGATCGAGTGCCGCCCGCCGCACCACCTGGATGGTCGGATCTGGGGTCCGGCGTAGGAATGGAATCAGCCGCTCCGGTTCCTTCAAGTCGGCGCGGGCGTCGGGGTGGAAGGCGGCCATCGCGAATGGGATCTCACCGACCTCGTAGCGAGCGGCGTCCTGTTCGCGCAGGGTCCGCACGAAGCCCTCGAAGCCCAAGCGGTCGAGCTCGAGGTCGGGGTAGATGAACAGCGCGATGTCCGTCTGGAGGTGCGCTTCGAGGCTCTTCAAGAGCGTCAGCGATTGCTGCGGAATGCCTTGATTTTCAGCCAAAATCACGTGCTCAACGACGTGGCCGTCGCGCCGCGCGGCGACCGCCCACGGACACAATGTGAAGCCTTCCACGACCTCCAACATGTAGCGCCGGTAGACCCGAAGCGCCTCGTTGCGGAGCGCGCTCTCGTATCCGGCAGTGCCCTCGAACGTCATTGTTTGCCGAGTGTACAGGGATCACGCGCGCTGCGCTTCGGACTTAAGGGCGTGTCGTTTCGGACTCGCTCGACTCGCTCGAGGCGTGCTGAGCGAGTGCTCGCGGCAAATATTCATTCACGATCTGCAACGACCTTCTTGACTGTACGTGCACATGGATTGCAAAGTGTGATCTATTGATTGCGCTCGCATGTGTTGCGCATCAGAAAAATAGAGGACGGATCAATGGCCGCCAAGAAGAAGAAGAAGAGCGCGAAGAAAGCTGCACCCGCAATGGCCGCAGCCGCGCCCGTGAAGAAGGCTAAGAAGAAAGCCGGCAAGAAGAAAGCCGGCAAGAA